>CADCWN010000319.1 GCA_902806415.1 uncultured Thermomicrobiales bacterium | reverse complement strand
CTGGAACTCGGCGAGCACGGCGTGACGGTCAACGACGTCGCGCCGGGGATGATCCTGACGCCGATGAACCGCCGCGCCCAGGAAGACCCCGCGCACCTGGCCTGGGCCGAGGCCCAAATCCCCATCCGCCGCGCCGGCCGCCCGGACGACATCGCCGGCATGGTCGCCTTCCTCTGCTCCGAGGAGGGGAGCTACTGCACCGGCAGCACCTTCTTCGTCGACGGCGGCTGGATGCTCAGCTGGCCGCCAGTGTAGGCGAGTCGTCAGTCGTCAGTCGTCAGTCGTCAGTACGGTCTGCCTGCTGGCACGGTGCCGGGATGCCATCGCCCAACCACTGACAACTGACGACTGACGACTCGCTCACCCCGCCTCCCCCACCCGCGCCAGGAACCGCGCGCCGATGTCGAGCGAGGCCCAGACCGTCGCGGCGACGATCGCGATGGCCAGGGGGGGGCCGACGAGCCAGGCGACGAGCGTGAGGCCGGGCAGGAAGGCGGCGGCGAGGATCGGCAGGCAGAGGGCCAGCCCAGCCAGCCCGGCGGCGGTCGTCCCGGCGAGCAGCGAGAGCAGCGAACCCCAGCCCGAGGTCATCCCCTTCGGGTCGTCCCAGTCGAGCCGCGCCCAGGGGGCCGACGCCCCGACGGCGGTGGCGAGGATCGCCGCGCCGAGGAGCTGGATGCCGAGCCAGCCGTAGGCGAAGCCGAGGAGGCTGAACCGCTGCCACAGTTCCGCGCCGAGCAGCAGGACGGTGCTGAGGATGGCGAACGGGATCAGGGCGGCGGCGAGCTTGCCGCGCAGCAATTCGCGCGGCGAGATCGGCGCGATCTTCAGGATCCACCAGGCCCGTCCCTCCATGCTGATCGCGTTGGAGGCGATCCGCCGGAAGATCAGGACGGTGGACACGAGGATCCCGGTGGCGACGACGAGGCCGAACGGATCGAAGTCGCCCCCGCTGAAGCCCGCCAGCACGTCACCGAAATCGCCCGCGCGCCGCCCGCCGCGACCGCCGCCGAGGAGGTTGATGTAGACGATCGGCAGGATGAAGAGCGGGGCGAGCAACTGGGCGAAGTTGCGGAGATCGCGCGGGATGACCCGCCAGTCCTTCAGCGCGATCGCCAGCCAGGCGGGCGCGCGCCCGAGCCACCCGGCGTTGGCGGCGTCGCGCGCGGCGCGGGCGCGGTTGCGATTGGCCGTTCCGGCACCCTGCATCCGCGCCCAGCCGGTCGCGTAGAACCGGTCGGCGACGACGACGCAGCCGATGAAGAATCCGAACGTGAGGACCAGGAACCCGGCCACCCCCGCGAGCGCCGCCAGCCACTGGCCGTCCCCGGCGGCGGCCAGCCCCCGCCCCGCGACGATCGAGGGGAGCGGCACGGCGGCGATCTGCTGGAGGCCGTCGATGAAGACGCCAGGATCGTTGTCGGCCCCGGCGAAGCGCCGCGTCCAGAGGCGCGAGGTCTGCCCGATCAGGCTGAAGCCGATCCCGATGATCGCGCCGACCAGCCCCAGCACCTCGCGCACGCGGCGGGCGGGGGCGAAGCGGGCGACGAGCAGGGTTAGCAGCGCCCCCAGCCCGGCGGGCAGCAGGGGGGTCCCGAGGACGGCGACGAGGGCGAGCAGATAGTAGAGCGGCCCGTAGCGCAGCCCGAAGCCGTAGGTGACCAGGGCCGGGACGGCGGTGAGCAGGACGAGCCCGTAGTAGGTCGTCAGGCCGTCGAGAATCTTGGCGGTGAAGACGGCGCGGCGACTGACCGGCGCGATCATCAGCGTCTCCAGGTCGCCCGAGAGGAAGAGCGAGCCGAGCGCGACCGCGAAGCTGCTGAAGAGGATGAGCAGCGCGACCGCCGTGAGGATGAAGCCGGGCAGCAACGCCTCCAGCCCGCTCCCCGGGAAGCGCCGCAACAGCGCCCCCGCGCCGAAGCCGACGATCGCCGACACGAAGCCCAGCCACCCGCCGACCCAGACCACGCCCAGCACTTGCAGCGCCTGCTGCCACCAAGGGCGCCCTCGGAAGGTGTTGAACGTCAGCGTCCAGCGCAGCCCCAGCAGCAGCCGGAGATCGGAGAAGAAGTGGCCCATAACGCCCCAGTCGTCAGTCGTCAGTCGTCAGTCGTCAGTCGTCAGTACGGTCTGCCTGCTGGCACGGTGCCGGGCTGCCATCGCCCAGCCACTGACGACTGACGACTGACGACTGACGACTACTCCCCTACCCCAACGCCCCCGCCAACTCCGCGTACTCCGCGCCGCCGGTCAGGCCGAGGAAAATATCCTCCAGGGAGCCGGAGCCGCCGTGCCGGAGTTCGGCCAGGGTCCCGGCGGCGACGATCGCGCCCTTGTCGATGATCACCACGCGGTCGGCCATCCGCTCGGCGATTTCGAGGATGTGCGTGGAGAGGAAGACGGTCACGCCGCGCGCCCGCAGTTGCACCAGCAGATCCTTGATCAGCCGGGCCGAGCGCGGGTCGAGCCCGACGGTCGGCTCGTCGAGGAAGAGGACCCGCGGGTCGTGGACCAGCGCCCCCGCCAGCGCCATCTTCTGGCTCATCCCGTGGCTATAGCCCTCCACCAGATCGCTGGCGGCGTCGGTGAGATCGAAGAGGCGCAAGAGTTCGGCGGCGCGGGCCTCCGCCCGCGCGGTCGGCACGCGGTAGAGCCGCGCCATGAAGCGCAGGTACTCCCAGCCCTTCAGCTTCCCGTAGAGGTTCGGGGTGTCGGGGACATAGCCGAAGCTGGCCTTCGCCGCGATCGGGTCGCGCTGGATATCGTGGCCGAGGATCGCGGCGGACCCCGCCGACGGCTGCAAGAGGCCGGTGAGCATCTTGATCGTCGTCGTCTTGCCCGCGCCGTTCGGCCCCAGGAAGGCGACGATCTCCCCGCGCCCGATCGCCAGATCGACCCCCGCGACGGCGACGTGCTCCCCATACGTCTTGCGAAGCCCGCGCGCCAGGATCGCCGAGGGGCCGTCGCCCCCCGCGTATGCCCCTATCGGCGTGCTGGTCGGTGTGCCGCTCTCCATCCGTCCCCATCACGTCGCGCAGGGTCTCAGCCCGTCCCCGCCCCGGCATTACCGCACGGCGTGTGCAGGGGACAGATCGCGGTTCACGATGGAATTGTACCCCGTGGATTCCGACCGCGCGGGGTTACACCCCTCCCCCCATTCCCCATTCCGCGTTCCGACTTCCGCGTTCCCCGTTCCCCCTACCCCTTCACCGCCCCCGCCGTCAACCCGCTGACCATCGCGCGCTGGCCGATCGCCGCCAGCACGATCACCGGGAGCGCCATCAGCAGGCTGGCCGCGAACATCCGCCCATAGGGGAAGATGTCCCCGGTCACCATCATGCTCAGGCCGCGCGGCAGGGTCCACAGCGCCTCGGTGCGGAGGAAGATCGAGGCGAAGAGCAGCTCGTTCCAGGCCCCGGTGAGGGTGAAGAGCGCGACCGCCAGGAGGGCCGGGCGACTCAGCGGCAGGACGATCCGCAGGAACGCCTGGCGGTGGGTGCAGCCGTCGATCAGCGCCGCCTCCACCAACTCCTCCGGCAGCGCCCGGAAGTAGCCGAGCAAGAGCCAGCAGGCCATCGGCAGGCCGAAGGTCGGGTACGCGACGATCAGCGCGAAGGGGGTGTTGAACAGGCGCAGCTGGCTCAACAGCAGGTAGAGCGGGATCAGGAAGAGGACGCTCGGCACCAGCGCCGTGCCGAGGATCGCCGCCGCGAGCCCGCCCGCCCCCCGGAAGTGCAGCCGCGCGAGCGCATAGGCCCCCAGCGCGCCGACGATCACCGCGACGGCGCAACTGACCAGGGCAACTTGCAGGGTGTTGCCGAGCCAGCGGGGGAAGTCGGTCTTCGTCAGGACAAAGTCGAACTGGAAGGTCGTCCAGGGGTCCGGCCAGAACGGCGAGCGCTGGGTGGTGATCTGCTGATTGGACTTAAAGGCGGTGACGACGATCCAGTAGAAGGGGCCGAGCGCGAAGGCGAGGATCGCGCCGAGGGTCAGGCCCGCCCCGCCGCGCGCGAATCGGTCTCCCCAGTGGCGGGCGCGGGCGACCGCGTCGGCCAACGCATCCGCCGCGCGCAACGGCAGCCCCACCAGCCACACGAGAGGCCGGGTGAGCACCGCCCAGGTGCGGGGGGCGCGGGCGAGGGTGCGCTCGTTGCCGCGCAGCCCGCGCCCGAGGAGCGCGATCAGCAGGAGCAGGAGCGGGGCCAGGGAGAGCGCCGCGGCCGCGCCGATCGGCTGGCCGCGCCCGCTGGCGAGCCGGTAGACGAAGATCGGGAAGATCGTGGTGGCCCCGGTCGGCCCGCCGTTGGTCAGCAGGGCGATCAGGGTGAAGGCGTTCAGGCTGAAGAGGATCGACAGCAGCGAGGCCACGCCGAGGACATAGCGCAGGCCGGGCAGCGTGACGTGGCGGAACCGCTGCCAGGGGTCGGCACCATCGACCGCCGCCGCGTCGTAAAGCGCCCGGTCGATCGCCTGGAGCCCCGCCAGCAGCAGGATGGCGAAGAACGGCGCGCCTTTCCAGATATTGACCAAGCTGACCGCCGGGAGCGCGGTCGCGCGGTCGAGCCAGATGACCGGGCGGGCCGGGGTGATCAGCCCCAGCCCCAGCAGGATCTGGGTCAGGGCGCCGTTGATCGGGTCGTAGAGCCCGCGCCAGGTCACCGCCGCCACGACATCCGGCACGACCCAGGGGAGGAGGATCAGCCCGGTCAGCAGCCCCCGCCAGCGCGGGACGGCGCGGCCCAGCAGGAGCGCGGTGAGCAGCCCGAGCAGGCACTGCCCCGCCAGGGAGAAGGCCACGAATTTGGCGGTGAGCAGGAGCATCTCGCGGTAGGCGTCGCCCTGCCAGAGGCGGGCGTAGTTCTCCAGCCCCACGTACCCGCGCGTCGCCCGCCCGACCGCGTCGCGGAGGCTCACGCGCACCGCCGCGCCGAGCGGGTAGCCGATCAGGCCGAAGAGCAGGATCACCAGCGGGGCCATGAAGACCCAGGCGATCGCCCAGTCACGCCCCAGCGCCCGCCGGGCGAGTCGGCGGGGCCGGGCGGCCCACCCGGCCCCGCGCCGGGATCGTTGCACCCGCCGAGCGGGGCGCGCGGTCATCGTTGTCCTCCTCGCAGGCGGCAGACGGCAGACGGCGAAACTCGCGGCCAGTGTCCGGGCGACCGACCTAGAGAATACCACCCCGAAGTGGGCCGGTGGGCCAGTCGGCCGGTGGGCCAGTGGAACGGAACAGGAGACATGGAGACACGGAAGGGACAGGGAGGATCGGGTGTTGGGAATAACGCGCTCCTCGGGTAACGGGCACCGCCGCCGGTTGTAGAGGCGTATTGCATACGCCCGCACGCCGGTCGCGCCCGCCACGTCCGCAGACCTCCCCGGCGTGGGCGGGCGTATTGCATACACCCACCCACACCCACCGCCGTACCGCCCCAGTGACCTCCTGCCGTCTCGCTCGCCTACATCGCCCCACCCCGCCCGCTTACCAAACTTTGGTAATGTACAATCACTCCCCGACGCTTGCCCCCCGAAGACCAGCCCCCGATCTGTCCAAACGGTCAGGGCGCGCGCCGCCGATCCCCTACGCTTCGGCGGGTTCATCGTGCGCCGCCGGGCCGACGAACCCCGCCCGATTCCACGCCGCGCCGCCCGTGTCGCGCCACCAATTCGCGCCGAATCGAGGAGTTGCCCATGCCCCCCGGTAAGATGCACGCCGACGAGGTACACACCGACGCGGCGCTCGTGGGGCGGTTGGTCGCCGCGCAGTTCCCGCAGTGGGCGGGCCTCCCGATCGCGCCGGTCCCCTCCGCCGGGACCGACAACGCCCTCTATCGGCTCGGCGACGACATGGCGGTGCGCCTGCCCCGCATCCCCGGGGCGGTCGGGCAGGTGGAGAAGGAGGGGCGCTGGCTGCCCGCACTGGCCCCGCTCCTGCCGCTCGCCATCCCGGTCCCGCTCGCGCAGGGATCGCCCAGCGCGGACTACCCCTGGCCCTGGTCCGTCTACCGCTGGCTGTCGGGCGAGAACGCGACGATCGAGCGGATCGCCGATCCCCACCACTTCGCGACGGCCCTGGCGCGGTTCATCGCCGCCCTGCACCGGATCGATCCCACGGGCGGGCCGCCCTCCTCGCGCGGCGTGCCGCTGGCGACGCGCAACGCCCCCACCCGCGCCGCGATCGCCGCCCTGCGCGGCATGATCGACACCGACGCGGCGACGGCGGCGTGGGAAGCGGCCCTCCGCGCGCCCGCGTGGCACGGCCCGCCCACCTGGAGCCACGGCGACCTGCAATCAGGGAATCTCCTGGCCGTGGGGGGCCGACTCAGCGCCGTGATCGACTTCGGGTGCCTGGGCGTGGGCGACCCCGCCTGCGACCTGCAAGTGGCGTGGAACCTCCTCCCCGCCGAGACGCGGGGCGTCTTCCGCGCCGCCCTCCCGGTCGATGACGCGACCTGGGCGCGGGGGCGCGGCTGGGCGCTGTCCGTCGGGCTGATCGCCCTCCCCTACTACCAGCACACCAACCCCGTCCTCGCCGGGATCTCCCGCCACGCGATCGCCGCAGTCCTCGCCGATCACGAGCGGGGCGCATGACACGACCGACGACCGCCCGACCACCAGCGACCCGCCCACTGACGACTGATTTATGCCCTTCAGGGTACGACTACCGACCACCGACCACCGAGAGGATAGCCGCATGGGACGACCCCTTATCCAGCGTGTCGCGACCCCCGTTCTCCACATCGCCTACGAGGCGACCGGCGACCCCACCGGGACGCCCGTGATTCTCCTGCACGGGTTCCCCTACGATGTGCGGGCGTTCGACGAGGTGGCCCCCGCGCTCGCAGCCGACGGTGCCTTCGTCCTGGCTCCGTATCTGCGCGGCTTCGGGGACACCCGTTTTCGCGACGACACGACGCTGCGATCCGGGCAGCAGGCCGCGCTCGCGCAGGATCTCCTCGACTTCATGGACGCGCTGGGGCTCGCCAGGGCCGTCGTCGCGGGGTACGACTGGGGCGGTCGCGCGGCGTGCATCGTGGCCGCGCTCCACCCCGAGCGGATCGCCGGCCTGGTATCCGTCGATGGCTACAACGTTCAGGATCTGGCCGGGGCGGGCGAGCCGATCCCGCCCGCGTGGGAGCGCAATTACTGGTATCAATACTACTTCCATTCCGAGCGCGGGCGGCGCGGCCTCGACCGCAACCGCGACGAGTTGTGCGCGCTGCTGTGGCGCAGCTGGTCGCCGACCTGGGCGGGCGCGACCGAAGCGTTCCCGGCCTCCGCGCCGAGCCTGCACAACCCCGACTTCGTCGCCGTCGTGATCCACTCCTACCGGCACCGTTTCGGGCTCGTCGCGGGCGACCCGCGCTACCAACCGCTCGAAGATCGGATCGCGCAAGGACCGCCGATCACCGTCCCGACGATCGTGCTCGAAAGCGGCGCGGACGGCGTGGTCGGCCACAGCGCGACCGAGGACCGCGCGCACTTCACCGGCCCCTATGAACACCGCCTCCTGCCAGGGGTCGGGCACAACGTCCCGCAAGAGGCACCGGCGGCGTTTGCCCAGGTCGTCAGGTCGCTGCTCCCTTGACGAGGCGGGGGTCGAATCATCGGCCCAACGAAACAATTAATTGCGATATTCCATCACAACCGCCGCCGCGATCCGGCGTGCGGATCACCCGTACGTCGGTCGCTGCGGCCAGCCGGGCGGCGAGTCTTCCCAATCCTCCTGGCG
>CADCWN010000318.1 GCA_902806415.1 uncultured Thermomicrobiales bacterium | reverse complement strand
GAACGCACGCCTCGCCAGTCCGCCGCTCGCCAGCGCGACCGTCGCGAGCCCCGCGAGGATGATGGAGGCCAGCGCCCGGCGCAGGCCGAACGCCTCGGCCAGCCCCCCGATGAACGGTGGCCCGACCAGGAACCCGGCGTAGGCGACGGTCATCACGGCGGCGGTCGCCCGACCGGTGTGCTCCGGCGCGATGATCCCGATCAGCGAGAGGGCGACCGGCACCACCCCCGAGAAGGCGAGGCCGACGAGCAGGAAGCCGCAGAGGATCAGCGGCGGCCAGGTCGTCGCCAGCGAGAGGGCCATCCCCGCCGCGCCTAGCGCGCCGGCCAGCCGCAGCAGGGTCAGCCGGGGGAGGAGGCGCAGCGCGCCCGCCGTCCCCAACCGCCCGATCGTCATCGCGAGGTGGAACGTCGCCACCCCGGACGCGCCCAGGAGGGCCGGCAGGGCGAGCGACGAGCGCAGGTAGATCGCCGACCAGTTCTCCATCGCCCCTTCGGAGAGGAACGCGAGGACCGTGATCGCCGCGATCAGCAACAGGGCCGGATTCCGTCGCAGGCGCGCGGTGTCAGCGCTCTCCGCCGGGGCGGCGGCGGCCCGCGTCGGCAGGTTTCCGCACCAGATCCAGACCAGGGCCGGGCCGATCAGCACAGCGACCCCCAGGTAGAGCGCCCGGAATGGCACCCCGCCCGCGACCAACGCGCCGCTGGCGAGCGCGCCGAGCGCCCCGCCCGCACTGAAGGCGGCGTGGGCGTAGGTCAGCACGCGCCGCTCGGTCAGTGCCTCGAAGCGAACCGCCGCCGCGTTGATCCCGACATCGTAGATCCCGGTGGCGGCATAGAAGGGCGGCAGCACCAGCAGCAGTTGCCAGAACTCCCCAATCGCGGCGACGCACGCGATCGATAGGCTCAAGAGCACGCCGGCGGCCGCAATCGTCCCGCGATAGCCCCACCGTTCCACCAGCCGCCCGCCCAACGACAGCGCCGGGATGGACAGGCAGAAGCCGACCGAGAGCGCCAGGCCGAGCGGGCCGGGTGACAGCGCGAGATCCCGGCTGAGGTCGGCCAGTAGCACCTGCCAGACGCCGAAGACGACCCCGAGCAAACCAAATAGGGCGAGGAGCAGGATCAGCGACGGCTCCCGCATCGCACCGGGCGCGACCACACCCCGCCGTCCAACTTCCCCGATCAATCTCTCGTCATGCACAGCCAGTCAGTCTCAGCGCATCAAACCGTACCGCATCGGGCGCCCGGTGGCCAACCCGCCGCCTGAGAACGCTCTCAGGCACAGCGCGCGAAAAGGGGTGGCACCATTTGGTGTCACCCCTTGCTCACCACGTTTCCATTCGGGCGGCGCTGCCCCAGCCGCCCGCGTGTTCGCCCTAGTAACGATCGCGGCTGCCGTAGCCGCCGCCGCCGCCGTAGCCGCTGGACTGCCGCTTCTCGGCGAAGCAGTCGGAGCAGTAGACCGGCTTGTCGCCGCGCGGCTGGAAGGGGACCTGGGTCTCCTTGCCGCACTGGCTGCAGACCGCCGCGAACATCTGGCGCTGCGGGCGATCGTAGCCGCCGCCGGAGCTGTAGCCGCCGCCGCCGCCGTAGCCGCCGCCACTCGCGTAACCGCCGCCGCCGCCGCCCTGCTGCGACTTGCGCGCGCGGCGGCAATCGGGACAGCGTCGCGGCTCGTTCGTCAGCCCGCGCTGCGCGTAGAACTCCTGCTCACCGGCCGTCCATGTGAAATCCTGGCCGCAATCGGCGCAGGTGAGGGTCCTGTCCTGGTAGCTCATTCCGTGTCCTTGATCCTTTCGGGGAATCCCGTGATACGACTCCACACCTCTCCTCCCGCCAGGTCAGAACAACGGAACGAGCAAACCGCGAGGTGGGGCAGCACCTCAACCGGCTCTGCACACTCGTAGACGACCAGCGTACAGCGAGTATAGGGCAGACCCCCCGGTTTGTATAGTCCCCATCGGGAAATTCGCACTTCGGGACTCTCGTCGCCGACCTACTGTTCCCCGGAACCACATCGTTGTGCCGTTGGCGGCAATCGTGACGCCAAACGATACAAGTTACGGTCGAAGAAATATTCTCGATGGCAAAGGTTCACCAGTTACCGGAACTTGCCGCCAGCGGGTGGAATACTGGCGCTCACCGACCCGATCGCGACCGCGAACTGAGCATCGCGGCCGCCCCGCCCGTCGCGCCCTGCGGCACGATCACCCGCAACGCCCCGTGTCGCACGGTGAAGAGGATCGGCGTGGTGCCGAGGTCGTGCGCATCGGCGCGCGCCGCGAGCGGGTGGACCGTCGCGACATGAACCTGCGCCGAGCGATACGTTTCGATCTTCGGGGAGGGTCGCCGTCGCCCGAACGCGATGGCGGCGAAATGGCGCAGCAACTCCCAGCGCGAGAAGCCCTGGAAGATCCGCAGATCGAAGAGGCCATCATCCAGCCGCGCGCCCGGCGCGACGGTGAAGCCCAGACCGGTGTAGGGGCCATTCGACACGGTGATCAGCAGGGCGCGGGTGCGTATTGTCCGGTCGTCGAGCGCGATCGTCATCCGTGCGGGATTGTAGCGCAGCGCGACCCAGATACTGCCGAGCAGGCCGCGCCATTCGCCGCGATCGATTCGGTTCACCTCGCGGAAGATCGCGGCGTTCATCCCGACCGACCCCGACTCGAAGAAGATCCGCCCGCGCGCTGCGCCGACGTCGATCCGCCGCGACGACCCCGCCGCGATGATCGCCGCCGCCGCCCCGAGATCGCGCGGCAGATCGAGCGAGCGCAGCACATTCATCACGCTCCCGAGCGGCATGATCCCCAACGCCGTCTCGCTGTCCAGGAGTTCGCAGGCGATTGTGCCGACCGTGCCATCGCCGCCGGCCGCGATGACGAGGTCATAGCCCTGCCGCACAGCGTCGCGCGCCCCCGCGCTCGCCTCGGCGGCGGACTCTGCCAGCACCACCTCCCCAGCCACCCCGAGCCGCGCCAGGGCGGCGAGCGCGTCGGCGACCGTCGCCCGGTTGATCGGCAGCCCCGCCTTCACCCCGGCATTCGGATTCCCGATGATGCGAAGTCGCGCCGACCTCGCGCCGCTCACGACCCCGCCCCCCAGCGCGCCAGCGCACGACGGTAGAGGGCGGTGAGCCCGATCAGATAGCTCAGGCCGAGGAGATAGGAGGCGAGCACGTCGGTCGGCCAGTGATGCCCCTGGTAGATCCGGCTCGGCCCGATTAGCACGAGGAGCCCGTAGATGAGCGCCACGACTGGGCGGCGTAACCACGCCGGGCGGAGGATTTCGGCAACGCGGTGGGCGAAGAAACCGTACACGCCGATGTAGCTCAGCACATGGCCGCTGGGGAAGCTCGACCCACCCAGGGGCGCGCCGACGACTCGCACCAGTGGCGCAAGCGGGCGCGGCCGACGCAGCTGCGATTTCGCGACCGTCGCGAGGAGTGTCGCCCCCACGGCGAGGAGTTGAAAGAGCGCCTCGCGCGGGCGACCGCAGACCCAGAACCCGAGCGCGAGCACCGGCGGGATCAGGCGGCTCTGCGGTGGGAAGCCCGCCCAGCTAACCCCCGTCATCAGCCGCGTGAACCAGGGTGCCCGCCGCCGCTGGAGCCGCAGCGTGAGCGCCAGATCGGCGGCCGCGCTGCGATTGCGACGCACGATCGCGAAGAGCAGGGCATAGCCGCAAAAGGCCAGGCCGGCAACGAGTGCGCCGCGATCCTCCCGGAACAGACCGAAGGGGGCCGACGCGCCCGCCCTGGGGGGTCGCCCGCCAGCGACTCCCGCCCATAGGGATGTGCGCCGCTCTCGCCCTGCGACACGCCCGGAGCGTTTACCCGGCAGCATCGACGACCTTTCACCGTTCGAGAAGGGACGCGACGGGCGGGAATGGACGTGAGGAGTCGCGCCCGCCCCCGACCGTCGCGCTGTCAGGCTCAACTTAGGCGACGCCCGCCTTCAGCTTCCGGAAGAAGACTTTCCGCGACTTCGCCACTTTCGGGGCGACGACCACCTGGCAGTATGGCTGCCCCGGATTATTCTCGAAGTAATCCTGGTGATACGCCTCGGCCGCGTAGAACTTCGTCAGCGGCACGATCTCGGTCACGATCGGGTCGTCCCACAACCGCTCCTCGGTCAGTCGCGCGACCGTGGCCTCCGCCGTGGCCCGCTGCTCGGGGCTGTGGGTGAAGATCGCCGAGCGGTACTGCGAGCCGACATCGTGCCCCTGACGATTCGGCGTCGTCGGGTCGTGGATCGTGAAGAAGACATCGAGGAGATCCTGGAATGCGATGGTCGCCGGATCGTAGGTGATCTGCACCACCTCGGCGTGGCCGGTCGTCCCGCTGCAGACCGCCTCATACGACGGATCGGCGATCTGCCCCCCGGCATAGCCGGAGACCACCCGCTCAACCCCCGCCAACTCGGTATAGACCGCCTCAAGACACCAGAAACAGCCGCCGCCGAGGGTCGCCTGTTCCCGCGCGCGCGGTTCGTTCGTCACCATCACCCGCTCACTTTCCTATTCGACTCGTCAGCGGCACCGCTCGGGCGAGACGCCGCGCCCGGTGCCATCATCCATTTAATGCCCCGCGAGGGCGTTGTATTTCGTCGTCCGCCAGGATTGCCGCCCGCGCCACCGCAAGAAGAGGGGATGCAAGGGACAGGCCATCAATCGGCGGGGAGCGCCAGGGGCGGCGCGGCGGCGGCCAGGGGCAACGAGGCACTGAATGTCGTGCCGTGACCCGGGACACTGGCGACCGCGATCGTGCCGCCATGCCCTTCCAGGATCTGCCGCACGATGTACAGCCCCAGGCCGGTGCCGCCGATCTGCCCGTGCGATGACGCGCCGCGCGCGAACGGCTGGAAGAGCTGCGGCTGCTCCTCCGGCGGGATCCCGATCCCCTGATCACGCACGAGGAGGTCCGCCCGGTCGTCCGGCATCGCGCGCACCTCCACGCAGACCTCGCCCCCCTCCGGCGAATATTTCAGGGCGTTCGAGACGAGGTTCGTCAGCACCTGATCGAGCCGGGCGCGGTCCCACTGACCGACGACCGGCCCGGGCGCGACGAGACGGAAACTGTGACGCGGGGTGCGCTCGGGGGCGGTGCGGAAGGCCGCCAGCACCTCGCCGGCCAGCGCCGTCAGGTCGCACGCCTCCAGATTCAGATCGAGCCGCCCTTGCTGGAATCGCGAGGCGTCGAGCAGGTCGCCGATCAGCGCCCCCAGGCGCGATGCCTGGGCGACGATATGCCCGGCGTGGCGCCCCGCCCGCGCCGCATCGAGCGTCCCCTGCGCCGCCTGGCGTTCGAGGAGCTGCGCGTAGCCGCGGATGCTGGTGACGGGCGTGCGCAACTCGTGCGAGGCGATCGCCACGAACTGGTCGCGCAGGCGCACCGCCTCCTGCGCCTGCGCGTAGAGGCGCGCGTTATCGAGCGCCAGGGCGCAGCGACGGGTCAACTCCTCGACCGGCGGGAGATCGGTCGCCCTGAAGCGTCGGGTGCCGACCCGCACGAGCGAGAGGACGCCGAGGGTGCGCCCGCGCGCCTGGATCGGCAGGACGATGCCGGAATCGAGGCCGAGCGCGCGGACGAGGCGGAGATGCTCATCGTCGCGCGTCAACGCCGCGAGATCGCCGTCGGAGACCTCGGCAATCAGCTTCGGGGAACCATCGCGCAAGGCGGCGAGGATCGGGCTCGGCTCGGTGGCGGCCGGCGGGTAGCGCTCGCCCATCTCGCGCAGGAGCGGCTCTTTCGCCGCATCGGCGTGCGCGTAGGCCGCGCGGGCCAAATGCCCGTCATCGCCGACCAGGTCGAGCGTACACCAGTCGGCGAGGCGCGGCACGATCAGCCGCGCCAGCGAGGAGAGGATCGTCCGGTGATCGAGCGAGACGGCGATCGTCGCCCCGGCCTCCGCCAGGAGCTGCTGCCACTCCTCGGCCCGCTTGCGCTCCCCGATGTCGACGACCGTCACGATCCCCCCGGCCACCACGCCGTTCTTCAGCACCGGGGAGCAGGAGCACAGCGCCGACAAGGGGCTGCCATCCTTGTGCCGGAGGACCGTCTCGCGCAGGTGGATCGCCCTGCCGGTCTGCAACGCCTGATAGATCACGCTCTCTTCGAGCGTCTGCGGCGAGCCGTCGGGGGGGCGGGACTGGACCAGATCGTGCATATCGCGACCGAGGCACTCCTCCGCCGTGTAGCCGAAGAAGGCCAGCGCCGCCCCGTTGATATGGGTGCAGCGCGCGGCGGTATCGAAGCCGAAGACCCCCTCGCCGCTCGAGTCGAGCAAGGCCAGCCACTCGCGTCGCGACTGCTCGGCCTCGCGCACGGTCGCCCGTAGCTCGATCTCCGACATCGCAGCGGCGGCGAAATCGGTCAGGGTGGCGACTTCCTCCTCGGTCCAGGTGCGTACACGCCTATCGATCGCGCACAACGACCCGAGCACTTGCCCGTCTTTCGTGCGGAGGGGAATACCGGCATAGGCGACGACCCCGAAATCCGGGATCGACAGATTGTCCCGCACCAGCGGATGCTCGCGCACATCCGCGACGACCAGCGACGCTTCGGTGACGACGACATGCTGACAGAACGAATGCGAAAGTGGTAGCTCACGTTGCGATGCCACCGGCTCCGGCACCCCTGCCGCCCCGCGCAGAACCTGACGATCGGCGCTCACGAACGACACCAGTGCCACCGGCACGCCCAATGAGCGCGCCGCCAGCCGCGCCAGTCGATCGAAGGCGGCTTCCGCCGCAGGATCGAGGAGATCGAGGGAGCGGAGGGTTTTGAGCCGTTCGAGATCGTGGAGTGCGGGCATCTCTCCCTCCGCGTGGTCGCGTCTCTCACCATCGAAAAGTATAGCCGATGGTGAGAGACGCGACCCCGCTGGCGGTGCCTCATTCGCGGCGCGCGGCGAGGTAGGCGGCGAGATACTCGGGGAGCGGCAACTCCGCCGCCGCGCCGGGATCGGCCAGCGGCTCGCCGTAGGATTGCCCGAGCGGCAGCACCCCCGCCCAGACCGGCAGCGCCAAATCCTCCTCGTCGTCCTTCGGCGGGCCGACCCGCACCTTCGCGGAGGCGCTGTCGATCGGGACGGCGACCACCGCAGTCGCCTTCAACTCTTTGCGGTTCGGCTCGCGGGCGTCGTCCCAGCGCCCCGGCAGCAGCCGCTCGGTGAAGCAGGCGAGCGCCGCCAGCTTCTCCTCCGGCGCGGTGACGAGTTGCCCCCGCCCGAAGAGGACCGCCGAGCGATAGTTGATCGAGTGGTTGAAGATCGAGCGCGCCAGGACGATCCCATCCACCTGGGTCACGGTGATGCAGAGCGCGCCGCCCGCGCCCGCATGCTTCATCAGCCGGCTGGCGGACGAGCCGTGCAGCAGCAGCGTGTCGCCATCGCGGGCGTGCAAGGTCGGGATGACGAACGGCTGCCCGTCGATCACGAAGCCGACGTGGCAGATCAGCGCGTCATCGACGATCCGGTAGACCTCCTCGCGCTCATATTGTCCGCGCGCGGGCAGCCGCTGCACCTTATTGCGCCGCTCTTGCTCGAATGCCGTCATCATTCCCCCACTTTTTCGGCACAATGCCCATCGCCGCGTCGTCAGACAGGCACGGCAGTCCCCCGAGTCTGCCAGAAGAGCGGACCTCCCGACAGGGCCACTCTTCGGCAGGACCGGGGGACCACCGGCGACAAATATGTTGGCGACACGGCGGAAGCGATTACCCCTTCACCGCGCCCATCCGCACCCCTTCGAGGAATGCGCGCTGGAACAGCAGGAAGAAGACGATGATCGGCAGGGCGGCGAGGGCGGCCCCCGCGAAGATGATCCCGTAGTCGGTCTGGAACTCGGCCTGGAGGCTGGCGACGCCGACCGGCAGGGTGTAGTTAGCGCTCTTGGTCAGGGTGATCAACGGCCAGATGTAGTCGTTCCAGTGGCGCACGAAGGTGAAGATCGCCAGCGCGCCCATCGCGGGGCGTGAGAGGGGCAGGATCACCCGCCAGAAGACGCCCAGCTCGCTACAGCCGTCGACCCGCGCGGCATCCTCCAATTCGCGCGGCAGCGTCTGGATGTACTGCCGCATCAGGAAGACGCCGAGGACGTTCGCCGTCCCTTGCAGGATGACCGCCAGCGGGTTGTTCAGCAAGTTGAGGTTGCGCGTCACGATGTAGAGCGGGACGAGCGTCACCTGCGGCGGGATCATCAGCGTGCTCAGCAAGATCGCGAAGAGGAATCCCTTGCCCGGGAACTCTTTCTTGGCGAACCCGTACCCGGCCAGGGTGTCGACGAAGACGTGGAAGAAGGTGATGCTGAGGGTGATCAGCAGGCTGTTGGCGAACCAGCGCGGATAATCTTTCGCCTGCGCGAACAGCTTGCGGAAATTCTCGATGCTGGCGTTGACCGGGAAGAAATCGGGCGGCGTCTTGACGACCTCTTGCGTCGGCGTCAGCGCGCTGACGAAGAGCCAGTAGAGCGGGAAGAGCGCGAGGAGCGCCGCGCCGATCAGCAAGACCCAGGCGACGATCCGCCCGATCCGCTGCTGCGTGGTGCTGTCGCGAACGACCGGCGCGACCGGTCCCCCCGGTCGATCGAGCGTCACCGCCATCGGTCTGCCTCCGTGAGCCGCAGCTCGCCCCTAATATTCGACATCGCTCCGCAAGAGGCGGAACTGCACGGCGGCGGCGGCGGCGATCATCAGGAACAAGATGAACGCCTCGGCGGCGGCAACGCCGTAGCGATATTGCTGGAAACCGGTCTGGTAGATCTGCGTGACGATCACCTGCGTGCTGTTCCCCACGCCGCTCGGCACCATCACCTGAATCAGGTCGAAGACCTCGAACGAGGCGATCGTGTAGAGGACAACGAGGAAGAGGGTCGTGGATTTGATCAGCGGCAGGGTGATACTCCACCACTGGCGGATCGCCCCGGCCCCGTCGAGCGCGGCGGCCTCATACAATTCTTTCGGCACGCTCGCCATCGCCGCGCTGAAGAGGACGATCGCCGTCGCCGGGACGGTGAGCATCCGCTGCGCGATGATACTTTGGAGGGCAAGGTCCGGCGAGGCAATCCAGCGCTGCGGCGGGATGCCGAAGAGCCCGACGACGTAGTTGAGGAACCCCCACTGAGCATTGTAGATCCAGCGCCAGATCACACCGATGATCACCGCGCTGACGACGGTCGGCAGGTAGTAGGCGGCGCGGAAGAAGGTCTGCGCCCACTTGCCCAGCGGCTGCATCAGGCTCGACAGGACCAGCCCGACGAACAGGTTGGTCGCGACGGCGAAGACCGTGTAGAGCAGGGTGTTGCGGATCGCGATCTTGAAGACGCCGCTCTGCGTGGTGAAGGCGAGGCGGTAGTTCTCGAAGCCGACCCAGGTGCTGTCCCCGTTCAGGCGATAGTTTTGCAGGGAGATGATAAATGCCCAAACCACCGGGATGAGGGTGAAGACGGAGAAGGTGATCAGGCTGGGGAGGACAAATGCATAACCCCAACCATAGCGTTTAAAGAAGCGCACGATCGGATTCTCGGCACCCGCGCGGCTTGCCGAAGTGCGATTCGCGGTCAGGTCGGCCATAGCTTCCCTCTTGGTACTCGGTGGGGGGCAAACTCGCGCGATCGTGGCGTGGCGGAGTGTAGCACGCCGCCACGCCACGGGGGGCGGTGCCAGCCACCGCCCCCCGCCGCGACCACCCTCAGGGCGCGCCTTACGGTCGCGCTGCCAGGATGGCGTTGATCTCGCGCGCCGGCTCGCTGAACGCCGCCTCCGGGGTCGTCCGCCCGAAGACCGCATTCTGGATGTAGGGGTGCAGGATCGTACGAATCTGCGGCCACTCGGCGATGATCGGCGTGATGTAGCAGTTCTCGACCAGCGGGGTGAACTTGTCGATCGGGTCGGCGACCTTGACCGACTTGCGCGCCCCCGGTGCGAGGTAGAAGCCCGGCACATCGACGTTGACCTGCGCGCTCGTCAGGTAGCGCCCGAGGTCCATCGCCGCCGTCAGCTTCGCGCGATCCTTGATCGCCGTGACCGAGATCAGGCCGATACCGCCGGCGGTGATCGGCTTGCCGCTCGCGCCGATCGGCATCGGCACGACGTCGAAGTTGACCTTGTTCGCGCGGTAGCCCGACGACGCGCCGCTCGGCTCGCTGTACATCGCCAGGACTTTCCGATCCTGGAACGAGGTGAGCATGTCGGCGGTCGCCTGCGAGCCAAAGTCCGGCGGCGCGACCTTGTGCGCGCCCGTCTGCGCCAGATCGACCAGCTTCTTCAGGCCGCTGACCGCCTGAGGGGTGTTCCAGGTGTACTGCTTGTTGTCGGCGCTGAGCGGCAGCGCGCCGTCGCCGATGATGAACGGCCAGGTGTTGACGATGCCGGGGTCGATCACACCGCTGTAGCCATAGACCTTGTCGCCGTTCGCGCGGGTGAAGGTCAGTTGCTTGGCGGCGGCGATGAACTGATCGTAGGTCCAGCCCGCCTTCGGCGGCTCGACGCCGCGCTCCTTGAAGATGTCGAGATTGATGTACATCCCGACCGGCGGCACCCAGAGGGGCCAGGAATACGCCTTGCCGCCGACGCTGACCGCCGTGAGCATATTCGGGTAGATGTCCGCTTTGTCCTCGGGCGTCAGGAACTCGTCGATCGGGGCGATCAGGTTGTCACGCACCAACTGCGGCAGGATGTCGGACGGCAGGCGGAAGATGTCGACCGAGCCGCCGCCCTGCACCGCCTGGGAGATCTTGGTGAAACCGGCCTGATCGCCGGTGTAGCCGGTCGTCTCGATCTTGATATCCGGGTTGGCCTTGGTGAACGCGGCGGTGGCGGCGTCCATCAGCTTGCCGGTCTGGTTCGCGCCGTTCGGCTGGTAGTTGAGGACCCAGTACTGCAACGTCCCCTTGAAGCCGCTCTTGCTGGTGACGACATTCGGCACCGTCGCAGCGACCGCCGTCGTCGCCCGCGTGGCGGTCGCCACCGCCGAGGTCGCGGCGCGCGTGGCCGTCCCACCACCCGCCGGGGCCGCCGAGGCCGCCGGTGCCGTCGTCGCGGTCGCCGCCGCGCCGCCTCCGAGGACGGAAGTCGGGGCCGCGCTCGCGCCAGTGCTGGCCGCAGCACCGCTCGGGGCCGCGCTCGGTGCCGCCGAGGGCGCCGTGGTAGTGGCCGGGCTAGCCCCGCCGCAGGCCGCGAGGAACGCCCCGACCGCCGAGGCCGAGAGGCCCAGCGCGGCGGCGCGGCGGAGGAAGTCGCGCCGACCCAGCCGGCCCCGCGCCTGAGAATGTTGTGCATCGATCGTCATCTGTCGTCCTTCCCTCGCTCGTGTCGGTCGGATTGCCGCCGCAGCCCCATCCTCGCGACGGTCGCCCCCCCCGACGTTTCCCAATCCTATCCCCGAAAATCCACGATCCGCGTCCCCCGACACCGATCGCCCCGATCGCGATCGATCGGATGTCATCTACTTGTATAGACCACTTCCCACATAATACCCACTTTTCCGCGCTTGTCAATCGCGTCCGGTCGGCCCCCTTGGGGCGCTCGGACCTTGATACGACCAGAACCGGGCTGGTTGACATGGTTCGCTGGGGCGCGTAGTCTAACAGTAAATTGGTCTATACAACAGGTTAACCGTTGTTCAGGATCAGGCTCCCTGGGATATGTAGCGAGCGAGGGTCAGCGATGGTTTCTATCCCCCGCTATCACCAGTTGCGAGAGATCATCCGCGAGAGCGTGCGGAGCGGCGACCTGAAGCCCGGCGAGCTCATCCCCTCCGAGCGCGAACTCTCCGAGCGCTACGGCGTCAGCCGGATGACCGCTCGCCAGTCGATCGTGGAGCTGACCAATGAGGGGTTGCTTTATCGCCGTCAGGGCAAGGGGACGTTCGTCGCCTGGCCGAAGATCGCGCAGCAACTGACCGCGCTGACCGGCTTCACCGAGGATATCCGCGCGCGCGGCCAGCGACCGGGGGCGCGGCTGATCGAGATGGGGATGGTGCCGGTGGACGGCGTGGCGGCGCTGCGCCTCCAGGTGCCGACCGGCCAGCGCGTCGTTCGCCTCTACCGTGCGCGCCTGGCCGACGATGAGCCGCTGGCGCTCGAACGGTCGCTGATCAGCTTCTTCGGCTGCGAGAAGTTGTTGGAGGCCGATCTCGTCGGAACCTCCCTCTATGGCCTGCTTGAGACCCGCTTCGGATTGCCCCCGATCGAGGCCGACCAGGAACTGGAGGCCGGATTGGCGACCGAAGAGCACGCGGGGCTCCTCGAGATCGCGATCGGCAGCCCGGTCTTGCTGCTGCGTCGCACCACCTACACCGCGCGCCGCCAGCCGATCGAGTACGCCGAGTCGGTCTATCGCGGCGACAAATACGCCTTCCACACCCGCCTGCTGCGCCCGTCAACGTAGACTCGGACCAATGCGGCTGTGCGCGCACGATGGCGACCACCTCGCTTGATCGGTATCTAGTCCACGAAGGTGGACCGTGGTCCTGTGCCGAGTCACAGGATTCGTGGTGCCCGCAGGCACCCCCAACCGGGGGTTTCAACCCCTCGGAACTCCCACGCTGGCCGCCGCAGCACACTCGCGCTCGCGACCCGCTATCGGCCCGCCGAGACATCGAGCAATGCCCCGGTGACATATGACGCGGCATCGCTCAGGAGCCAGACGATCGCCTCGGCGACCTCCTCCGCAGTCCCTTCGCGCCCGAGGGGGGTGCCGGCGCCCAGGACCGCTGCGCGATCGGGATTGCCGCCGCTGGCGTGGATCTCCGTCGCGATCAGGCCGGGCCGCACGGCGTTGACCCGCACCCCTTCCGGCCCCAACTCCTTCGCCAATCCGATCGTCATCGTGTCGATCGCGCCCTTCGATCCGGCGTAGTCGACATACTCGTTCGGTGCCCCCAGGCGTGCGGCGGCGGAAGACAAATTCACGATTGCCCCGCCGCGCCCGCCGCCCGCCCGCCCGAGGCGCCGCGCCGCCTCGCGGGCGCAGAGATACGCCCCGAACACATTGACCTCGAAGATCCGCCGCAGCCGCTCGGCGCTCATCGCGGCGAGCGGCAGGCCGGGGGCGACGATCCCGGCATTATTCACCAACCCGTCGAGCGATCCGAACGCTTCCTGTGTCGCATCGAAGATGGCGAGCACATCCGCCTCGATCGCGACATCGCCCCGGATCGCCACCGCGCAACCGCCAGCCGCCTCGACCGCGGCGACCGTGCGCGCGGCGGCCTCACCATCGCCCACGAAATTGACCCCGACCGACCAGCCCCGCCCGCCCGCGAGGATCGCCGTCGCCCGCCCGATACCGCGACTGCCCCCCGTAATCAGAATCACCTTCGACATCCCCGCCTCCCCCATCGATCGCCAGCACCCTATCCCCAGCCCTCGTCCCTCGTCCCTCCCCGCCCCCTCCGTGCCTCCGTGTCTCCTGTTCCGTCCCCTCTCACGACTCACGACTCTCCGCCGCCCACGGCTGCACATAGGCAACATCGGTCGCGGCCAGCCCCGCGCCGAACGTGACGCGGAGGATCCCCGCCGTCGCCGGGTAGACCGCGCCGCGCAGGCTGGCGAGGGCCAGCGGCCAGCCCTCGAAGCGGGCGCGAGCGATCGCCACGACATCGCCGTGCGTCACCGCGGCGACGGCCCGCCCGGGATGGCGGCGCGCGACCAGGCGGCAGAAACGCTCAATCCGCGCGGCGATCTCCGCGATCGTCTCGTCGTCCTCGTGGTGGGGTGGCTCGTAGAAGTTCCAGTCGGTGGCGTCAAGCGCGGCGGTCGGCGACCCTTGCAAGCGAGTGCGGATCTCCAGGATCCCGCGCGAGGTGCCGATCGGCACGCCGGGGTGCTCATGCGCGATGATCCGACCGGTCTGGCGGGCGCGCAGGAGCGGGCTGGTGTAGATTGCGGCGAGCGGTTCGAGCGCGAGGGCCGCCGCCGCCGCCGCCGCCTGACCCTCCCCGCGCTCGCTCAGGCGGAAGCGCGGCAAGCGCCCGTAGAAGATGCCGCCGGGATTATGGACCTCGCCATGCCGCACGAAGAAGACCCGCGCGCCATCGGCGGGGATCGGGGCATTATCGAACATCGAGTACTCCCCACTATGGTCACAACGTCGCCAGGGGGCGAGCCGTGACATGGTACACCGGCGCGGCCCGCCTCGCTGCGCCAGCCGCCCCCGCCCGGATTGACGCGCCCCGCCGGGGTCGCTACGATGCGGGCCACTCGCGGGGAGAATGGTGTATTAGATCATCACGAAGGAGGGGAGCATGCGCATCGAGGCACGCCTGGAAGAGTTGGGGGTCACGCTGCCGAAGGTGGGCGCGCCGATGGGCAGCTACGTTCACGCCGTCCAGACCGGCAACCTGCTCTACCTGGCCGGCAAAGGTCCGCACAACGCCGACGGCTCGATGCCGACCGGCAAGGTCGGGCGGGACGTTTCAGTCGATGACGCCTATGCCCACGCGCGCTCGGTCGGCCTGACCCTGATCGCTGTGTTGAAGGACACCCTGGGCGATCTGGACCGCGTGAAACAGGTCGTCAAGGTCCTCGGCATGGTCAACGCCACGCCGGACTTCGGCGAGCAACCGCGCGTCATCAACGGCTGCTCCGATCTCTTCCTCGAAGTCTTCGGCGACGCGGGTAAGCACGCGCGCTCGGCGGTCGGGATGGGCTCGCTCCCGGCGGGGATCACCGTCGAGATCGAGGCGATCGTCGAGGTCGAATAGCGTCCCCCATCCTCACGCCAGTGCGGGTGTGGTGCGCCAGGCGGCGCGGCAATGAAACGTTGCCGCGCCGCTCGTTTTCTCCGCACCCCGCCGCCCCCACGCCATAACCTCTGACCTTCCTCGTGCTACATCCCGAGAAAGGCGCAACGATTTGGCAACGGGGCAATTCCGCGCTACTCTTAGTACTGCCTCCCGCGAATGCCCATCGCGTTGGCCCGGTCGCCCTCACCCTCCCCCTTCAGGGGAGAGTCGCCGCCGGGGCGGCGGGGAGGGGTTAACCCACCTCAACACAGCGGCGCGTCTCGGCAATACCATTGGGGGAGAGACGCGATGAGCGAAGAACTGCACCTGATCCTCAATGTGGCCGTGGCCGTGGGGATCGCCCTGGTCGGTGGGCTCGTGGCCCACCTGCTGCGCCAGCCGGTGATCGTCGGCTACCTCCTCGCGGGCATGGCGATCGGCCCGTCCACCCCCGGCTTCGTCGGCGATCGCGAGCAGATCAGCGCCCTCGCCGAGGTGGGCGTCATCTTCCTGATGTTCGCGCTCGGGATCGAGTTCTCGTTGAAGGAGTTGGCGTGTGTCCGGGGGGTCGCGCTGGCCGGGACTCTCCTGCAAGTCGCCCTGACGATCCTGGCCGGGGTCGGGCTGGGCGCGGCGCTCGGCTGGCCGACCCGGCAGGGGCTGTTCTTCGGCGGCGTCATCGCCATCGCCTCCACGATGGTCATCCTCAAGACGCTGCTCGATCGCGACGAGGTCGCCTCGTCGCACGGGCGCGTCCTGCTCGGGATGCTGATCGTGCAGGATCTCATCGTCATCCTGCTGATCACCATCCTGCCGCGACTGGCGGGCGGCGACGGCGTCGCGTTCGGCGAGCTTGCCCGCACTTTCGTCACGACGGCGGCATTTATCGGCGGCACCGTCCTCCTGGGCGCGCGCGTCGTCCCGAGCCTGATGTTGCGCGTCGAGCGCCTCGGTTCGGCCGAGTTATTCCTGCTCACCGCCGTGGTCCTGGCCCTCGGCACCGCCGCACTGAGCGGCGTGCTCGGCCTCTCGCCCGCGCTCGGCGCGTTCCTGGGTGGGCTGCTCCTCACCGAGACCGAGTTCGATCACCGCGTCGTCGCCGAGATCGTGCCGATGCGCAACCTCTTCGCCACGCTGTTCTTCGTCTCGATCGGGATGCTGATCGACCCGACCTTCATCGTCCGCAATCTGCCCGCTGTGGTCGGTCTGACCCTCTTCATCGTCGTCGCCAAGGCGGTGCTCGCCTTCATCGCGATCGCCCCGTTCCGACTCGGCGGCAAGACGACCGTCTTCACGGCGCTGGGGATGATCCAGATCGGCGAGTTCAGCTACGTCCTCGCCAACGCCGGGCGCGAGGTCGGCGCGATCTCGGAACGGCTCAACAGCCTGATCCTGACCTCGTCGGTGCTGACGATCATCCTCACGCCGCTCGCCTTCCGCTTCTCCCCGCCCATCTCCCGCGCGCTCGAACGGATTCCGGCGCTCGCGCGGCTGTTTGGGACACCCGCGCCGGATGGACTCGCGGAGGCGACCCTCGGCGACCACGTCGTCGTCGCCGGATACGGGCGCGTCGGCGAGGAGGTTGTCGCCGGCCTGCAAACTGCGGGCGTGCCTGTCGCGGTGGTCGAGACCGATCTCCACCGCATCCAGCAGTTGCGCGCGGCGGGTGTCCCGGCGATCTACGGTGACGCCACCCGCGAGAGTATCCTCGCGGCGGCGCAGATCGCCCGCGCCCGCCTGATGGTGGTCGCGTTGCCGGATGTCGGCACGACCGGGGAGGTGGTGCGCGAGGCGCGGCGAATTAACCCGACGGTGCCGATCCTGGCGCGCGCACCGCGCCGCGAGCAGGAAGAAGCGTTGCGCGCCGCCGGGGCGACGACGACGATCGCGCCGGAACGGGCGGGGGCGCTCCTCATGCTGGAAGAAGGGTTGCGCCTCCTCGACCTGCGCGCGACCTCCGGTGAGCCACCGTCGATCCCCAGCGTCCTAGATGCGACAACCCGGAGCGCGACCGCGTAAACAGGAAGCGTTAGAGGAGGGAGGAAGCGCGGTATAGCGGGCGGTTAGTCGATCGCCACATCGACCATCGCGACGCGTGTCTGCGCCTCAGGGATCGCCTCGCCATACTCGCGGGTCACTTCGAGGTGAGCTTGTAGCGCTTCCCGCATATTGGCGATCGTTTCCTCGACCGTCGCCCCGGTGGTGACGCAGCCCGGCACATCGGGGGCATACGCCGAGTAGTTCGTCTCGGCCCACTCGATCACGATGGCGTAGGTGCGGCGGGTGGCTACCGCCACCCCGCCTGCTCCTGGATGCTGTTCCACGTCCCCTCCTTGAGCTGGTCGCCCGGCTTGCCCGGCACGGTGACAGTCCCCGGTCTGGTCGCATGGCGGAAGATCCGATGGCTCCCGGTGGTGCGGACCAGGAACCAACCCTCCCGCTCCAACCGCCGGATCGCCTCCCCCACCTTCACCATCGCCATCGCCGCCACCTCGACATCGCCGCAGAACGCGCTTCTCCTGTAAGTATAGCAACGATATTGCTTCTCCTTTTCACGAGTCGGCTCGGGGAGGGGCGCGCCACCACCAACCGTGGCGGTCTCCCGGTCGCGGCACGATCCCCCTGTTGCGCTGCTACACTGTGCGCGCAATCCTGGGACAGCACCATGTTGAGCACGCCGATTTGTGAACCGATTGCATCGGGGCCGCTCACGTCGACGGGCGGCTTGGCGAGGGAAGGGAGGGGCGAGCGATGAAGATCACCAAGATCGAGACCTTCAAGTACTGGATCGAGTGGTGCAACTGGCTCTTCGTGAAGGTATCGACCGACGAGGGGGTCTACGGCTGGGGCGAAGGCTCGCTGCACGGCGCGATCGAGTCGGTCGAGACGGCGATCCACGAGCTCGGCACGGTGCTGATCGGCAAGGATCCGTCCGGCCCGGAGCGCCACTGGCAGGAGATGTATCACGCCTGGCGCTGGCGCGGCGGCGCGACCCTCTCCACCGCGCTGGCCGCGCTGGACATCGCCCTCTGGGACATCGAGGGGAAGCGCCTCGGGGTGCCGGTCTACCGCCTGCTCGGCGGGCCGTTCCGCACACGGCTGCGCGGCTACGCCAGCCACTGGCTCGGCGGCGTCACCACCCCCGAGGCGGCCTACGAAGGGGCGCGCGAGGCGACCCGGCGCGGCTTCACCGGCTTTAAGTGGGGGGCGTTCAACCCCGCGCTCTTGCGCGAGAACGAGGCCAAGGCGATCGCGGATGCCGCCGCGCTGATGGCCGCCGCGCGCGAGGGGGCCGGGCCGCACACGGAGATCTTCGTCGAGTGCGGCGAACGCCTCTCGCCCCGCACCGCCGTGGCGGCGGCGCGGGCATTCCTCCCCTACCGGCCCGGCTGGTTCGAGGAACCGATCCCGTTCGAGAACGCGAAGGCGATGATCCGGCTGCAACAGGAACTGCCGGTGCCGATCGCCACCGGCGAGCGCTTACTGTCGCGCTGGGAGTACCGCGAACTGCTGGAAGGGGGCGGCTGCAAGATCGCCCAGCCCGATCTGATGCACGCCGCCGGGATTACCGAGGTGCGGAAGATTGCCTCGCTGGCCGACACCTACTACATCCCGATCGCGCCGCACAATCCCGGCGGGCCGATCTGCACCCTCGCGGCGATGCACCTCGCCGCCGCTATCCCGAACTTCCTCATCCTGGAGCAGATGGAGGGGGAGCGCGCCCTGCGCGACGCCCTCTGCACCGTCCCGGTCACCTTCAACGATGGCCACTTCGACCTGCCGACCGGTCCCGGCCTCGGCACCGATCTCAACCTGGACTTGCTGGTCGCGCACAACTTCCGCCCGCAGCCGACGGCGAACAGCAGCGAATCGCTCTGGAGGTGACCGCTATGAGCGCACCGAGCGCCGACACAGGCGACCGGGCAAAGCGCACTGAAAGCTCACTGCTGGTAATGCGTCTACCCTCGGGTCGGCTTCCAGTCGTAGAGCGCATTGGTCAATTGGTGTTCAGGGTTGGCGACAAAGTCATCAATGATACCGACTTCGGGTGAAAATCTTGCCTGTCCAGCTCGCGCAGGCGGGTGTATCCTGCGCGGGTAGCAGGGCTTTGTGGCCGCAGGCCCGCGAGGCGTGGCTTCAGCGGCCAGCCAGCATCGCAGGTTTTCCGCCGAAGTCGGTATGAGACGAGCGAGATCGACGCTGCTGAAACGCCGTGTCTGCTCGATGATGAGGATACCGGCGTGCCTTTGGGGGGTTGTGCCACGCATCGCCCCATAACAGCCACGCGGTATGCAGCAAATGGAAGTCGTAGCGGTTGTGCGTCAGGACGATCCAGTTACGCTGAGCAGCGTGGAGCAACTGGTGTGCATCGGAGGCACCGAGTCGCCGCTCTTCTCCCGTTGTGGCTGCTCCATGACCATATCGCCGCAGCAATGCGGCTAACTCGACCGCGACATTTTCGTCGATGTAGAAGGCCACCATCTTTATGAGGCGTTCAGGAGCAGTCGGGCATCGATGAAACGCTTGTACCGCTGGTAATAGGCGATGGCGGCCGCGACCGACTCGGGCGACAGGTCATATTCCCTGGCAATCCGGGCAAGCGCTTGCTTATCGGTCAGCGCGGCACGCAAGTGTGCATCATCGAGTATCGCCGCATCGGCCGATGAAGCGTCATCGAGAATCAGCGCACCGATCAGCGCCCAGATCGGCACACCACGCTCTTTCACACGCCACTGAGCGAAGCCGGGGCGCGACGGATGCGGCTCGGTATATCGCTCGATCAGTTCCGTGATCTCGTCGCTCTCGCGATCGACAATTTGGGCCATCACGCCTCTCGCAACGTTGCTCATTGTCTACAGGAGTATACAACGATAGCCCAGCTATCCACTCCTTGTTTTCAATGAACAGCAACGAATCGGGCAGGCAACCGCGCGATGATCGCCTCCACAATTTCATCCGGTGTCTTGCGTTGGCTAGCATCGCGAATTTTCCGTCGAAGTTGGGTATCACTCCTCGAAGTTCAGCGTCTCGGTCAGCCCGTCGCGCCCGAGGGTCGTGGCGGGGAAGATGGCAGTGGCGCGGTCGAGGTAGGCGGCGGGGTCGCTGAGGGCGGGGCTGAAGTGGGTCAGCCAGAGCCGCCGCGCCCCACCGTCGCGCGCGATCCTGGCCGACTCCGCGAAGGTCAGGTGCTGCGCCTCCCAGCGCTTCGGCTTGCCCTCCTCGTCGCCGTACATCGCATCGGCGATGAGCAGATCGGCCCCGGCGACGAACGGCGTCAGTGCCGGGGTCGGGCGCGTGTCGGTCGCCAGGACGACGCGCAGCCCGCGTCGGGGCGCGCCGAGCACATCACCCGGCGCGACCGACCGCCCATCGACATCCACCGCCTCGCCGCGTTGCAGCGTTTTCCACTCGGCTTGCGGCACGCCGAGGGCGCGCGCCCGCTCGGGGTCGAAGCGCGGGGCGCGCGGCACCGTCAGCGCATAGGCCAGGCACGGCACCTCGTGCGCCAGGGCGGCGCAACTGACCTCCAGCCCCGGCACCCCCTCGACCGGGAACGTCTCGCCCCCCTCTAACATCACGGCGTTGACCGGGAACGGCAGTCGCGGCGCGAAGAGGCGTAGCGCCTGCAAGACCGGCAGCAGCGGCTCCGGCCCGTAGATCGTCAGCGGCTCGCCCTCGCCCTTCCCGCTATGGCCGAGCGTCAGCAGCAGACCCGGCAGGCCGAGGGTGTGATCGGCGTGCATGTGCGTCAGCAGGATCGCGCTCAGCCCACGCCAGCCCCATCCCGCCTCGTGGACCCCCACCTGCGTCCCCTCGCCGCAGTCGAGCAAGATCAATCGCCCGCCGAACCGCACCAGCGTCGCCGAGAGCCGACGCCCCGGCAGCGGCTGCATCCCCGCCGTCCCGAGCAAGCGAACATCGAGCATCTGGGCCTCCGAGGGTAGTCCGTAGTCGGTAGTCGGTAGTCGGTAGTAATTGGCTCGGAGAAACCCGCCGCGCGACAGCCTTCCCACGCCCCTCTACGGACTACGGACTACCGACTACCGGCTGATCAATCCCTCACCCCGGCACCGCCCACCCGGAGGATCAGCCGCGCGGTTGCCGTAGTCTACCCCAGCAGCACCCCGCCCGCTTAAGCAGGGCGCATGCCGCAGCAACGAGATACGAGGCGCTGCTACGAGCTCTGATCGCGACGAGGGCCGCTGTTTGGTTTCCGTTTGGGATCAAGCGGTATTCTCGATGTAGACCCCCGGTCGATGCTCCGACCCATCGCTGTGCCGAGGCGGCAGTGAAAAGCAGCAGGAAAGGCGGTGTGCCAGCGAGAGGGAAATGTGCGAGACGTACGAGCGCCCACCACTCGATGCGACCGATTGCGCTAGCGATTTCACGGCACTTTTTTGGCTCGATTTTGATCCCGCTGAAGATGAGGAGTTCCCGCCATGTCGATTCGTCTCCGCCGATCATCCCCCCTCTTCACGCTCCTGCTCCTCCTCGTCCTCACCGCCTGCGGTCAGCAGACCGGGGCTGTGAGTACCCCGACGACGGCGGTGGTCGCCCCCACGACCCCGCCCGGCACGCCGATCGCGAGGAGCGCCGCCCCCGTGCAGAGCCCTAGCCCGACGACCGCCGCGCGTCAGGTTTCCCCCACCCCATCCACCGGGTCATCCTCGACGATCGATCCGAGTCGGATCACCCTCGGCAAACCGGTCTTCGTGTCCAACGGCGCGCGCGTCGTCGTCGCGGTACAGACCACCAACACCAGCGACCGGTATGTCAATGTCACGATCAAGCCCAAGCTGAAGGAAGGGGCGAAGCCACCGCTCGGCGTCACCGGAGCTGTCAATGACGTTCCGCCCGGCGGGACCCGCACCGCCCTCCTGATCACCGATGAGACGACGGCCAAAGGCTACGATCTGCTCGACGCCCAGGTGAGCAATGTCCTCGCGATTCCGGGCGAGGTCGCCTCGAACCTCGCGCAGCGAATCCGCCTCGGCCAACCGGTCGTGGCGATCGACGGCTCCCGCTCGACCGTGGCGGTCGACATCACGAGCGAAAACCCCAAGCGCGTGTCCTACTATGTACGGCTCGTCTTCGTCAAAGATGGCGTGATCACCGCCACGGCGGGCGCGGAGATGGAATCCCAGCCCAACGTGACGAAACAAACGTCCTTCGTCATCGATGGCAACCCCGCCGGTGCGACGATCCAAACCGAGATCAGCCGCGTAGTCGAGCGCTAACGCCATTCGCCGCCAGGGCCAGCACGAGAGAACCCGACCCCGGGGAGTGTTCAACTCTCCGGGGCTGGGTTCTCTCGTGTGTCATGGCACCGGCGTACAGCCCGATATGCCCGCCCATTCGGAAAGGGCGGCTATTCCCCCCGGTGGTGTTACACTGCTCAAATCGGTGCGCGGCGTTACCGCTCTCGATCCGCCGCCACTTGCCCACTATCGCGGGCATTCGAGCGCCAATTAGAATCGCTCAGTTGCTGGATACCGGCCCTCGCGGAAGGACTGATCGATGCAAGCGGAGGCGGGCGGCAATTGGTACGAGCGTAACCGCGTCCTGGTCTGGATCTGCGCGCTGACGGTTGTGAACCAGCTCGGCTTCGGTAGTATCGTCCCAGTCGTGCCGCTCTACGCGCGCAGCTTCGGCGTGTCGCAATCTGCCATCGGCCTGACGATCGGGATCTATGGCCTCGCCCGCTTCCTGCTCAACATGCCCGCCGGGCAACTCGCCGATCGGATCGGGCGGCGCAACGTGCTGGCGATCGGCGGCGGGATCGTCGCGCTCGGCAACCTCCTCTGCGCCATCGCGCCGAGCTACTGGGCGTTCCTGGGGGCGCGCTTCGTGGCGGGCGCGGGCGCGGCGCTGATCCTCACCGCCTCGCAGATCGTGATGGCCGACATCAGCACCCCGGCCCGGCGCGGGCGGATCCTCGCCGTCTACTCCGGCGTCTTCTCGTTTGCGGTCGGCATCGGCCCGTTCCCCGGCGGGGTGCTGGCCGAGCATTTCGGCCTCCCCGCGCCGTTCTACACCTTCACCCTGCTCGGCCTGCTCGCCGGGGCGTTCGCCTACTTCCGCGTGCCGGAGACGCGCGGGATGCGCGGCGGGCTGCAGCAGGCTAGCATCGTGCCGCTGCCGCCGTTCCGGGAACAGGCGCGGGCGATGTTCTCGCAGACCGGCTTCGCGCTGATCAGCCTGGTCAGTTTCGGCGCGTTCTTCGCGCGGACCGGCGCGCTCTTCAACATCGTGCCGGTGATCGGCGAGGAACGCCTGAGGCTCGGCCCCGACCAGATCGGTCTCGGCCTGGCGATGATCAGCGTGATCGGCCTCGGGCTCGCCTACCCCTCCGGCTGGCTGGTCGATCGGTTCGGGCGCAAGATCGTGATCGTCCCCGCGACAATCATCAGCGGCCTAGCGATGATCGTCTTCTCGTTCGCCCCGACCTACGCCTGGTTCATCTTCGGCTGTTTCGCCTGGAGCTGCTCCTCGGGGATCGGCGGGGCCGCTCCCGCCGCCTACGCCGCCGATATGGCCCCGCCGGGGATGAACGCCGTGGCGATGAGCGCCTACCGGATGCTGGCCGACTTCGGCTATGTCGCCGGACCGTTGCTGATCGGCCTCGCTGCCGACGCTTTCGGTCCGAACGCCGCGCTGCGGGGGACCGCCATCGGCCTCGTCGCCATCGCCCTGATCTTCGCGTTCCGCGCCCCGGAGACCCACCGCCCCCGCCCCGCCAGGCTCGCCGCGTCGCCGCCCGCCGCGCCGATCGCGTCTAAAGACCCCTGATCGCTGTACTTTCGTACAGGTAGTCTCCCCCACGAGTCGATCCCGAAAATCGTCCGCTTGCCGCCGCCGCACCCCGCCGCTTGCCTGATGTGGTGAGCGCGCCCGGGGCGTAGACTGTGATCAATGCAGCGCCGCCCCGAAAGAAACGGCGGAGACGACAGCGGGGCGGGGGCAACGAGAACAGACGGAACGAGTGAAGCGGGGCGAACGGTAATCGCGGCGTTTTTGGCGGACCATTGGGAGCGGTAATCACGGCGAGTCGAACTGTTTTACGGGCGAGCAAACGACGATCCTTCTGTGATGGTAATGGCCCGACGTTTTCCCGCTGGTAGCGGGCGGTGGACACAACGGCGTGTCCTCGCCCGACTCCAGAATCAGGTGGCAATCGCGTCCTTTAGCACGAAGGTTTTCCCACGGTTGGCGGCGGTTCACATTTCGGCGAGAGGCGGCGCGCGGAAACCCGCGCGCCGCCTCTCGCCGCACCCAGTGTGACCGCACAGGGAGGGAGAGTCGCGCTCGAACGAGCGGTAGCGGGCGCGGCACATTGATAGAGATATGTCAAATATGCTATAGTAGGTGTTGAAAAAGTGTGGTTATGCCGCGCCCGAAATTCGGGCGCTGGGGGGAAAGGATACGAGGTCGACGATGACCGCGACGATGAAATCATTCGCCGAGTTGGGGATCAGCGCTGAGGTGCAGCGCGGGCTCACCGATCTCGGCTACGAGGAACCGACGCCGATCCAGGAGCAGACGATCACCCTGCTCATGAGTGGCAGCGACATCACCGCCCAGGCCCAGACCGGCTCCGGCAAGACGGCGGCCTTCGGCATCCCGATGATCGAGAAGATCGATCCGGCGGATCGCCGACCGCAGGGGCTGGTCCTCTGCCCGACGCGCGAACTGGCGATCCAGGTCGCCGACGCGATCCACGCGATGGGCAAGCACCGGAATATCACCATCACGCCGATCTATGGCGGCCAGCCGTACGAGCGCCAGTTCCGCGCCCTCCAGCGCGGGATCCATATCGTCGTCGGCACGCCCGGTCGGATCATGGACCACATGCGCCGCGGGACGATCTCGTTCGATGCCGTCAAGTTCGTCGTCCTCGATGAGGCCGACGAGATGCTCGACATGGGCTTCGTGGAGGACATCGAGTTCATCCTCGACGCCGTCCCCGACGAGCGCCAGATCGCCCTCTTCTCGGCGACGATCCCGCCGCGAATCGCCGCGCTGTCGCGCCGCTATCTGCGCGACCCGCTGCGGATCAGCGTCGATCGCGACAGCCTGACCGTCCCGAGCATCACGCAGGTGTATTACGAGGTCCCGAACCACGCCAAACTCGATGTCCTCGGGCGGATCCTCGATGTCGAGGACCCCGGCGCGGCGATCATCTTCTGCCGCACGAAGCGCGATGTGGACGAGTTGGTGCAGTCGCTCCAGGGGCGCGGCTACTCCGCCGAGCCGATTCACGGCGACATTACCCAGCAGCAGCGCGAGCGCACCCTGAAGCGTTTCCGCGATAAGCAGACCGATGTGCTGGTCGCCACCGATGTCGCGGCGCGCGGCCTCGACATCCCCGATGTCAGCCACGTCATCAACTACGACGTGCCGGACGACCCGGACTCCTACGTCCACCGGATCGGGCGCACCGCGCGCGCCGGTAAGGAGGGAGACGCGATCACGTTGGTCGCGCCGCGCGAGCTGCGCCAGCTGCGCTTCATCGAGCGGACGATCGGCAAGCGGATCAAGCAGTTGCGCGTGCCGACGCTGGCCGATGTCGAGGCGCGCCGCCGCCAGGCGTTCAAGGAATCGATCGTCAAGGAGTTGCACGGCGACGCGCTCGCGCCGTACCTCCTGCTGGTCGATGAACTGGCCGAGGAGTTCGATCCGGTGGAAATCGCCGCCGCCGCGATCAAGATCGCGACCGGCGGGACCGGTGCCGCCGCCGCGACCCCCGAGGTCAAGCGCCGCAACGACCACACGATGGCCGGCGACGGCGTCGGTGCCGAGCCGGGCATGATCCGCCTCTTCATCAACATCGGTCGGCAGGATGGCGTCCGCCCCGGCGACTTCGTCGGCGCGATCGCCAACGAGGCGGGCATCGCGGGCAAGGAAATCGGCGCGATCGACCTCTTCGACACCTACTCGTTCGTGGAAGTGCCGCAGGCGATCGCCCCGCGCGTCGTCGCCGCCCTCGGCCACACCACCATCCGCGGGCGCGCGGTCAACGCCGAGATCGCCCGCCCAAAATAGGGCAGGACACAATGCCGAGGAGACGCGAGGGGCGAACGGTTATGTACCCGTTCGCCCCTTGGCTATCCTGCCCACCCAGCGGCGGGCGGCTGAAACCGCGCCTCGCGGGCGGCTTACGCCGCCACGAAACCGACCTTCGTCGGTTATTTTGCAGCGCGCTCCAGCCCGCGTAGGCGGGCTTCGTGGCCGCAGGCCCGCGAGGCGCGGCTTCAGCCGCCCGCCATGACCCGCTTAAATTCGCCACCGCCATCAACCGCCTGCTGCTGCCGCTATACTGCGTTGAGAATACCTGCTGGGCGCGACCCGAGGCTGCCAATGGCTCTGATCCTGGCGAATCGCGACGTAGTATGACGATCCGTGCGGACTGGTCGCGGTTGCCGCACGACGGGGGGAGCCGCTACGAGATCATCGACGGAGTGTTATACGTGAGCAGCGCCCCGAGCGCGCGACGGGCCGCTATCTGCAAACCGGGTGCATCCCGCCCAATGGGGAACTCCCCTCGCCAACCTTGCCGTTCACCGCGCCGCTCGCCGGCTTTTTCACCGATGCTGTTGATGCAGCGCGCTAGATTTCCGCGCTCTATCTCCCCTCACAACTCGGCCCTTCCGGTGTCTCGCAATTGCCTGTCCTACCCTTGCGAGTTGGGCTGCCCCACGCGGAGATAGTGGAGCGCCCGCATCACCAGCATCCCCGACGGCAAGAGCAACGCCAACAGGAGTTGGCCGCCGATCGTCGCGGGGAAGTCGGTCGGCTTGTCGTTGGCCGTCGCCAATAACCCGAAGATCAGCACAACCATCCCCGCGTAGAAGAGCAGCAACGGCCAGAGGCGTGGCATACTGGCGCGCACCGCGGCCTGGTGTAATTGCCGCCCGAGGTGTTCGGCGTGACCGAACTGCCGCAGCGCCTCGGTCACGGCCTCATCGTCGCCGAGGCCGCGCGCGGTGTCCCGCGATCAGCGCGTCCAGATGTTGCCGCAACTCGCGCAACTCCTCGTCGCGCTGCGGCGGCGACAACGGCTGTAGACGCGCCTCGACGGCGGCGAGGTAGCGTTCCAATCGGGGATTATCCATAGCTGACCCTCCTCTTCCCGAGTACCGCCGCGACCGCCGCCGCGTACGCGCCCCAATCGCTCGCCCGCTCGGCCAGTGCCACCCGCCCCGCGTCGGTCAGCGTGTAGACCTTCCGGGCCGGGCCGACCCCGGTCGTCTCCCAGGCGCTGCTGACCGACCCCTGCTGCTCCAGCGCCCGCAGCGCCGGATAGAGCGAGCCTTCGCGCAACTGCAATACGCCCGCGCTGCGCCGCTCGATCGCGCGGGCGATCGCATAGCCATGCGCCGGTGCCTCGTCGAGCACCGCCAGGATCAGCGCGGGGACATCCCCGCGCGGCAAGTCTCGCCCCATCGCCCGCACCGTCCCACTACCCGCCACCGCACAGCTACTGATGGATGCATTTTACATAGATTCAAGATGTATGTCAATCCCCGTAATCCCAGGGCCGTTGGTCGCCACCGTTCCCAACGGCCCTGGGCAGCGCCGCCCTATCCGACGGCTCGCCCGGCCCTGCTATACTGCACGCCGACAGTGTCGGCGGAGGCAAGGGTGGAGGCAGATGGCAAACCCACGCATCGTCCGCATCGCGGGCGGGACCCTGGAAGGGCGGCGCCCGCGCCACGCGGGGAGCAACGCCCGTCTCGGCGCGCACGGCGAGGTCGTCCGCGTGCCGATCGTCCAACTCACGACCGAGGATGGCGCGACCGGCTTCGGTCGCTGCCGCGCGGGGCGGGAGGAGTTGCAGGGACTGCTCGGCGATCGGCTCGGCGAGGCTTTCGACGAGCGGCACGGCGCGACCGCGCGCTGGCTCCCCTGCGAGTACTCCCTCTGGGATCTGATCGGCCAGCGCACAGGCCAGCCGGTCTACGCGCTGGCGGCGACGATGGCCGAGCGTACCCCACCGTCACCGTTCCGCGCGCCCACCTACGACACGTCGCTCTACTTCGACGATCTCCACCTCTCCGATGACGACGAGGCGGCGGCGCTGATCGCCGACGAGGCCCGCGACGGTTTCGCGCGCGGCCACCGGGCGTTTAAGATCAAGGTCGGGCGCGGCGCGCGGCACCTGCCGCTCGGGGCGGGGACGCGGCGCGACATCGCGATCATCCGGGCGGTGCGCGCGGCGGTCGGGCCAGAGCCACCGCTCATGCTCGACGCCAACAACGGCTACAACCTCAACCTCACCAAGCAGGTCCTGCACGAGACGGCCGATTGCCAAATCTTCTGGATCGAGGAGCCGTTCCATGAGGATCCGATCCTCTACCGCGACCTCCACGACTGGCTGGCTGCTGAAGGGTTGCCGATCCTGATCGCCGATGGCGAGGGCGATGCCTCGCCGCGACTCCTCGACTGGGCGCGCGACGGCCTGCTCGACGTGGTGCAATACGACATCTTCTCCCACGGCTTCACCCCCTGGTTGGCGACCGGGCACCAGCTCGACGGCTGGGGTCGGCGCAGCGCGCCGCACCACTACGGCGCGCACTACGGCAACTACGCCGCCGGGCATCTCGCGGGCGCGATCGGCGGCTTCACCTTCGTGGAGTGGGACGAGGTCGCCACGTCCGGCCTCGCCGCCGACGGCTACCGGATCGAGGACGGCCGGGTGACGATACCGGACGCGCCGGGCTTCGGCCTGACACTGGACGATGATCTTTTCCACGCGGCGGTCAGGGCGGGCGGCTTCGACCTCAAATTGTAAGACGACGGCGGATCACGGATAGCAACATCCACGACAGTGCAGGATGAAGAGCGGGAGGGGAGTCACGATGGCGGAACGGGTCAAGCTGGCGATCGTCGGGTGCGGCGGGATGGGGCGACGCCACCTGGCGGGGCTCGGAGAACTGGCGCGCAGCGAGCACAACAATGTCGATCTTGTCGCGGTCTGCGACCTCAACCGGCGCAACGCCGAGGATCTGGCCGACGAGGCGCAGGGGCTGCTCGGGGTTCGTCCGCGCGTCTTCGAGGACGCGGCCCAAATGGTCCGCGAGGTCGAGGGCTTGCAGGCTGCCGATTGCACGACCGACACCGGCTCCCACCACCGCGCCGCGACGATGCTGCTCGATCTCGGCCTGCACACCCTCTGCGAGAAGCCGCTGGCGCTGACGATCCGCGGCTGCGACCGGATCATCGCGGCGGCGGAACGGAGCGGCAAGACCCTCTCGATCGCGGAGAACTACCGGCGCGACCCGATCAATCGCCTCGTCCGCGCCCTGCTCGACGATGGCGCGATCGGCGACCGCCAGTTCATCATGGAGACGGCGGTGCGCGGGAAAGATGATCTCTTCATCACCCCCTGGCGGCACCAGAAGCTCTCCGGCACCCTCACCCTCGACGCCGGGGTCCACTACGCCGACATCCTCCAGTACTACTTCGGTGATCCCGCGGTCGTCTACGGCAAGGTGCGCCTCTACGAGAAGCTGCGCTACAGCCGCAAGACCGGCGGGCCGGGCGGCTTCTACGAGAAGTGGGCCGAGTACATCCCCGACACGATCGAGGCGACCGGCGAGGACGCGATGTTCGCGACGATCACCTTCGCCAACGGCACCCTCGGCCAATGGACCGATCACTACGCCGGCCATGGCGAGCCGCTGGGCTATCGGATGGTCTATGGTACGCGCGGCTCGATCGCCGCCCCCGGCGACCGCAACGGCAAGCCGATTCGGATGACGTTCGACGACGGCACGGTCATCGACGACGAGCGGATCCTGGAATGGGCACCGAGCTACCGGCTCAGCCCGGTGGCGGCGGACCTCTTCGGCGGCGAGCGCCCCTGGCACTACGACTTCGACTTCGTGACGACCGACCGCAAGCTCCTCGCACTGGAGCAGTACGAGTTGGCCGAGTGCGTCCACACCGGCGCGCAGCCGGAGGTCGATGGCGCGGTGGCGAAGCGCGCGGTCGCCCTCGTCTACGCCCTCTTCGAGTCCGACCGCGCCGGGCGCGCGGTGACGATCGAGGAGGTCGAGACGGGCGCGGTCGACGCTTACCAGCGCGAGATCGACGAGCACCTGAAGCTGGTGTAGGGAGGTCGCCCGCCGAGGAGCGTGTGGCCGTGACCGCGCGCATGGAGGTGCGCAGCATTGTTCGCGCCGTCCCGATCCTGGACCGGTCTCCATCGCGCCCACGTGAAAGCCGCGTAGTGCTACAGGAATTGCCTCCTCGGCCAACACAACTCCCTGTATTGGCCTTGTCCACGGCCGCCGCCCCTCGCTCCCCGGTGTTGCGCCCCGCCGCCGCAGCGCCTATGCTCCCACCGGATTCGAGGATCGCCAGGGTTGGTCGATCGCGGCGGTGCGGCTAGATGACAGAGGAGGTCGACGTGGCGAGTCGCATGGCATTCGGTTGGAAGGTCCCGGAGTTCCCTGCGGACGGGAGCGATCATGCGGCGCTGTTCCGGCAGACAACCGCGACCCTCGATCTGGTGGCGGGTCGCTTCGACGCGGCGTGGGTCACTGACCATGTGCTGCCCTGGGCGCGCTGGCAGGCTGTCGATACCCCGGTGATCGAGTGCTGGACGACCCTCACCTTCCTCGCCGCCCGCTACCCCCGGCTCCGGTGGGGGGCGATCGTCCTTTGCCAGTCGTACCGCAACCCGGCGCTGCTGGCCAAGATGGTGGCGAACCTCTGCGCGCTCCTCCCCGGCCAGGTTATCTTCGGGATCGGCGCGGGCTGGAAGGAGGACGAGTACCGGGCCTACGGCTACGACTTCCCTCGGCCTGCGGTGCGTATCCGGCAGTTGGAGGAGACGGTCGAGATCGTGAAGCGCCTCTGGGCGACCGACGCGGTGACCTATGAGGGCCGGCACTATAGCGTCCGCGACGCCCACCTCAACCCGAAGCCGGACCCGTTGCCGCCGATCATGATCGGTGGCGGCGGCGAGCAACTGACGCTGCGCGTCGTCGCGCGACACGCCGACTGGTGGAACGGCGGCGGCACCGGCGAGACGTATGCCCACAAGCTCGACGTCCTGCGCGGCCATTGCGCGACGGTTGGCCGCGACTACGACGCGATCAAGAAGACCTGGCAGTGCGAGTGCGTCGCCATCGCGCCGACGCGCGAGGAGGCGGAGCAACTGGCGGCGGCGAGCCCCTTCTACACCGATGCGGCCGCGTCGCTGGTCGGCACACCCGCGCAGGTCATCGCGCAGATCGAGGCGTGGGCGGCGCTCGGGGTGTCGCACATGCAACTCCGCTTCGCGGACTTCCCGCGGACGGAGGGCATCCGCCTCTTCATGGACGAGGTCATGCCGCACTTCGCGTAGCCCCAGCGAATCCGGAGGTGCGTATCGCGTCCACCTTCGGCCCCACCATCGATACCGGAGCCCCGTTCCGGGCATCCGGTCATCGGCCCCGTCGAGAACGGTCGCGCGTCAGCCACCGCCACTCGCCAGGGTTCTCTTGCGTTGTGCAGGGTTATGCGAGCATCGGCCAGAGTGAGGGCGGTGGGGGAGGAGCGCGCCCGCTCTCGGGGTATCGCTTCCCGTCCGGCATCATCGTGCTCGCGGTGCGTTGGTACCGACGGTATCGTCCCAGCCACGCCGACATGGCCGAACTCTTGGCCGATCGCGGCGTGGCGGTCGACCCGTCCGCGGTCTGCACCTGGGCGCGGGAGTTCGCGGCGCTCGACGACAGTGCGGGGCTGGCCTTCCGTCGTACCGTCGCCACGCGGTGGCGCGCGGAAATAGTCTGTACACAAATGACAAAAGCGCCCCTGCTCGCCGCGGGGGCTCGTCGGGATAACGTAGCGGATCTCCACCTCGCCGTCCGTGACGATGACGCGGTCGATGAGCAGCTCGACGAGCTGGCGCTGCTGCTCGAACGTGGCATCGG
>CADCWN010000317.1 GCA_902806415.1 uncultured Thermomicrobiales bacterium | reverse complement strand
GGTCTGCCGGCGCCACGGCGTCCCCTTGGCCGCCGCCGCGCTGCAGTTCCCGCTGGGGCACCCCGCGGTGGCCGCGGTGATCCCCGGTCCGGTCACGCCCGAGCAGGTTGGTCTCAATCTGGCGGCAATCCGCCACCTGTGCTAGCCGTTTAGTACATCCGCGATGATTTTCTGGCAGTTCAGACGGCGGACTGCCGGAATTCTTCTCCGGATAGACTAACCGGCCAGGACACGTGCAGGCCGATTACCCAAGCCGGATCGCCAAAGCTGCCGCAGGGAGTTGGGACGACACTCCTGTTCTCGAGCTACTTAGCGGCGATGATTTGCCTGCGTGCTCGGCAAATAAGTCGGCTTGGTCGCTAATGTTTGGCGCGAACGAACTTGAGATGCGATGGCGCTTCAGGCGAGCTCATCCAACCCTGTTCGCTGCGGACCAGCCGCCTTTCCCGTCTGCTCTGGAATTGGGATGGGAAATACATAAGCGGGAACCTACTGTTGCAGAAGTGCAACAGATCGACATCGAGCGCGGATTTCTCCCATGGAGAGGTGCACCCTTCCATTTCCTCAACTGGGCATGGGCTGAATTTCGTCAAGTATCCTTCAATGATTTCGCCGTATTCGGACTAAACGCGCACGACTGGGACCTGTTAGTGCCAGGCGACAGTTGAGATCGCCCAAGCGCTGATCACGACCGACTTCGCCGCCGAGCAGGGGCGCGACGTTTTCGCGGTGCCAGGCAGCATCCTCAGCCCGAACAGCGCCGGGCCGCACGATCTCCTCAAGGAAGGGGCGCGACCGGTGACCTGCGCCGAGGATATCCTGACCGAGCTGAATCTGGTCCGTCAGGAGGCGCAGGCCGAGACACGCCGCGCGCTACCGGACAACGAGGACGAGCGCGCCATCCTGCGGATGCTCGGCGACGGTCCCACCCACGTCAACGATCTGGGCCAGGCCAGCGGCCTGCCGATCGCCTCGCTTGGCAGTCTGCTGATGATGCTCGAACTGAAGGGGCTGGTGCGCCAACTCGGCGCCGGTCAGTATGTGCGCGTCTGAATCGGCCCCCGCCTTTCCTCATTGCCACGCCCGCGCGTCTTCGATCGCTAGCTATGGACTCGGCGGGCTCGGTGTGCCGGGCATCGCGGGCGTGAGGATAGTGCCCGGCGACGAGAGCGGCATCGTCGCGCCCGGTTGCGCGCCGGGGAAGACGCGGCCCGGTTGCTCGGTCGTTCGGATGGCGGGCGTCTTCGGCTGACCCCGCTCGGCGGTCGCGCTGGCGTCGGGGCGGACCGTCAGCGCCATCGGCACCGTCCCGCTCGCCGTGCCCTTCGGCAACGGTGCCGCCGTGGAGGATGGCGCGGATGTCGTCGCGCCGCAACTGCTCAGCAGGAGTAGCCCGAGCACCCCGCCGATGGCGAGCGCGAGGACTATCCCGCTCGATCGCCCGCGCCTCATCACCCTGTCGCCTTTCCGTCGCATTCCGCCGCTCCATCGGTTCTCTCCTCTGCAAGCGGCGTGCCGATGGCCGACGCGATACGGTATCCTGAGCCGTGGGCGGGAGAAGCGTTGCGCTGATTGTGGAAACGGAGGGGCTGGTGGACGAGGCGACCTCGCGCCGCAAGGCGGAGCATCTGACGGTGGCGGCCCGCGCCGAATCGGAGGTGGCGGCGACCGCGCGCTGGGCGGAGATCATCCTCCTGCACAACCCGTTGCCGGAGATCGACCGCGCGGCGATCGAGCTGTCCACCCCTTTCCTCGGGCGACGCTTCGCCCTGCCGATCGTGATCGCGGGGATGACTGGCGGCCACCCGCGCGCGACGGAGGTGAATCGCACGCTGGCGCGGGTGGCGGAGCGCTTCGATATCCCCATGGGCGTCGGCAGCCAGCGCGCGATGCTCGTCAATCCCGCTTTGACTGCAACCTACGCGGTCGCGCGCGAGGCCGCGCCGACGGCGTTCCTGATCGCCAATGTCGGCCTGCCGCAGCTCCTCCCGCAGGGCGCGGCGGCACCGTTGGGCGCGACCGAACTGCGCCGGGCGATCGAGGCGATCGGCGCGGGGGCGCTCGCCCTGCACCTGAATTTCCTGCAAGAGGCGGTGCAGGCCGAGGGCGACACCAACGCGCGCGGCGGCCTCGCGGCGATCCGCGCCCTCGCCGCCGAACTCGATCTGCCGCTCGTGGCGAAGGAGACCGGCGCGGGGATGACCGCCCGCGCGGCGACCTCCCTTGCCGCCGCCGGGATCGCCGCGCTCGAAGTCGGCGGCGCGGGCGGCACCAGCTTCGCGGCGGTCGAGGCGGGGCGCGCCGCCGATGCCGGCGACGGTCGCCTCGCCGCACTCGGGCGACTCTTCGCCGATTGGGGCGTCCCGACCCCGGCGGCGGTGCGGATGGTCCGCCGCGCCGGATTACCGATCGTCGCCACCGGCGGTGTCCGCAGCGGCCTCGACGCGGCCAAGGCCCTCGCGCTCGGCGCGAACCTCGTCGGCCTCGCCCGGCCCCTGCTGGAGCGCGCCCTGCTTGGCGAGGCTGCAACCGTCGAGTGGCTATCCGGCTTCGTGGAGGAGCTGCGCACCGCCATGTTCCTCGTCGGCGCGGCCACGCCCGCCGAACTCAAAATCGCCCCCTACCTCGCCCTCGGCACGACGCGCAGCTGGCTAGAGGAGGCCGATCGTCTGGCGGAACTGGGGTAGTTACGAGCATAACCCTCTCTCGTGCGAATCGACGAAGCCCCGGATCATGCGGAGTTGTTGTGATGGATGCTCGATATGAAGCCGCGAAAGAGCAGCGCCTGCGCGAACTGGTACGGGAATATGAGCGCGATGGTTATCGCGTTATTCTTCAGCCGGAGCGCGCCGCCCGGCCCACTTTTCTCGCCAACTTCGCGCCGGGGCTGCTCGCGTTCCGCGACGAGAGTAGGTTATCGCCGATGTACAACTCCGCGAGGATCTTGCTGCGGCGTGAGTATCTTCGCTCCCACGAGCGGGCACGATCTGCGTTGTACACGGCCTCAGGACAACGGGCCTAAATTTCTGGCCGGGCGACAAATGCCGTACAATGCAGTCCGATGAACCCCGATCGCGTTCTGTGGAGTGGAGGGAGAACCGATGCGCGCGAACCATGTGAAGCGTCGCCTGAAGGCGGGCGAGCCGTCGATCGGCACCTGGCTCTCGTTGCCGACCCCCGAATCCGCCGAGTTCGTCAGCGCCCTCGGCCTCGACTGGCTGGTCGTCGATGCCGAGCACAACTCGGTCGATCAGAAGACCCTGTCGCAGATGTTCGTCGCGATGGCGCACTCGTCGATCGCCCCGATGGTCCGCATCCCCTGGAACAATCCGGAGCACTTCAAGCGCGCCCTCGATGCCGGTGCCTGGGGGATCGTCGTGCCGAACGTGCAGACGCGCGAGGAGGCCGAGCAGGCGGTCCAGGCCGCGCGCTATTATCCGCTGGGCAGTCGTGGGGTCGGCGGCGGTCGGCACTACCTCAGCTTCGACACGAACGGGGCCGAATACTACGAGCACGCCAACGAGGAGATCCTGCTCGTGCTGATGATCGAGCACGCCACGGGTGTCGAGAATGCCGAGGCGATCCTCAGCACGCCGGGCGTGGACACCTGCTTCATCGGGCCGAACGACATGGCGGCCTCGATGGGCCTCGGCCTTGGCACGCCGCTGGAGAGCGATAAGCCGGAGTTGGTCGCGGCGATCAAGCACGTTCGCGAGACCTGCCTGAAGCACGGCGTCGCGCCCGGTATCCATTGCAGCGGCGCGGAGGGGGTCAATAAGCGGATCGCCGAGGGCTTCCAGTTCTGCGCGATGGCGAGCGAGCTCCGCTACATGCTCGGCGGCCTGCGCGACGACATCGCCACGCTCAATTGGCAGCGCGCCGAGGCGGCCTCGCGCGGGGCGGCCTCGAGTGAGGGGGCGATCGTCCGCTACTAGGGCGAGGGAAGGGCCGTACGCCCTTCCCGCTCTTTCCCTCGGCAGCATGGCGTGGCGAAAGCTGCTGACCCGCTAGTTGTGGAGCGCGGCCCGGTGTCTGACTTGCGCGATCCCAATCGCTTCACCCTCTGGCTGAACAACTCGATGGAGAGTCGCCGCCTGTCGCAGGCCGACCTCGCCCGCGCGGTCGGTGTCGGCGACGCGCAGGTCTCGCGCTGGCGGCGCGGTCAGGTCGTGCCTACCGTCCACTCGCTCCAGCGGATCGCCGACACCTTCGGCGTCCCGCGCGCCATGCTCGATTCCCTCGCAGGGTATCCGTCTGGCACGCGGGACGAACCGACCGGCGAACCGGACGATCTGGCGCGGCGCGCGGAGATTCGGGCGTACCAAGCCTGGTTCGGAGAGCAGCTGGAACGTCAGGTGCCGCGCGAACTCTGGCGCGTCTATGCCGAGGGTTGCGCCGCCCTCGCCGAGGCGCTGGGCGGGACATTCCGCGCGACCCTGGAGCAGGCCGGGGAGGTCGCGCCCCACGCCGGGCGCGAGTCGGAGGTTGACGGGCCGCACCCGCGCCGGGGGATCGGCTTCCGCCCGTGAATCGAAGGGGTGAGCGCCAGGGAGCCATGCCGCGCCGCCGGAGTGAGTCGATCGGGATTCATTCGCCCGTTCGGGATCTCCATCGTCCGTCAGTATGACTTCGGCAAGCCGAGGACATGGTTCGCGACGTAGGCCAGGACGAGATTATTGTTGATCGGCGCGACCTGGAAGAGGCGCGTCTCGCGGAATTTGCGCTCGACATCGAAGCTGTCGAGGAAGCCGTTGCCGCCGTGGGTGTCGAGGCAGGCGTTGGCGGCGGCCCAACTCGCC
>CADCWN010000316.1 GCA_902806415.1 uncultured Thermomicrobiales bacterium | reverse complement strand
TCCTTTTCCCGAACGTTTGCGGCCCTACTGCTGGTTAACCCGGGCGCGAGCCTGGTCGGCGCCGAGGCCGCGGACAGCGGGGCATCGGCACGGGCGCTGCGCTCGGGCGCGACCGTGGTTGGCTCGCGTCCGGAGCGGACCATCCGTCTTCCCGGAGTCCTGCTGCTCGACCACCCCCGCTTGCTGGTCGATGGCCTGGAGATCGACGCCGTGGTGCCACTGACCAATGCCCACGACCCTGCGTGGGTCCTCGCACGAGCGGCCGGCATCACCGCTGCCGCGGGGTCGCCGTGGGGCGATATCTTCCGCTCGGTGGACGGTGTACCGGCCTCCGATGGCGTCTTTGCAGGTGGTGTCGCGACCGCGCACGCCGCGGGAGAGCCATACTCGCTCGGTCCAGTCGCGGAAGAGGACATGGTTCCGGCGGAGATCCGCCTCCGGTACCGGGGCGACTACCTGCTGGTGCTCCGCGATCCACACGTCCGTCGGGCGCTCGGCGTGATCGCGCTGCGACCGCGACCCGCAGCGGGCGTCGCGGAACTCATCGAGGTATGCCGAAGCCGGAGTGTCGAGCTAGGTGTCATCGGCGCCGGTGATCCCGCAGCCGCTTGGGCGATCGCAGATCGTGCGGGGATGTCGCTCTTCGAAAGTGATGACGCTATGGAGATCATCCGCATGAGGCAGGCAGCGGGTGCCTTCGTCGCGTTTGCCTCGGACACTTCCGAGGCAGCGGTGGCGTTTGCCGGGTGCGACCTGGCGATCGGCGTGGCGGATGGTCCAAGCGGGCTTGCTGGTCACGCCGACCTGCTCGCCCCCGACCTCGCCACAGTCGCCGCTATCATCGATTCGGGCGCGCGCCGCGAGGCATCGGCGCGAGACTCGGCGATCCTCACGGCAATCGCCAACGCCGCGGGCGCCGCCTGGGGCTTTCGAGCCGGGCCAAGTGTCGAGCGCGCCTCCGTGCCGATGAACATCGCCACCCTGACCGCTCTCGCTGCCGGATGGGCGAGGCTGCGCGGTGGGGAACGTCCGCGGTCGGCCATTTCGCACCTGGCCGATCCGCAACCGGAGCGGTGGGGGCGGCGTAGTGTGGTGAGCGTGCTTCAAGAACTCGGCACCAGCGAGGAGGGGCTCACTGCGGCACAGGCCATGGAGCGGCGACAAGCGGCACCGCCGGTCGCGCAGGTCCACCGGCTGCGGGACGCGATCCTCGAGCAACTCCGGTCCCCGCTCACCGGCATCCTCGCTGCCGGCGCGGGCCTCTCGCTTGCCCTGGGGGCGACCGCGGACGTCTTCATGATCGGGGCGATGATCGTGGCCAACGCCGCAGCCGGGGTGTGGCAGGAGCGTCAGGCCGATCGGGCGGCCCAGACCCTTGAGCGCCTGGGGGCCGTGAGTGCGCGTGT
>CADCWN010000315.1 GCA_902806415.1 uncultured Thermomicrobiales bacterium | reverse complement strand
GCGCACTCGGGGGACGATGCGGGAGGAGGGGCGCGGTGTGCGCGGGATGACGCCGGTGTCAGGCGACGAATGGCCCGCTCAAGAACGCATAGAAGAGGAACCCGAGCAGGAGCGACGAGAGGATCAGCCACGAGTAGTGCAGGCGGCGGTGCCGGCCCAGCAGCGCCAGCAGGATGAAGACGGGGAAGAGCACCAGCACGTAGCGCGAGCTCGACATCAGCGGGGAAAAGTACAACTCTCGCGAGCCGATCAGCAGCAACTGCGGGGCGGCGTAGAGGGTGTAGGAGACCGGCAGCCGGCGCAGGCCGGCGACGAGGGCGACGGTGAAGAGGGCGAGCAGCGCCAGGTTCAGCGCCTCGATGGCGTCGCCGCGCGCGCGGATGTGCCGCCAGCTCAGGCTTATCGCCGTCCAGGGCATCCGATAGTGAAAGCCCCACGCCTGCAGGGCCTCGGCGCCGGTCCAGCCGGCGTGGATTTTGCTGTAGGCGTTGAACAAGAGGAAGCCGCAGGGCGGGAGGAGCGGCACGAGCCCCACCGGGATCCGGCGGGGCCAGGGGCGCCCCTGCTCCCGCCACCAGCGGAGGCACTCCCAGGCGAGGGGCAGGGCGAGCAAGGCCCCCTGCGCCCGCGTCAGCCCGGCGAGGAAGCCGATCAGCGCGGCCCAACCCCACGCGCCGCGCCGCGCCGTGTGGAGCGACCAGACGGCCAGCGCGAGGAAGAGCGCCTCGGTGAAGGGGGCGAAGAGGAAGAAGGCGGTCGGGAAGATGGAGAGGTAGAGGATCGCGCGCCGGGCCACCGGGTCGTCGAAGTCACGGCGCACGAGTCGGTAGAGCCCGGTCATCGCCGCGATGTAGGCCGCGCCCGAGACGGCCAGCCCCCCGAGCGTGAGGTTGCCGGCGAGGGGCAGGCTCGCGGCGCGCATCAGCAGCGGGTACAGCGGGAAGAACGCCACCGCCGGCCCCCCCGGGTCGTAGCCGGTCGCGGCGATCTGCTCGTACCAGCAGGCGTCCCAGCGTTGCCAGACGCCGAGCAGCCGGAAGGCGCGGCCGGTCGCCCGGAGGACCGGCGCGGGCTCGCCCCCGGCGCAGGGCGCCGGGAGCCCGCCCAGGTACGAGGCCAGGAGCGCGAAGAGCGAGAAGGCCACGCGCAGGGTGGCGAAGAGCCAGAGCGCCTCGCCGAGGCCGCCGGCCCACGCCGCGGGGAGGCCGGCCCGGAGGCGCGCGACCGCGGCCCCCGGCCCCCCCCGATCGACCCCGCCCGCATCGCCCCCCGCCCGCACCATAGAAAACCTCCGCAGGGGACTCCCGTATTCATGCGGGGGGGGACATGTGGAGCCACGGCCCCGCTTCGATAGCCAATGCAAAAACTCGCCGTATATGGTATACGTGCGGCATGGATAGGACGTTGCGCGTGTGCCTCCAACCCACCCCCGGACAGGCCGCTTTGCTGGCGGAGACGACGCGCCAGTTCACGGCGGTCTTCAACGCCGTCTGTGCGTTGGGGTACGCGCGGGGCGAGAAGAACGGCGTGCGGTTGCACCACGCGACCTACAAGCCGCTGAAAGGCGACT
>CADCWN010000314.1 GCA_902806415.1 uncultured Thermomicrobiales bacterium | reverse complement strand
CGGCGCACTCGCCCACTACGTCCCCACTCACCACTCGTTCTTCTCGACCACGGCGCGCAGGCGGTCTTTCGCCCCGTCGCGCAGCAGCGGGCCGTGGCAGAGGGCGGCGACCGTGAAGTCGAGGTCGAGCAACTTCTTGGCGGAGCGCCGCGCCTGGGCCGGATCGCTGCAGAACGGTTTGGTGACGCCGACCTGGATGCCGAAAAGGAGTTGGCCGAAGGCGTCGATCGTCAGGAGGAGGCGATGCCCCTCGTGGAGCAGCGAGCAATGGCCGAGGCTGTGCCCCGGCGTGGCGATCACGCGAAACCCGGCGATGGTATCGCCCTCGCGCACCGTACGCGCGACCGGATGGGTCGGCACCTGCTGGCGCTCCGTCATCGCGCGCAGGATCGGGTTCTCGCTTCGGTCGGGCGGTTGGTCGCCGCTGATGATCGGTGCCTCGCGCTCGGGGGCGATGATCTCCGCCGCCGGTGCCCACTCGGCCATCCCGGCGAGCCCACCGATATGATCGCTGTGGTGGTGCGTGAGGTAGATCCGTTTCAGCGTCCCGGCGTCGCCGCCGAGCGCCCCGAGCGCCTCTTTGATCCGCGGCACGCTCCCGGGCAGACCGGTGTCGATCAGGGTCCACCCGTCGCGCTCGGCGATCAGGAAGACCGAGATCGCGTATTTGACGCCGAGCGCGTCGACGCGGTAGACGCCCGGCGCAAGCTTCTCCGGCACGGTAGTCATCGGCATCGCCCCATCACTCACACGGCCCTGTTTCCACCGTGGCGTACTCGCACACGGCGAGCCACGGGGCCGATGTGGCGGGCGATTTTAACCGCCCGCCCCTCGCCCACTCAGCGCCCGGCCAGTTGTTCCGCGATATAGCGGCTGATCAGTCCGTAGTCGCCGCCGGGGGGGACGAGGATCGCCTGACCGTCCGCGGAGGTGTCGTTGGTCAGGACGTTCGACTCATCGAGGCGGACGCGCGTCGCGCCGCCGACATCGGCGCGGAGGAAGAGGATCAGGAGATCGGCGGGCGCGAGGTTGGTGCGCAGCGCCGGTTGCAGGGCGTCCATGACGGCGAAGGCGCGCGGCCATGTGGTCGGGCGCTTCAACTTCGTGGTGATCGCCGCCATCAGGCGGGCTTGGCGCTGGCCGCGCGCGAAGTCCGACCCTTCCTCAGAGTTGTCCGAGTAGCGGGCGCGGGCGTAGCGAATCGCCGTTTCGCCGTCCATCCGCTGCCGCCCCGCCGCGAACGAGATCTCGATCCAACTCGGATCGATCGCGGGGTCGTCGTTCGCGGGGTATCGCGCGGTGAAGGCACGCTCGACCTCGATCTCCACGCCGCCGAGGGCATCGACCAGCGCTCGGAAACTGCGGAAGTCGATCGTCACCCAGCGGTCGGTCGGCAGGCCGGTCACCTGCGCAACCTTCGTCGTCGCCAGTCGCCCACCAGCGACCGGGTCGCCCGCCTCGCCGCGACCGTAGGCGTAGGCCCCGTTAATCTTTGCGTAGCGCCCGGAATCGGGCGGGATTTGCACCCAGAGGTCGCGCGGCACGGCGATCTGCGCCGTCTCGCCGCTGGCGAGATCGCTGTGCAGCAGCAGGAGCGAGTCGGTCAGGTACGCCCCCTCGTGGCCCTGCCCGCCGTAGCCCATGATCAGGATATTCGCCCCGCGCTCGGCGGCGAGCGGCCAGAGGTGCGCGCTCCAGAGCGGTTCGGTCGAGACCGCCGCCATGAACGTCGCCCCCCGCACCCCGAGCAGCAGCAGCAGCGCGACGAGCGCCAGGATCATGACGCGCCCGAACGGGAAGCGGCGGCGGCGCGGTGCCTGCCGCTCTTGCGGATCCCAGGGGTAGGCCAGCTCGGGCGGGAGCCCCTCGCCCCATTGTCGCGGTCCTTGCGGGGGCGAGGTCGATGGCGGCGGGGCCGGTGGTAACGGCCGAACAAGGGGCGGGAATGGTGGGGTGTGCGGGCCGCTACCCGCCAGCGGCACCCTCGGGGGGTGGTTCTCGCTCATCCTCGGCCCCTCCCCGCGCCGTTCGCCGTCCGTGGCGCGTCACTGTCGCAACGTGGTCAGGCGCGGTCGATCGTCGCCCGGGCTATAGACGATTTCCGTCACCGAGCCCAGGCCCACGAACTCGGCGCTGCGGATCCCCGCGACCGTCAGCGGTCGCTCGCTCAGGGCGAGGCGCAGGATCGTAACCGGATCGCCGTGGCTGACGCCGACGATCGTCTCGCCCCGATGGCGATCGCGCGCCCGCTCGACGAACTCGACCATCCGCGCCGCGATCTCCTCGATCGACTCGTCCCCCGGCTCGCGGCGATGCTCGTAGGCGCTGAACCCGGCTTTGAACTGGCTATAGGGCGTCCCTTGCCAGGATGTCCCGAGCTCGTTCAGCAGGCCGGTGACCAGGCGCTCTGCGCCGGGGTGGCGATCGGCGATCCGCGCGGCGGTCTGCCGGGCGCGGATGAGCGGGCTGCTATAGACCGCCGTGATCGGGCGACCCGCCAGCGCCTCCGCCAGCCGCTCGGCCTGCTTCTCGCCCCACTCGCTGAGGCGGAATGCCGGGAGGCGTCCGTAGAAGAGTCGCTGCGGATTATGGACCTCCGCGTGGCGCGCGATCAGGATCGTCGTGGTGCCGATTGCGGTATCGAGCGCGTCGAATAACGGCGGCTGGATTGCTGCGGTCATCCCCCTGGTTTTCCCTTCCGATTTCGCCCGGTTTTTTTATCGTGGCGGGGAGGCACGAGCGGCCAATTTCCCCACCGGAATCAGTATAATGGAGGTTCGCGCGCCTGCCCATCTTTTGCCGGGTCGTCACAGGAGGCGGGCACCGACCCTCGCCGTCCGCCCGGTGTCCTGTGGTATACTCCGGGCTCGTGACGCGCGACCCGCACCACCCGCCCGCGGTTCACACCACCCGTCATCATTAACGTCGGGTTGGCCCGGGAGTTACTTCCGGCCTCATTGTGCGGTGTCGCCGTCGGCTGAACAACGACTGTTCGCGAAGGCTTTCGTCGCGCCGCCTCGTCCTCTCGCCACGCTCGCGGCGCTGCCCGAGGTCGTCGGACCGGGACCGGGTCGCCACAGCGCTGGAAGGAAACCACCGCATGTTCCACCCCCTCAACTGGGTCTTCGGCCTCTTCAGCCGCGATCTGGGGATCGATCTCGGCACCGCCAATACCCTCGTCTACGTGCGGGGCAAAGGGATCGTGATCGCCGAGCCGTCGGTCGTGGCGATGGACACCAAGACGCGCAAAGCCCTCCAGGTTGGGGCCGAGGCGAAGGCGATGATCGGCAAGACCCCGGCGAATATCATCGCCGTCCGCCCGATGAAAGATGGGGTGATCGCCGACTTCGACTCCGTGGAGATGATGCTCCACTACTTCATCCGCAAGGTCCACGTCAACCGGGGTTTCGCCCCGCATCCGCGCGTCGTGATCGGGATCCCCTCCGGCGTCACCGAGGTCGAGAAGCGCGCCGCCAAGGATGCCGCCCTCTCCGCCGGGGCGCGCGAGGCGTATACGATCGAGGAGCCGATGGCGGCTGCGATCGGCGCGGGCCTGCCGGTCAATGAGCCGGTCGGCTCGATGATCATCGACATCGGCGGCGGCACGACCGAGGTCGCGGTGATCTCGCTCGGCGGGATCGTCGTCAACAACTCGATTCGGATCGCCGGCGACGAGATCGACGACGCGATCATCCAGTACGCCCGGCGCGACCACAATCTCGTCATCGGCGATCGGATGGCCGAGAATGCCAAGATCGCGGCGGGCTCCGCCTACCCCCTGGAGGAGGAGCGGCGCGTCACCCTGCGCGGGCGCGACCTGCTGACCGGGCTGCCGAAGGGGATCGAGGTTTCCTCGGTCGAGCTGCGCGACGCGATCTCCGGGCCGGTGAACACGATCGTCGATCTGGTCAAGACCTCGATCGAGGAGACGCCGCCCGAATTGGTCGCCGACATCATGGAGCAGGGGATCACGCTGGCGGGGGGCGGCGCGCTCCTCCTCGGCCTGGAACGCCGCCTCCAGACCGAGTTGCGGATGCCGGTCCACACGGCGGAAGATCCGCTGACCTGCGTGGCGCGCGGTGCCGGGCGTGTCGCCGAATCCCTGCACCAATATGAGCGCGCGCTGGCCGGTGGTCAGCCGCGTCGCCAGGTGGTGCGCGCATGATGCGCCAGGGTCGGATGACGCAGCGCAGTTCGGGCAATGCGCCCCTCACGCGCGGGCAGTTGCTGGCGCTGATCCTCGTCTTCATCGTCACCGCCCTCGCCCTGCTGGCCCTCGACCAGCGCAATCTCCTCGCCCCGTTGAAAGGCGCGGTCGAGCGACCGATCTTCGCCCTCAGCGAGCGCTTCACCGCGTTCGGCAACGGCGCGCGCCATTTCGGCGAACGCTACGGCAACGTCGCTGACCTCCGCGAGGAAAACCGGCGCTTGCAGGAGGAGAACGATCGCCTGGTCGCGGCCGATGCGCGCGTCAAGGCGTTGGAGCTCGAGAATAAGCAGTTGGTCGCGCAGGCCAACTTCGCGGTGGAATTCCCCGAGTACAAGTCGGTCCCGGCGCGGGTGATCGGGCGCGACCCGACCCTCACCCAGAAGGTGCTCGTCCTCGATCGCGGCTCCAATGACGGGATCAGGATGGGGATGCCGGTCGTCAGCCCCGACTTCCTGGTCGGCATGGTGACCGAGGTCACTCCGCGCACATCGAAAGTGCGCCTGATCATCGATCAGGATATGCAGGTCGGCGTCCTACTCCAGGAGGAGCGCGCCGCCGGGATCATGTATGGCCGCTGGCAGCAGGGCGGGCGCTTGCGCGTGCAGCATATCGGGCGCGATGCCAACATCGCCCCGAACGCCAAGGTCGTCACCTCCAATTGGACCCTCCATGTGCCGCAAGACCTCCCGGTCGGCTTCGTCACCAAGGTAATCCGCGACGAGCAGGCCGATACGTTGCAACTCGAAGTCGTACCCTACGTCAATTTCGACAGCCTCGAATTGGTCTCGATCATCCTCACCGAGGAGATAACGGGCCGACCGGGGACGCCGTAATGGTCGGGCCTGCTCTGCGTGTCGTCTTCTCCCTGGGGCAGCGATGGACCCGCGCCTGACCCTCGCGCTGCTTGGTGCGCGCGCGACGACCCTGGCCGCGCGCCTGACGCGGCGTGGCGGCGGCACCGCCGCGCCCGGTCTGGTGGCCGAGCGGCTTGATCCGGCGGCGCTGCGGAAGCTCGGCGCGGCCCTCGCCGGTGGGGCGCTCGTCGTCGGCGGGACCAATGGCAAGACCACGACCGCCCACATGGTCGCCACGATCCTCGACAAGGCCGGTCGGCGCGTCGTCCACAATCGCTCCGGCTCGAATTTGGTGCGCGGCGTGCTGGCGGCGCTCGCCGCGCAGTCATCGCTCGGCGGCGTGCCGCGCGGCGATGTCGGCGTGATCGAGGCCGATGAAGCGGCGCTCCCCGCGATCGTCACCGCGATTCGCCCGCGCTTCATCTTGCTGAACAACCTGTTCCGCGATCAGCTCGATCGCTACGGCGAACTCGACCACATCGCCACGCGCTGGCGGGCGGCGGTCGCCACGCTCGACGCCGACACGACCCTGATCGTCAATGCCGACGACCCGATGCTCGTCGGCGTCACCGCCGCCCTGCCACGCGAGCGGATCATCTACTTCGGCATGGCCGCCGCCGAGCCCGCCGCCGTCGATCGTCGCCTCACCCTGGACGTGTTGCCGCACGCCGCCGATGCCGCGACCTGTTCGCGCTGCGGCGGTCGCCTGGCCTATCGCGCGCTCTACCTGTCGCACCTCGGCGACTGGTTCTGCCCCGCCTGCGGCAACGCCCGCCCCGCGCCCGACATCGTCGCCCGCGATATCCGCCTCGACGGCGTCAAAGCCCTCTCCCTGTCCGTCGAGGCTACGGGGGATGCCAGCGCCGTCAATTCGTCACTCGTCATTCGTCACTCGTCATTCCCGCTCCATGTCCCCCTGCCCGGCCTCTACAACGCTTATAACGCCCTCGCCGCCACGGCGGCGGCCCTGGCGTTCGGCCTGTCGCCGGGAGAGGTAACGAGCGGCCTAGCCGGTTTCACCGCCGCGTTCGGGCGGATCGAGCGGGTCGCGCTCGAAGGGCGCGAGATCGTGCTGGCCCTGGTCAAGAATCCGACCGGGTTCAATGAGGTCCTGCGGATGCTCGTCGGCGGCGGCGACGCCGACGCCGGGCTGGCGACGCCGACGATGCTGATCATCAACGACCTCGACGCCGACGGGCGCGATGTCTCCTGGCTCTGGGATGTCGATTTCGAGATCCTGGCGTGGGGGGAGGCTCCGCTGCACACCGCCGGGATTCGCGGCCCGGATATGGCCGTGCGCCTCAAATATGCTGGGGTCGCGCCGGGGCGAATCGCCGCCCACCCGCCCGGCGAGTTGCGCGCCGCGCTCCTCGATTTTGTCCGCGCGGCCCCGGCGGGCGCGACCGTCTATATCCTCCCGACCTACACCGCCATGCTGGAGGCGCGCGGCATCCTCGTCGATCTCGGCGCGGCGCGCGACTTCTGGCAGCAGTAGGGCACCCCGCGCGCCGCGCGTGATTTTCCTCTCGCTCACAGCGTTTCCCAGGGTGCGGGATACCGTTGCCCGCGCGTGATCTGACGGTCGGACGGGTGATGGCGGGGCGAATCGTCTACGCGCTGGTCCTCGGTGTGGCGCTCGGCGTGATCGTGGCGGGCGTGATCGCCTACGCGCTCGCGCGGCGTGACTCCGCGCCCGCCCCAGCGCGCGGCGAGCTCGATGCGCCCTACGCGCTGGCGCTGACCGTGACCGAGGCGTTCATCGCCGCGCGGATTAACGATCCACCCCCGTCGCCGCCGGGCGAGCCATCCGCTGCACGACCGCAGTTGCGCGGCACGGTGGTGCGCCTGTTGCCCGATGGGACGCTCCAGGTGCGCGGCGAGACGACCGTGCGAGGATTGACGGTCCCCGTCCGCGCCACCCTCCTGCCGCGTGTCGTCGGCGGGCAGATCGAGATGGCGATCATCGAGGGCCGTGCCGGCGTCCTCGCTGTCCCGACCGGGATCGCCGCCGACCTGGAGGGGACCATTAACCGCCAGCTGCGCGCGACCGCCACCGAGCGTGCGGTCGAGGTCGTCGCGCTGGAACCGGGCGAAGGGGTCCTCACGATCAGGCTGAAATAGGTGACCAGTTTGGTCGAGTGGTGAGGAGGGAGACCTCTCCCCGCCGCTCCGGATGAACCGGATTGATCCTGCTGCAAGTCAGGACAATGCCCGGCGGCGAAGGGCTCGACGCGGGGAGGGTGGGGCTATCGCGTCACCCCCGGCGGGTACTCGCGGTTAAGTCTCACGTCCTATCGCGCCGACCCCTGGTTGGTTCACCGCTTGGCCGGGGGATTCTGGGCGAGGGCGAGGACGCGGTCGAACTCGGCCTTGAAGGCGCGCGCGATCTCGGGATTGTCGATGATCAGGAGGTTCTCGTCGTTCTGCGTGTCCGCGTTGTCGCTGAAGTTGTATGAGCCGAAGATCACGATCCGCTCGTCGATGATGATCACCTTGTGGTGCATCGCCCACGGGCTGCCGTCGGTGTAGACCGGCACCCCCGCCGCCCTCAGCTTCCCGTAGGCCGAGAAGGTGGTCTGGGAGCCGGTCGTCTCGAAGACGCCGCTCACCGCCACGCCAGCCTTGCTGCGCGCCACCATCGCTTCCTCGATCGGGTCACTGGTGAACGAGAAGGCCATGAACCGGATACTCTCCCGGCTCGCCCCGATCGCGCTCACAATCCGCGCGCCGCACTTCCCCTGCGCGGCGAAGCAATTTTCAATCCGCGTCCCGCTGGTCGTCACGACCGGATTCGGGAGCGCCTTGTCCTTGGTCGGGCCGAACTGGCGCTTCTCGAACATCTTGGCGAACTCGGTCGTGTAGTTCGCCGCCAGTTCCCGCGAGTTGATGACGATCATGTTGTTGTTGAGGCGATAGGTGTCCCCATCGGTGTAGTTCCACGAGCCGGTCGAGACCCATTCCCGGTCCACGACGGTGAACTTGTTGTGCATGATCGGCCCGCGCTTGTCCTCCACGATCGGGATGCCCGCCCCCTGGAGTTTCCCGAACGCCGCCACAATCGCCGCGTCTTTCGTGTTGGTCAGGGTATCGGTGTCGGTCACCATCCGCACCGTCGCGCCGCGCCCCCTGGCGCGCACCATCGCGTCCGCGACATTGGCGAGATCGAAGTCGTAGGCGGCGACATCGACGCTTGTTGTGGCCGTGTCGATCAGCGCGACCAGTTTCTCGTCGAGTCCGCCCCGGTGGTTCGCCGGGTTATCGGGATATTTGGGCGCGGTGAAGTAGAGGCGATACCAGCCGCCGTCCAGTTCCCCGCCGCTGCCGATGTCGCTGATCGGGGTGCCGCCGGGGAGCGGTTCGGCGCTGGCGCGGGCCGCAGGCTCCTCATTGTCCGGCTGTTGCGCGCCCTGCGACCCATAGAACGTGAGCAGGGCTGCCGCCGCGACGCAGACGATCAGGGCGACGAGGGCGAGCGGGAGGAGCAGCCCCGGTCGTTGCCAGGGCGGGCGATCATTCGGGGTGAAGCCCTCGGCACGGTAATCGGGCGGCGTGCTCGGCGGCTTGGGTGCGCCCTTGCGACGGCGCGGGCGGCGTTCGCTCATGGTTGTACCCCCCGTAGCGCCCTGATCAAGCGCACCGCGTTCGCGTCGCTATCGTCGCCCAGGCGCCACCCATTCGCCGCGAGGCGAAGCCGCGCCCCCGGATTGTGCGCGATCGCCGGGTCGCTCATCAACGCCCGCACCTCGGCGCGAGTGTGGCGCTGCGCCGCATCGACAACTTCCCCGACGATCCGCTTCGTCGCCGTCTCCGCCTCGTCCATCCGCGCCCGCGCCGTCTCATCGTCCGCGCCCGCTGCGGCTTGCGCCGCGCCAACCAGCGCATTGGAGGCCCACTCGACGATCGGGCCGAAGCCGACATCGCTGAGATCGCCGCGCAGCGACTCGTTCTCGAGCAGCCGCTCGATCGCCCCCCGGGCCAGGCTCTCCGCGTCGGTCATCGCCGCCTCCGGCTTGCACAGTACCACGCTCGATCCGCCCGCAAGGATACGGCGCGGGCATGGCGCGCGACAAGCGGTCGCGAGCGCGATCAGGCCAGGTCTCCGTGCCATGTCTGTGTCTGGGGCGGGGGTGCTGGCGGCGGTGCTCCAGGGCGAGGGGCACGGTTCTCGCTCTTCGGTTGATTGCCTTCGGCAGCAGAACCCTGTGGTGGTATTATCCATTCATGGAACGCTATCGCCTCGCCGAACTCGCGGACGTGAGCGGCGTGACAGCACGTACGATCCGCTACTACATCGCCGAGGGGCTCTTGCCCGCCCCGGAAGGGGCAGGCCCGGCGGCGGTGTACACCGCCGCGCATCGGGATCGTCTCGCGCTGATCAACGATTTGAAAGGCCGCTATCTGCCGCTGCGCGAGATTCATCGCCGCCTCGCCGCGCTGACCGATGACGAGGTGCGCGCGGCCGTTCGCCAGCTCACGGCAATCGCACCACCGGAGGGGGCGACGAACTCGGGTGGCGAAAGCGGTGACGGCATATATCTCGACAATGCTCGGGGGCAAGGTCAACACAATGCCGATCCGCCCCTCGCGAGCGCGGGGGCGACTCGGTCTCAATCATCGCCCGCACCACGCCAACCCTCCCTCGCGCGCGAGCAGTGGGAGCGAGTCGCCCTCGCCGATGGGGTGGAACTGCACGTCCGCGCCGACCGACTGCGCGAGGCGATCCCGCTCGATGCCTTGGTGCGCCAGGCGCGCGAGCTATTGGACGAGAGCTGAGCGCCCCCCGGAGCATCACGACGCGAGGTTGTGCTGGATTGCGGGGCGAGGGCGCGGTTGCCGATTGTACGAAGTGACCGAGGATGGCATAGTATCCTCCCAGTCGGGGCGATCGATGAGGCACGATGAGGGGGCGCGCGATGACCGCCGATGGGGGACTGCTGGCCGGGGTGGCGGGGCGGACGGTGGGGATGCCGCGCCTGGAGACGTTCGTGCTCGAAGGGGGCGGGGCGGCGGGGGTGCCGGTCCTCTTCGTCCACGGCAACGTGTCATCCAACCGTTTTTGGGAGGAGACGCTGGCGGCGTTGCCCGCCGGGTTGCGCGGGATTGCGCCGGATCTGCGTGGCTACGGTCGCTCGGCGGCGCAGCCGGTGGACGCGACGCGCGGGCTGCGCGACTTCTCCGACGATCTGCGGGGTCTGGTCGAGGCGCTGGGCCTGGGGCGGGTCCACCTCGTCGGCTGGTCGCTCGGCGGCAATGTGGTCATGCAGTACGCGATCGACCATCCGGGCGAGGTGGCCTCGGTCGTGCTGGTCGCCCCCGGCTCCCCCTACGGCTTCGGGGGGACGAAGGACACCATCGGGACGCCGGCCTGGCCCGACTTCGCCGGCTCGGGCGGCGGCACCACCAACCCCGAGTTCGTGCAGCGGCTGGCCGAGGGCGACCGCAGCGGCGACAATCCGCTCTCGCCGCGCAGCACGATGAACGCGTTCTATTTCAAACCGCCATTTCGGGCCGCGCCGGAGCGCGAGGAAGTCTATGTGGACGCGATGATCGCCATCGCGGTCGGCCCCGACAACTATCCCGGCGGGATGACCCCGTCGGAGAACTGGCCGCAGATCGCGCCGGGTCTGACCGGCGTGAACAACGCGCTCGCGCCGAAGTGGAGCAATCAGGCGGCGTTCGCCGCGATCGCGCCGCAGCCACCGGTCCTCTGGCTGCGCGGCGCGGACGACCAGATCGTCTCCGAGACCTCGTTCTTCGACTTCGGCTTCCTCGGGCAGCTCGGCGCGGTGCCGGGTTGGCCCGGCGCGGCGATCTACCCGCCGCAGCCGATGGTGAGTCAGGTGCGCGCCGTGCTCGATGACTATCGCGCGCACGGCGGTTCCTACCGCGAGGAAGTGCTGCCCGACTGTGGCCACTCGCCGCAGATCGAGCGGCCGGATGATTTCCGGCGGATCGTGTTCGGCTTCCTCCTCAGGGAGTAGAGTGGTGTGGGCGGACCCCTCCCCGCCGCCCCGGCGGCGACCCTCCCCTGAAGAGGGAGGATGAGATGGCCGCGATCGACGCTGTTCCTCCCGGCGGGTGTGGTGAGGCAAGGTGATTGGATGCAGGCTTTGAGCCCCTGCATCGGTGAGGGGCTGTGGCGCTGGCTTGTCCCGCTGCCGTCGTTTCGGTACGATTGGGCGTGCATCCCCCTGGATTATGGTTACTGTCGGGCGATCCCCGCTGACAATTCGAGGCGAGATGAGCGGACAAGAGGCGGTGCGCGCGCCGGGTTTTGGTGAGGAGCACTGGGATGGTGCCGTGGCGCATCAGGCGCTGGAGATCGAGGGCAAGCCGTACTATCTGCCGCTCGGCGATGAGGTGATCGCGTTCGAGGCGGCGTATCGCAACCGGCTGCCTGTCATGCTGAAAGGGCCGACCGGCTGCGGCAAGACCCGCTTCGTGCGCCACATGGCCCACCGGCTCGGTCGCCCGTTGGTCAGCGTGGCGTGCCACGACGATCTCACGGCATCGGACCTGATCGGGCGCTTCCTCATCCGTGGCGACGAGACGGTCTGGGTCGATGGCCCTCTCACCCAGGCGGTCCGCTCGGGGGCGATTTGCTACCTCGACGAGGTCGTGGAGGCCCGCAAGGATACGACGGTGGTGATCCACCCGCTGACCGACGATCGGCGGCGGATGCGGATCGACCGGACCGGCGAGGTCTTGCAGGCCCCGCCGGAGTTCATGCTGGTGATCTCCTACAATCCCGGCTACCAGAGCCTCCTCAAGAATTTGAAGCAGAGCACGCGGCAGCGGTTCGTGGCGCTGGAATTCGAGTTCCCGCCGCGTGAGGCCGAGGTCGCGATCGTCGCGCACGAGGCGAGCGTTGACCGGGCGACCGCCGAGCGGATCGTGCGGATCGGCGAACTCATCCGCAACCTCAAGGAAGCCGGGCTGGAGGAGCCGGCCTCGACCCGCCTCTTGATCTACGCGGGCCTGCTGGTGCGCGGCGGGCTGGACCTGCGCCGCGCCTGCGAATTGGCGATCGCCGCGCCGATCAGCGACGACCCGGCGGTGCTCGAAGCGCTCTTCGCGCTGATCGCCACGGTGGCCTGACGAGTGACGAGTGACGAGTGACGAATGACGAATGGGGGACGAGGGCTGGTGAGTGGTTGGCGGGCACGATTCGGCGGCGGACGGGTGCCACAGGCTGCGCCGATAGTGGAGTATCCGCCGCTGCCGCTGCGCGAGGCCGAGCGGACCCTGGCGCTGTTCGTGACCGGACTGACCGATGGGGCGCTGACGATCGCCGGGAACGCCGAGGCGACCGCGGGTGGGGCATATACCGACGGGCGCACGATCTTCCTGCCGGAGCGGGTCGCCCACGCGCCGATGCGCGCCGGGAATCTGCGCGTTTACAAAGCCACGATCGCGCACACGGCGGCGCAACGACTCTATGGCACGCTGGAACTTGATGGCCTGGACCGATTGCGCGCCGCCGATTCGCAGTTAATCTTCGCGCTCTTCGACATCATCGAGGGGACGCGGCTCGCCGCGCGGCTGACGAGTGATTTCCCGGGGATCGGGCGCGATTTGGCGACCCTGGGACGTGAGAGCCTGGCGCTGCGCCCGGCGCTGGCGGCGCAGCGCGGGCGGACCCAGGCGCTCGAAGCCCTCCTGCGCGGCGCGCTCGGCAGCGAAGGCGACGATCTCAGCGGGCTGCGGGGTCGCACGCTGGAATCCCTGCGCGCCCTCGTGGCGCTCCTACCACCGGGAGAGGCTTGGGCAGCATTGACTCGCGCTGATAGTCTCGACCTCGCGCGGGGGCTCCATGAGCGCGTGGCTGGTTTAGCGGCGAATGCGATACCCGGGCCGTTGCTCGGTCGCGGGCGGATCCGCCTCGATCGGCTGCGGCGGGAAACGCTGATCCCCTCGCCGCCACCCCCACCTCGCCGGGAGGAGTCGGAGCCTCCCAAGGCACCGACCGCGTCGCCCCGCCCCGCCCCGACGCTGATCGTGGAAGGACGCGGGCTGCCGCCACCGCTGCCGAACAGCGAAGGGCGTCGCCCCGAGTCGCTCGGCGGGCGGCAAGTGGCGGTCTCCTACGCCGATACCGCGCCGCAGTTCACCTCGCGCCTGGTGCCGTTGACCGCCGAGGAGAAGCACGGCGCATTCATCTATCCCGAGTGGGACGTGACGCTCGGAGCCTATCGCCCGGAGTGGGTCGCGCTGCGCCCGCGCCGCCTGCGCGCCGGCACGACCGACTGGGTCGAGGGGGTGATACGGCGACGGCACGCCCAGGTGCAGGCGATCAAGCGGCAGTTCGAGACGCTGCGCCCGGAGCGCCAGCGCCAGCGCCGCCAGGACGACGGCGAAGACCTCGACCTCGACGTGATCGTGGCGTCGCACGTCGATCGCAAGCTGGGTTTCCCGCCGGACGAGCGCCCCTACGCCCGGACGCGCGAGGATCGGCGCGACATCGCGGTCGCCTTCCTGATCGACCTCAGCGGCTCCACCGGCGGGTATATCGCGGGACCGCGCGGGGGCGAGCGGGTGATCGACGTGGCGAAGGAGTCGCTGGTCCTGCTCGGCGAGGCGCTGACGACGCTGGACGATCGCCACGCGATCTACGGCTTCTCGGGCTCAACGCGTAAGGGCTGCGAGTTCTATACGGTCAAAGAATTCGCGGACGCCTGGGATGACGAGGCGAAGCGTCGCCTCGGCGGGCTGGCCCCGCTCTCGTACACTCGCCTCGGCCCGCCGATCCGCCACACCGCCACCTTGCTCGGGGCGATCCCCGCGCGGGTGAAGCTGCTGATGCTCCTCAGCGATGGTCGTCCCAACGACTTCGACGCCTATGGCGGCGAGTACGGGATCGCCGACACGCGCAAGGCGCTGCTGGAAGCGCGCGGTCGCGGCATCCGCACCTTCTGCCTGACGATCGACGCCGAGGCGCGCGACTACATGACCCGCCTCTTCGGCCCCGACAACTACGTCACCCTGGCCGATGTCACCGCCCTGCCGCGCAAGCTGCCCGACCTCTATCGGCGGCTGACGGTGGGGTGAGCAAATCGGAAGAAATTCGTTACTGTCCTATTCCCGTCGTATCGAGAATGGCGTTGGTAGAGCGGTGAGAAGGCGATCGCACCAGAGCAAGCACCATGTCTCGCTGACAACGGGAGCGTTTGGACTCCCTCTCCCAGAATTGGGAGAGGGGGTGGCGAGCGCAGCGAGCCGGGGGTGAGGGCCATCCCCTTACCCCTCCCACTTCCCCAGGATCAGCGAGACGTTATGCCCGCCGAAGCCGAGCGAGTTCGTCATCACGTAGGGCAGGTCGGCGTGGCGCGGCTCGTTCGGGACGTAGTCGAGGTCGCAGGTCGGGTCGGGGAACTCGTAGTTGATCGTCGGGGGGATGGTGCTCGTCTCGATCGCCTTGAGGCAATAAATCGCCTCCAGCGATCCCGCCGCGCCGAGCAGATGGCCGGTCATCGACTTGGTGGAACTGATCGGCAGGCGGTAGGCGTACTCGCCGAAGACCGTCTTGATCGAGGCCGTTTCCAGCGTCTCGTTCAGCGGCGTCGAGGTGCCGTGCGCGTTGAGATAGGCGATCTGCTCCGGTTGCAGCCCGGCCCCCTGCAGCGCGATCCGCATTGCCCGCACGCCGCCCTCGCCGCCCGGCGAGGGCTGGGTGATGTGGTTGGCGTCGGCGGTGCTGCCGTAGCCGAGGACCTCGCCGAGGATCGTCGCGCCGCGCTCCTGGGCGTGCTCCAGCGCTTCGAGGACCAGCATCGCCGCGCCCTCGCCCATCACGAAGCCGTCGCGCTCGCGGTCGAACGGGCGGCTGGCCCGCTGCGGCTCGTCGTTGCGGGTCGAGAGGGCGGTCATCGAGCCGAAGCCCGCGATGCTGAGCGGCGTGATGCACGCCTCGGTGCCGCCCGCGATGATCACGTCGGCCGCGCCGCGCCGGATATTCTCCGTCGCCTCGCCGATCGCGTGGGCGCTGGTGGCGCAGGCCGATACCGGGCAGAAGTTCGTCCCCTTTGCCCCGAGCGAGATCGAGATTTGCCCCGCTGGCATGTCGGCGATCATCATCGGGATGAGGAACGGGCTGACCCGCTTCGGCCCCTTCTCGGCCAGCACCGCCGCCTGCTGCTCCAGCGTGGCGAGCCCGCCGATCCCGGAGCCGACGATCACCCCGACCCGCTCGGCGTTCTCCTCGGTGATTTGCAGCCCCGCCGATTCGACCGCCTCGAACGCCGCGACGACTGCGAATTGGATGACCCGATCCATCCGCCGCGCTTCTTTCGCGCTGACCCGCGTCAGCGGATCGAAGCCCTTGACCTCGGCGGCGATCTGCGTGCCGAAGCCGCGCCCGACCGCGTCGAAGTGGGTGATCGGTCCGAGCCCCGAGCGCCCGGCGACGATCGCCTCCCAATTCTCGCCGACGTTCAGGCCGATCGGCGAGACCGCGCCGATCCCCGTCACGACGACGCGCCGATATCCATTCGCTGAAGCCATTCCCCCCCGCCTCCGCACTCTGAGCAAGTCCCGTCACCAAGGAAAGACGCCGCGCGCCTCGCTGTGACCGAGTAATTGTACTCGTTCCGGTACTACGCCCCGGCGCGCTCATTCATTCCGCTGGCCCGCGATCCCTGGTCGCGCTCCAGCACCGCCGGGTTGACGATCGACGGCGGCGACTCACCATTGAGGACCGCGAGGAGGTTCTGCGCCGCCATCGTCGCCATCTTGTCGCGCGTGGCGATCGTCGAGGACGCCGTGTGCGGGACGACGATCGCGTTCGGCAGGCCGACGAGCGGGTGGGCGGTGGGCAGCGGCTCGGGGTCGGTCACATCGAGCGCTGCCCCGGCGATCGTACCCGCGCGCAGGGCGGTCACGAGGGCGTCGGTGTCCACGACCGGCCCGCGCGCGGCGTTGATCAGGATCGCCTCGCGCCGCATCAGGCCGAGTTCGCGCGCGCCGATCAGATGGCGCGTCTCCGCGTTCAGCGCGACATGCAGGGTGACGAAGTCTGCCTCGCCCAGCAACTCGTCGAGCGGCGCATACGTCGCGCCGAGTTCGCGCTCGGCGTCGCGGTCGCGCCGCCGGTTGTGATAGAGGATCCGCATCCCGAAGCCGCGCGCACGGCGGGCGACCGCCTGACCGATCCGCCCCATCCCGATGATGCCGAGCGTGGCCCCGTGAATATCGTGGCCGAGCAAGACCATCGGACTCCACGCGCGCCACTCCCCGTTGCGGACGTAGTCGATCCCTTCCGGGATCCGGCGCGCGGCGGCGAGGAGGAGCGAGAACGCGGCGTCCGCCGTCGATTCGGTCAGCACACCGGGCGTGTTGCAGACGGCGATGCCGCGCGCGGTCGCCGCCGGGACGTCGATATTGTCGTAGCCGACCGCGAAAGTGCTGACGACGCGCAGACTTGGTGCGGCGTCGAGGAGCGCCGCGTCGATCCGGTCGGTCACCATCGTCAGCGCGCCGTCGCAGCCGCGCAAGAGGTCGGCGAGTTGTTCCGTATCCGGCGGCAGGTCGTCCGGCCAGAGCCGCAGATCGCCCGCCTCGCGGAGTGGCCGTAGCCCCGCCTCGGGAATCTTGCGCGTGACCGCGATCGTTGGCATCGCTCCCCCCTTCCCTCTCAGGCGGGCATTCTACCGCAGATCACCGTCGCGCGACCCTCGCCCCTCGCTTGCCATGCTCCTTGCCATGCCCCTTACCAAGCCGCTATCCTCCTCGCGGCAGGCTCATCGTCGTCCGAAAATGGTCACAAGGAGCGACAGCGATGCGGCTGATCCTCGTCCGTCATGGCGAATCCGACGCGAATGCCGCCGGTATTTACCAGGGTTGGCTCGATTCCCCACTCAGCGCGCGGGGCGAGGCGCAGGCGGCGGCGACCGCGCGGGCGCTCGCCGCGCGCGACGACATCCGCCCGGTGGCGCTCTACGCCAGCCCGCTCCTGCGCGCTTGGCGCACCGGCGAGGTCATCGCCGACGCGCTCGGCCTGACCCCCGTGGCCCATCCGGGTCTGCGCGAGATCAATGTCGGCGCGGCCACCGGCCTCGCGTTCACGGCGGTGCGCGAGCGCTGGCCCCGGCTGGAGGAGGAGCGCCTGGCGTTCGGCCTCGATCACGGCTGGCCCGAAGGGGAAACCGGGCGAACCTTCGGCGCGCGCGTCGTCGCCACGCTCGATGAGATCGTCGCGCGCCACGGTCGTCCCACCCCGACCGGCTCGCCCGACGAGGCGGTCATCCTCGCCTCGCACGGCGGCACGATCCGCTTCGCCCTCGCCCATCTCCGTGGCGACGCCGAGAATCGCTGGCCGAATGATTCGGTGCGCAATTGCAGCCTCGCCGAGATCGCGATCGACCTCGCAGGGCATCGTGTCATCGTCCTCGATGGGTGCGATCACCTCGCCGAGTAGTGGCCAAGTGTCATCGGCGTGGGGTCACTCGCCCCCCTGCCCAGGGTGCTGGGATGACGAGCGGGTGTGCGCTGGGCAGGGCACAGCACCATCAAATAGTAAAAGGCGGGGGCATCGCCCCCGCCTCTGCTCATCCTGAGCCAGTATCAGCCTGCGAATTATGCGGCTGGCTGGGCCAGCTTATTGAAGCGGGCCATCAGGCGCGACTTCTTGCGGGCCGCCGCGTTGCGGTGGATGATCCCTTTGCCCGCCGCCTTGTCGAGCTGGGACAGCGCCGCCGCGAGGGAGACGGTTGTCTGCTCGCCGGAGCCGGTCTCGATCGCCCGTTCGGCCTTCTTCACGATGGTGCGCGTCGCCGAGCGGTAGGTCTGGTTCCGCAACCGGCGCCGCTCGTTGACCTTGATCCGCTTCTCCGCCGACTTGTTATTGGCCATGCTGACTCCCCTCCCTACGGTTGCGACCGGGCTCATTCCCCGGCACTGATGCTACTTCTCTCGCAGCGTCCTCAGCCATCGGTGCGGCCTTGGCGCGCGTTTTCTCCCTCAATCGGCATGATTATGATCGCGCGAGGCACACAATCTAAAGGCGTGCCTCGCGGCACGCTTGGGGGAGTGTAGCAGATCGGCGGGTCAATCTCAACCGCTGCATGGGGCCGGTGCAGGGTTTGTGCGCAAGGGGGCAGCCTCGGGGTTCAACCGACCGCCGTACCCCGCTTGAATTCGCCACCGCCATCAATCGCCCGCCGGCGTTGGCATCAACTCGCGCATACGCCCTACAGGCCGGGGATAGAGTGGGAGCTATGGTTGTGGCGTAAACCCGCCGGTATCGTGCTCCTATGCTACACTTCGCGAAGTATTGCATCAGCGGCGATGGATGTGGGAGAGCGATGAAGCAAGCAACACGGGGCGTCTACCAGGGCTGGTTCGTCGTCGCCACGGTGACGACGATGCTGGCCGTCACCTCCGGGGCGCGGTTCCTCTTCGGGGTCGTGCTGAAACCGCTGAGCGAGGAGTTCGGCTGGAGCCGGGAGGCGCTTTCCTCCGCCGTGACGATCAACGTCGTTATCCTCACGCTCTTGCAGCCGCTGATCGGAATCGCGGTCGATCGCTGGGGTTCGCGGCGAATCCTGCTGCTCGGCACGCTCGGCACCGCGCTGCTGAGTCTCCCGATCACCCTGGCGACGCAGCTCTGGCAGATTTACCTCTTCTACAGCGTGATCGCGGCGGTCTCCTTCGCGGCGATGAGCCCGGTGAATATCACCAAGCTGATCAGCGGCTGGTTCACGAAGCGGCGCGGGATGGCCCTCTCGATCTCCTCCTCCGGCGCGGCCTTCGGCCAACTGGCGGTCATCCCGATCGCCACCTGGGTCATGGCGCAGTATGGCTGGCGGATCAGTTACTGGTCGATCGCCGTCGTCGTCGTCGCGGCGATGCTGCCGCTCGGCTGGTGGTTCATCCGCGATGCCCCCGTCGGCGCGACCGATGACCCCGACGAAGCCGCCGTCGCCCCGCGCGACGCGCGCTCGCGCGCCCTCGCCGAAGGGCCGAAGATCTCGATCTGGCAGGCTATCCGCATCCCGGCCTATTGGCAGTTATCGTTCGGCTTCTTCGTCTGCGGCTACACGATGGCCTTCACCCAGGTCCACATGGTCCCCTACTTCCTCGATATGCCCGAACATAGCGTCGGTACCATGCAGGTCGTCGCCTCGACCTCCCTCGCGGTGGTGGGCGGGGCGAGCGTGCTGGGCGCGCTCCTGATCGGTTACCTGGCCGACCGCGTCGGGTATCGCCCGATGCTCACCGTCACCTATTTCCTGCGCGGGCTCTCCTTCCTCATCCTGCTGCTGGCCGGCCCGAACATCGTCGGGATCTTCGCCGCCGCGATCGTGATGGGGATCTCCTGGACTTCGACAACCCCGCTCACCTCCGCGATGACCGCCGAGATCTACGGGCGCGCCTCGATCGGCACGATCTTCGGCTTCGTCTTCAGCGCGATGAATATCGGCGTGGGGGTCGGGTCGGTGATCGCCGGGCGCAACTACGACATCACCGGCAATTATCACCTCGCGCTGATGATCAACGCGTTCCTCGGCTTCGCGGCGGCGGCGATTATCCAGGCGGTGCGTGTCCGCCCGCTCGTCCCGCCGCTGGCCTTGCCCGTCCGGCCCACGCTCAGTGGCGCGGGGGACGACTAAGCGGAATGACGAGTGACGAGTGACGAATGGGGGGCAGGGAAGCCGTGCAGCGCGGTTCGTCCCTCCCGTACTTATTCGTCACTCGTCACTCGTCATTCAATAGGGGTGAATAATGTCTGCCGAGCCGACCACGCGCGCGAGGGGTGCCGCCAATCGGGAGAAGATCCTGGCGATCCGAGCGGAGTTGCCCGCGATCCACGGATGCCTGTATCTGAATAATGGCACGAATGGGCCGCTCCCGCAGCGCAGCCACGATGCGCTCATCGCCGCAGCGACGGAAGAACTGCACGAGGGGCGGATCGGGGCGACAACTTGGGCGCGCGGTGTCGCCAACGCCGACGCGGCCCGCGCGAAGTTCGCCGCGCTGCTGGGGTGCGGCACGGATGAGATCGCGCTGACGCACAACACGACCGAGGGGATGAATATCGCCCTTGCGGGCCTGCCCTGGGAGCGCGGCGACGAGGTGATCACCGCGACGACCGAGCATCCGGGCGGTCTCTATCCCCTCTACCTGCTGAAGCATCGCCATGGCGTGCGCCTGCGGATGACCGAGATCGGGTTGGTTGATCTCGACCCGGTTGAAGAACTCGGCAAGGTGTTGACCGCGCGCACGAAGGCGGTCGTCCTCTCGCACGTCTCCTGGGCGACCGGGATGATTTTGCCCCTGCGGGAATTGGCCGATCTGGCGCACAGCGTCGGCGCACTGCTGATCTGCGATGCGGCGCAAGGGAGCGGCATGGTTCCCGCGCCCGTCTACGATCTCGGGGTCGATGCCTATGCCTGCTCGGGGCAGAAGTGGCTCTGTGGCCCCGATGGGACCGGCGCGCTCTTCGTGCGCCGGGACCGCCTGGCCGAGATCAGCCAGTCCTACATCGGTTACGCCGGGGTGCAGGGGGGGAGGAGCAGCCACGAGGGCTATTATATCCCGCCGCCCGCCGCGAGCCGCTATGAGGCCGCCACCCTCTATCCGCCCTCGGTCGTCGGCCTCAACGCCAGCCTCGACTGGCTCGCCGACGACATCGGTTGGGAGTGGATCTACGCGCGGATCGCCGAACTCGGTCGCTACTGCTACGACGCGCTCGCGGCCATTCCCGGTGTCACGATGGTCAGCCCGCGCGATCCGAGGACGGGGTTGACGCACTTCTCTCTGGCCGGGATCGCCCCCGCCGATCTCACCGCGCGGTTGGCCGAGCAGCAGATCGTGATCCGCCACACCCCCCACCCGAACGCGAATCGCGTCTCGACCGGCTTCTATAATACTGAGGACGAGATCGATCAGCTGGCCGAGGCGATCGCCGTGATCGCCAAGAATATTTGAGCCAGTTCCTTGTCGGCCCGTTTCGCGAATGGCTGTGGGTTTGTGAGTGTGGGATGACCCCTCCCCGCCGCCCGCATCGCTTCACCCTTCCCTGAAGCGGGAGGGTGAAGCGATGCGGGCGCACCAGCCAACTGCATACGTATTCGCGAAGCGCAGCATTCAGCGAGAGGGGGGGTGGCCGGGGACTTCTCCCCGGCCACCCCCCCTCTTTCTCGCCCGCCGTGCGCTCGTTCGCGACCTTACCGCGCCAGGGCCGGTGCCCGCTCGATGGCGTCGGCCATCCGCCCCAGCACCTCGTCCAGCACCTCGCGGCTGGTGGCGAAGTTCAGGCGCACGGAATTTTTGCCGAGCGGCCCGAAGTCGCCGCCCTGATTGAACCCGACCTTCGCCTCTTCCAGGAAGAAGTGATACGGGCTCTCGCCGGGCAGGCCCAAATCCTCGCAGTTCAGCCAGGAGAGGTAGGTTCCCTGCGGCGGGTGGTGGCGGATTCCCGGCATCTGGTCCTTGATGAACTGGGCGACATAATCGCGATTGGCTTCCAACTTCTTCAGCACCTCGTCGAGCCAGGGCTGGCCGTGGTACCACGCCGCCACGGTCGCGTCGATCCCGACGACGCTGGACGAGCCGAGCACGTAGTCGGGCAGGACGCGGCGAAAGCGCTCGCGGAGCGCCTGTGAGCCGAAGTAGATCACCGAGCAGCGCAGCGCCGCCAGGTTGAATCCCTTGCTCGCGGCGGTCAGTGTCACCGTGCGCGCGGCGATCTCTGGGCTGAGGGTCGCGATGGGGATATGCTTGTGGCCGCTGTAGATGAGGTCGGCGTGGACCTCATCGGAGATGATTACCAGATCACGCTCGACCGCCAGATCACCGACCGCCTGCAACTCCTCGCGGGTGTAGACCCGCCCGGTGGGGTTGTGCGGATTGCAGAAGAGGAGGACTTTCGTCCCCGCGTCGGCCGCCGCGCGCATCCCCTCGATATCGAGCTCCCAGCCGGAGCCGGTGTCGCGCAGCGGATTCTCGACCAGCCGTCGCCCGCTCTTCTCGATCGTCATCAGGAAAGGGGGGTAGATCGGGGTCTGGATCAGCACGCCGTCGCCCGGCTCGCTCAGCCCCATCGTCGAGACGAACATCCCCTGCACGGTGCCGGTGACGTTCAGCACCAGATCCTGGTCGATCGCCCAGCCATAGCGATCGTTCATACGATGGGCGAAAGCCGCCGGGAGGCTGTTCTCCCCGGCGCGGTAGCCGTAGCCGTAGTCGCGCTCCTCGACGATCAGCTTCTCGATCGCCCGCTGGATCGGCTCGGCGATCGTGAAATCCATATCCGCGACCCAGGCCGGCATGACATCTGCGGGGTAGCGGTTCCATTTGTTGCCGCGCCGGGCGCGCAGCGCCGCGAGGCTCATCTCGAATGGCTCGGTGGTGATCGTCATCGCGCTTCCCGCCTCTCAGTTCACACAGCTTCTCTCGATCGATCGACTCGATGATACCCCTCTACATAGCACCGCTCCGTTGGGGTGTCAAGGCGACGCCATCTGTACTTCTGTCCGATCTTGCGGATTACAAAGGGAGTTGCCCTGATTTTTATGACTGCCGCTCGAGTGTATCTCTCGTCCCTCGGCCCCGCTCTGTGCGCTCTGTGCGCTCTGTGGTTCAACCCCTCGTCCATCCAACTATCAGGGCTTATGCGCGAGGTGCTGGCTGGCGGCTGAAGCCGCGCCTCGCGGGCCAGCGGGCCACGAAGCCTCCCTGCGGAGGCTGGGTGGGTGGCGATCCCAGCCCGCACAGGCGGACTTGGTGGCGGCCGCCGCCCGCGAGGCGCGGCTTCAGCCGCCATGCGCCATTGCTCACGTGCGGGACGTTCTGCTATACTGCCCGACGAACCGTCCTCCGCGCGCGGAGGATTTTCTGTGTCGTCGGCATAAATGTGGCCGTTGCGACCGACCATCGGGGTATCTGCGCCGTGCCGCAGCGCTACCCGCTGAGAAGGATGAGGAACAAGTATGGCGAACGCGAGTGTCATTCGCGAGATCGAGCGCGAGCAGATGCGCAGCGACATCCCCGTCTTCCGGGCGGGCGACACCGTGCGCGCGCAGGTGAAGGTAGTCGAGGGGACGCGCGAGCGGATCCAGGCGTTCGAGGGCGTGGTGATCAGCCGTCGCTCCGGCGGGATCAACGAGAACTTCACCATCCGCCGCATCTCGGCCAACGGGATCGGCGTCGAGCGTACCTTCCTGATCAACAGTCCCCGCCTCGATAGGATCGAGGTCGTGCGCCTCGGCAAGGTGCGGCGCGCGAAGCTCTACTATCTGCGCGGGCTCACCGGCAGGGCGGCGCGGATCAAGGAGCGCCGGCCGAAGGGTTTCATCGCCAAGGGTCGGGCCGCCGCCGCTGCCGCGAAGTCGACCGACTAGGCCGACATATCGCCCAGTGAACAAATCACTCTGTTACCGGGGCGCGATCCGTGAGGGTCGCGCCCCGGTGCCGTAGTACTTAAGTTCGTTGCGGAGGGGAGCGATGGCCAGGGCGGTGACACCGGGCTTGGCGCGCGAAGCGGCCCTGGCGAGCGCGGGCTATCGCGCGATCGCCGGGGTGGACGAGGCCGGGCGTGGTGCCTGGGCCGGACCGCTCGTCGCCGCCGCCGTTATCCTGCCGGACCTGGGCGCGACTGATGAGGCGGCGTTGCTGGCGCGGTTGCGCGGTGTGCGCGACTCGAAGCTGCTCGACGCCGCGCGGCGGGCTGCGTTGCTGACGAGCATCGAGGCGGTGGCGCGCGCGATCGGCGTCGGTTGGGTCCCGGCGGCTGAACTCGACCGGATCGGCCTCGGCGCGGCGAATCGGCTGGCCTGGGCGCGGGCGGTCGCCGCGCTGACGCCCGCGCCCGATTATCTGCTCCTCGATGCCTTCCGCCTCCCCGCCTCCCCGCTGCCGCAGACCCCGATCGTGCGCGGCGATCGCGATTGTCTCTCGATCGCCGCCGCCTCGATCGTCGCCAAGGTGACGCGCGATCGCGCCCTCGTCGCCCTCGATCGGGACTATCCCGCCTATGGCTTCGGGCGACACAAAGGCTATGGCACCGCCATCCACCACGCCGCCCTGCGCGAGCATGGCCCCTGCGCGGAGCACCGCCGGTCGTTCGCGCCGTTGCGGGCGCTCGCGGCGACCCCGGCGCGGCGATGACCGACCGGCGTACCCCGCGCAAACGCCTCGGCGACTTCGGCGAGGATCACGCCGCCCATCTCTTGGCTGGTCGCGGCCACGTGATCCTGGCGCGCGGCTGGCGTTGCGCAGCGGGCGAGATCGATCTCGTCACCCTCGATGGCGAGGAACTGGTCTTCGTGGAGGTCCGCACTCGGCGCGGCGAGAGTCACGGCACGCCGGAAGAGTCGATCGCCGGTCGGAAAGCCGCGCGCTTGCTGCGCCTAGGCGAACTCTTCCTCCAGGCGCATCCCGAGCACGAGCGGCGCATCTGGCGCGTCGATCTCGTCGCGATCGTGATCGATCGTGCCGGGCGATTGCTCAGGGTCACGCACCATGTCAACGCCGTGGGCGAGTGAGTGAGTCGTCAGTCGTCAGTCGTCAGTGAGATGCTGCCAGGGATGAGTCAAGAGCCTTGCACCGAGATACTGACGACTGACGACTGACGACTGACGACTCGCAACTACCACCCGAACGGCTTGCAAGTATACTTAGCGGAATGGGCCGTGCCGTGGAACGGGCGACACGGGGAAACCCGGCCCGATGGAGGGGTGAATGTCAGACAAGCAGCACGAACCGGGTACCGGCCCCAGCCCGAACGACGACCTGATCATCAGCGAGCGCCCGCAACTCCGTCGCCCGATCATGCTCGTCGCCTTCGAGGGCTGGAACGACGCCGCCGAGGGGGCCACGGGGGCGCTCGAATTCCTGCAAGATGCATGGGATACCACACCGTTCGCGGAGATCGACGCCGAGGAATTCTACGATTTCACCGAGGTCCGCCCGATGGTCGGGCTTGATGACAACAACGAGCGCCGGATCGACTGGCCCTCGAATGAGTTTTCCTACTATCGCGACCCGGAGCACGACCGCGACTTCATCGTCTTCATCGGCGTCGAGCCGTCGCTGAAATGGCGACGGTTCACCAAGGCATTCCTCGACATCGTGCGCGAGTTCGAGGTCAGCACGCTGATCACCGTCGGCGCGCTGCTCGCCGATGTGCCGCACGGGCGACCGTCGCGCGTCAACGTCACCGCGACCGACGAGGCGTTGCGCGCCCGGCTCGGTCGCCAGACGGCGCGCGGCTCGCGCTATGAGGGACCGACCGGGATCGTCGGAATCCTGACCGACGCTTGTGTCAAGGCGGGGATCGGCGGGGCGAGCTTCTGGGGCCATGCGCCGCACTACCTGTCGGCCTCGCCGAACCCGATGGTGACGCTCGGTATTCTGCGCCGCCTTGACGAACTGCTCGACCTCAAGCTCGATCTGCAAGAGTTGTCGAGCGAGGCCGATACGTTCGTCGCCCAGGTGAATGAGGCGGTCGCGCACGATCCCGAGGCGACCTCCTATATCAATAGCCTGGAGACGCAGAACGACGATCACGACGACGATGACGATGACGAGGCGGAAGCCGAGACATTCCGGCGCTCGCGCAATAACAATACCGGTAAGGGCTTGATCCAGGACGTCGAAGATTTCCTGCGGCGTCGCCGATCCACGGACGAGTAATCGCTTCCGGCCGAGACCGGGGGCGCGGGCCGACCATCCTATGGTCGGCCCGCCCCCCGGTCGTTGTTCCCTGCCCAACGCTAGTAGATCCGCGCGCGCAGGATTTCCGGGGCGCGCAGGGTGATCGTGTCGCGATCGAGGTCGAGGACCCCACGATCGGCGTAGGCGTTGAGACACCGATTGACGCTCTCGCGCGTCGCCCCGATGACTGCCGCCAGCTCGCTCTGGCTCAGGCGCAGCTCGATCCGAATACCCGCCTCCGTCGCGACCCCGCGTTCCTCGGCCAGGGCGAGCAGTTGCTTGGCGAGGCGCCCCGGCAGGTCGAGGAAGAGGATGTCCTGGATGAGCTCATCGGTGCGGCGCAGGCGATCGCCGAGGGCGCCGAGCAGGGCGGTCGCGACCTGGGGATGCCGCGCCAGGAGCGCCGCGAACGGCTCGCGGTCGAGCGTCAGCGTCTCCGTCGCTTCGAGCGCGACCGCGCTGGCCGAGCGCACCCCGCCATCGAGCAGCGCCAACTCGCCGAAGAAGTCGCCCGCATCGAGGATACCGACCGTCACCTCCCGCCCTTCCGGCGAGGCCAGCACCAGCTTAACCAGCCCACCGGTGATGATGTGCAGCGTCGTGCCGGGATCATCGCGATGGAAGATCGTCGTCCCCGCGCGATAGTGCCGTGGCCGCGTCCGCTCGGCGAGCCAGGCCAGATCATCGTCCGGCAGGATCGCCAGGAAGGGGACGCGGCGCAATGGCGCGATGTCCGGCATCCCCCTGCTCCTCCCCGCCACCCCGCCCAGCCTCTCGTCGCGCCGATTGTACGCGATGCCGCGCTCGCATACACTCTGCCGACGGTATGCCAGCTACCCACCGGGCGCACTCATGATGAGCTAGCCGCACCCGACTGACAACGATACGTATCGCGAGGAGGGCTGGATGAACAACGGGGCGATGCTCGTGCGCGCGGGCTGGCTGATCGACGGCACCGGCACGGAGCCACGGCGACAGGTGGCGCTCACGATCGAGGGTGGGATGGTGACGCAGGTCGCGCCGTGGGAGGCCACCCCGCGCGGCCTGCCGACCCAGGATCTCGGCGAGTTCTTCGTCCTCCCCGGCCTGATCAATATGCACGCCCATACGATCCTCCCCGGCGACGGCACTTCGTTCGCCGACTGGATGGCGCTGCCCGACGAACTGCTCCTCCTCCAAGCGCACACGAACGCGCTGGCGGCGCTGCATTCGGGCGTGACGACGATCCGCGATTGTGGCGGTAAGGGCCGACTGATGTTCCGGCTGCGCGACGCGATCCGCGCCGGGATCGTCGCGGGGCCGCGCTTCGTCCTCTCCGGTCGGCCCCTGACGATCACCGGCGGGCATTGCCGCTACTTCGGCGGCGAGGTCGATGGGGCCGACGCGATGCGCCAAGCCGCGCGCCAATTGCTCGCGGAAGGGGCGGATTTCATCAAGATCATGGCAGCGGGCGGCGGCACCGTCGGCACCTACGCCGAGTTCCCCACGTTCGACCTCGACGAGTTGACGGCGGCGGTCCGCGAGGCGCACCGGATCGGCAAGCTCGCCTCGTGCCACTGCATCGCCACCGAATCGATCTCCCTGGCGCTCGACGCCGGGGCCGACCATATCGAGCATTGCTCGTTCATGGCCCCCGACCGCCTCTGGCGTTACGACGAGTCGATCGCCCGGCGCGTCGCCGCCTCCGGTGTCTACGTCACGCCGACCCTCCAGGTCGGCGCGGACTCGATGATCAAGATGAAGGAGCGTCACGCCCTGGGGATCGCCACGCCGGAGGAGGCGCAGATCGTCGTGGAGACGCCGAACCGCGACGACGACACGATCGCCAACGCGCGCTCCCTGCACGAACTGGGCGTGCCGCTGGTCGCTGGCAACGATGCCGGCTGGCGCTACACGCGCTTCGATACCCTCTACCGCGAACTGCAACTCCTCGTCGCCGCCGGGCTGACATCGTTGGAGGCGATCGGCGCGGCGACCGGGCGCGCCGCCGCCGCGTGCCAACTCGCCGACCGGATCGGCACCCTCGTCCCTGGCCGCGTCGCCGATCTGATCGGCGTGCAGCACGACCCGACGAGCGATCTCGCCGCGCTCGCCGCGCCAGCGTTGGTGCTGCAAGGGGGCCGAGTCATCGTCGATCGGCGTTGAAGTAGGTCCATGCGAGGACTGTTGGCATGATGAAAGGTGAGGGCCGGGGCGTTATCGCCCCGGCCCTCACCTTGTGCCGCTGCCCGCCCGACCGTTGCGGTCGTCAGTCCGCTGGCAAGTTCTCGATCTTTGGCGGCATATCTTCCGCCGTCGGGTCGAAGTTCTCCTCGCGGTAGGCCGCGGCCTGCTTCTGCCAGAGGAAGACCCCCGCGGCGGTGACGAGCGGGATGGCGATCGTCACGAGCCAGGTTTGCAGGATCGTCAGGCCGATCGAATCGTAATACGCGGCGATGAAGAGCGCGCCGATGTAGGCCATGAAACCGATCCCCAGGGCGAGGCGCAGCGGGCTCTGGCGCGCCGGTTCCAGATACTCGTAGCGCTTGCCGCTGCGATTGGTCCGGTCGAGCCAGGGCGCGGCGGTGAGGACGCTGAAGAGGAGTCCCGGGAAGACCAGGCCACCCAGGAACTCCGGCCCGATCGTGATCCCGCCCGGCAGGGTGAGGGTCGCTTGGGGCGGCACCAGCTTCAGGAAGCCGTAGGTCCACATCAGATACCAGTCGGGCTTGACCTCGGGCGTCTGCGGTCCAGGGGGGCCAAAAGCATCGAGCGGGTGGACCGGCACGAAGGCCGAGAGGAGGAAGAGCCCGCCGAACATGAAGAAGAGTAACTGCCCGGCGAGGATCGCCTGGTACGGCCAGAGGGACACGCCGAGGACCTTGCCGGGTTCGGCGATCTTCCGCGCGTAGCCCGGCTGGGTGTGCTTCTGCTTGATGATCAGGACGAGGTGCAGGCCCATCACCGCCGTGAGCAGGGCGGGCACGATGAAGATGTGCAGGGTGTAGAGGCGTGGCAACGAGCCGAGGGTCGGGAAAGCCCCGCCGAAGACCAATTCGGCGGCGATGTTGCCGACCAGCGGGATCGAGCGGGCGATCGAGTAGCCGATGCCGGTGGCGGTCACGGCGTAGGAGTCGTAGGGCAACGAATAACCGATGAAGCCGGCACCGATCGTGAGGATCAGCAGGACGACGCCGATAACCCAATTGAGTTCGCGCGGCTTGCGGTAGGCACCGGTGAAAAAGACGCGCATCGAGTGGAGGATCACCGAGGCGATCATCACATGGGCACCCCAGTGGTGGACATTGCGGAAGATATTCGCCACCGGGATCGACTCGATCAGCTTCACGCTGGCGTAGGCCTCGGGGAGTTTCTGCCCGTTATAGTCCACCTCCACGTTGGAGGGGACATAGATCAGCCCCAGGTAGGCCCCGGTCGCCACGAGGATGACGAAGCTGAATACGCACATCTCGCCGAGGAAGAACGAGGTGTGGACCGGGAATGCCTTATGCCCGAACTTGCGGTAAAAACCCTCTATCCCCACCCGCTCATCGAGCCAGCCCATGAAACCACTGTACTCGTGCTTCTCCAGAGTGGAGGTGGCGCTGCGCGCCGTCTCCTCCTGCACCTGCCGGACCTTGTCCGGTTGTCTGGCCGGTGTCGTTTGTCCCTGCTGAACTGTACCCGGTTGTCGGTTCGGTGCCGCGCGCCGCCCTTGTGATCGTCCCTGCCGCGCCATCGCCTTAATCCTTACTCTCGTGGGTCTTTACGCAACGCCGACCTTGCCATCGAAGGGACCGGCGGCGGTGATAGTGCCATCGGCGGCCACCTCGATCGGCAGGCTCGGCAGCGGTCGCGGCGCCGGCCCACCGACCACCGCCGCATCGTTCGCGGGATCGAACTGACTGGCATGGCAGGGGCAACCAATCCGGCCCTCATTGGTTAAGTTCGCATAGACGACACAGCCCAGGTGGGTGCAGATGGCGCTGTAGGCGACCAAGCCTTCCTTGCCCGAGCCGGGCGCGGTTCGCACAATCTCGACCAGATTCTGCTGGTTATCGGCCTTGCCCTTGGGGAACGCCTGCACCGCCGAGCCGACCTGGATAGCGCTCGCCTGGATCGGGTCGCCCGCCGCCGCGCCTGAGGCCGCCGTGGCGTAGACGAGTTGGTCGCCAGCGCCAATCTCCTGCACGGTGAGCTGGAGGCTCTTGATGGCGAAGGTCGGCACGCCGAAGGCCAGCGCGAACGCGCCGGTGCTCAGGCCGATCAGCCAGCGCAACATATTCCGGCGGCTGAAGCGCCCGAAATTGTCCTGCTCGTAATAGTCGTCATCGTCGTGTAGTGGGGCACCACCCTGTAGCTGCCGCTGGTCTCCCGTGATCGTCATCGCCCCTACTCCTGGTGTGCCCTGGCCCGGTACCCCGTTGTACCCCGGCCCGTCATCCTCGACCCTGTCCTTATTCCAGCGCCACCGCCCTACCAGGGGACACCGTCGTCGCGCTCATCGAAGTGCGCCTCGCTGCCGACGAACCCTTCCTTGTAGAAGACGAGCAGCAGCGCCATGTCGATGGAACCGAGTCCGGCGAGCGTGCCGATCAGATACGGTTCCCAGCCGACCGCGATCCCGTAGCCCAGAAAACCCGCGATCACCAGCAGCAGCATGCTGAAGATGACGATCGCCATGCTCAGCGGGTTGGTGAGGCGCGGTCGCACGCGCCCCAGGTGCAGCTCCCGGCCTTCGAGCAGGACGGAGATGAACCCTTGCACGGCGAAGATTAACAAGGTCAGCGCGAAGCCGATCAGGCCGATCTCCAGTTCGGATAGTGGCTCGGTCATGGCCGTAGTACTCCTCACATCGCCCTGGCACCCGTAAGGTACGGGGTGGCGTGTCCGCTGTTTGCCGCCGCTCTGATCGGAACCCTAATCGCCGTCCGCTGTCGCAACTTCGGTGCCGTTAGCTCGGTGGCCTCGCGCGGCCTCACGGCATCGCACACCTTAATTGTACGGAGCCCCGGCTGGGAGGGCCAGAGCGCCCGCGCGACTGCCAATTCACGTATGCGAATGAGTTGAGACGTAGCGAGGGGGATGAGCCTATCATCAGGCTCATCCCCCTCGGTGCCGATTGACCGCCCGGATTGGTAGCGTTTACGAATAGCGCGAGCGACGACGCGGCGCGGCCTTGCCGCCGCTCTTGTCGCCGTTCGATGCCGCCCCCGCCGCAGCCTTCTCCCGGCCCTTGCCGTTCGGCTGCTTGGCCGTCGCGTCGATATTGACGACGTGCTTCACCAGATCGCCGGGGTTGCCCTCCATCACTTTGCGGAGTTCGATGATCTGATCGCGGAACTGCCCGGCCTTCTCGAATTCGAGCATCTTGGCCGACTGCTTCATCTGACCTTCCAGGTCGCGGATGATCCGGGCCAACTCGTCCTTCGGCAACTCGGCGATCACACCGGCACCGTCGCCGCCCTTCGCGTCGTAAGCGCCGCTCTCCTCGGCGACCTGGCGCACCCGGTCGGTGAGATCCTTGATCGCCTTGCTGACGCCGCGCGGGACGATCCCGTGTTCTTCGTTGTACGCCTGCTGGATAGCGCGACGACGGTAGGTCTCGCTGATCGCGCGGTCCATCGAGCCGGTCATGTTGTCGGCATAGAGGATCACCTGACCCTCGATATGCCGCGCCGCGCGCCCGATCGTCTGGATAAGCGCCCCTTCGGAGCGCAAGAACCCTTCCTTGTCGGCGTCGAGGATAACGACCAGCGAGACTTCCGGCAGGTCGAGCCCCTCACGCAGGAGGTTGATCCCGACGACGACATCGTAGACCCCGAACCGGAGGTCGCGCAGGATTTCCACCCGTTCCAGCGTCTCGATGTCGTGGTGGAGATATTGGGTGCGGATACCGGCTTCTTTCAGATAGTCCGTCAGGTCCTCCGCCATCCGCTTCGTCAGCGTCGTCATCAGGACGCGCTGGCCTTTCTTGATCCGTGCGTGGGTCTCGGCCAGGAGGTCATCGATCTGCCCGGCGGTCGGGCGCACGCTGATCTCCGGGTCGATCAGCCCGGTCGGGCGGATGACCTGCTGCACCACCCGTTCGCTGTGCTCGTACTCGAACGGCCCCGGCGTCGCCGAGACGTAGACCGCCTGCCGGAGATGGGCCATGAACTCGTCGAACATCAGCGGGCGGTTGTCGAGGGCCGAGGGGAGGCGGAAGCCGTAATCGACCAGGATCTCCTTGCGGCTGCGGTCGCCGCCGTACATCCCGCGCACTTGCGGCAGCGAGATGTGCGACTCATCGACCATCACCAGGTAGTCGTCGGGGAAGTAATCGAGGAGGGTCCACGGCTGCTCGCCCTGCCCGCGCCGCGCGAGGTGGCGCGAGTAGTTCTCGACGCCGTTGCAGTAGCCGACCTGCTGCAGCATCTCTAGGTCATAGGTCGTGCGCTGCTTCAGCCGCGCGGCCTCCAGGATCTTGCCTTGGCCTTCCATCTCCTTCAGCCGCGCTGCTAGCTCGGCCTCGATATCCTTGACCGCCTCGCGCAGCTTCTCCTCGGTGGTGACGAAGTGCTTGGCCGGGTAGATGTCGGTCTGCGTCCGCTCGACCAGGACCTCGCCGGTCAGCGGATCGACCTCGACGATCCGCTCGATCTCGTCGCCGAAGAAGGAGATGCGCAGGGCGACCTGCTCGTAGGCCGGGAAGATTTCGAGGGTGTCGCCCCGCACGCGGAAGGTGCCGCGCACGAAGTTGACATCGTTGCGCTCGTACTGGATGTCGATCAGGTGGCGCAGCACCTTGTCGCGCCGCACGACCTCGCCGCGCTTCAGTGAGACGATCGTCTTGCCATATTCTTCCGGCGAGCCGATGCCGTAGATGCAGGAGACCGAGGCGACGATGATCGTGTCACGCCGCGTGAGGAGCGAGCGGGTCGCCGCGTGGCGCAGGCGGTCGATCTCCTCGTTGACCTGGGATTCCTTCTCGATGTAGGTATCGGAGCGCGCGACATACGCCTCCGGCTGATAGTAGTCATAGTAGGAGACGAAGTACTCGACCGCGTTCTGCGGGAAGAACTCCTTGAACTCGGAGTAGAGCTGCGCCGCGAGGGTCTTGTTGTGGGCGAGGATGAGGGTCGGTCGCTGGACCCGCTCGATCACCTTCGACATCGTGTAGGTCTTGCCCGAGCCGGTGACGCCGAGCAACGTCTGATGCTTCAGCCCCGCATTGAGGCCATCGGCCAGTTCAGCGATCGCTTTCGGCTGGTCGCCGGTCGGCTCGAAGGGCGAGTCAACTCTGAAATCCGGCACGTTTTCCTCCTCCTGAGCAGACCGCGCCTCGCCACAATCTTGGGCGTCGGCAGAGGGGCAATAACAGGGTAAAGTATACCAAATCATCGCGACTTTCTCCCGCTTCGGGCGTCTCATTATAGCGCGTACGTTCGTCATTTCCAGAGCGACTTCGTTCCCGCTGGCCGGGCTCTCAACGGGGTGGATGGGCGGGCGCGCGGGCGGCGAATGTCGGCGCGGCACATCGCGTATACTGTGATCGAAATCGTCATTTTGCCCTCCGGCACCAGCGATCAGAAGCAGGGGAAGAGCATGGATACCGCGCTACGCTGGACCTCCGCCGATCTCGCGAATTTCCCTGAGGATGGGAAGCGCCGCGAGATTATCGATGGGGAGCTGTTCGTGTCGACTCAGCCGCACTTCTACCATCAGGTCTTCTGCGGCCGTTTGAGCGGGGCGCTCGATACATGGGGTGCGCCGACGGGAGCAGGTTTGGCCGCAGTCGCGCCGGGCCTCATCTTCGCGGACGACGATGATGTTGCTCCCGACGTGACCTGGGCCAGCCGGGAGCGACTGGCGCGTATCCTGGAGGGCGGCAAGCTGCGCGCCGCGCCGGAACTGGTGGTCGAGGTGCTATCGCCGGGGCGCAAGAATATCCTGCGCGACCGCGAGACGAAGCTGAAGCTGTATGCCAGGCGCGGGGTGGATGAGTACTGGATCGCCGACTGGCCCCGGCACGCGATCGAGGTCTATCGGCGCGATGGCGCGTTCCTCGTGCCCGTCGCCACACTCGGCCCTGGAGCTACCCTGACGAGTCCGCTACTCCCTGGCTTCGCCCTGCCGCTCGATCGCCTCTTCGCGGGCATCCCCTTTGCCCCGTCGGCGGCCGAAGGCGACGACGCGGGGTAGCCATCTCCTCGATCTCGTAGGTTGGGACTTCAGCGCAGGCGCAAGCTCTCCACGCGGGCGTGTACCGCGAGGTAGCGAAGCCACTCGCGCGCGTTCAGGGCGCCGATGTCGTTGTGCCGCGCGGTAACGGCATCGTCGATCCCGCGCGCCGCGATCTGCCGACCGAGTGTGACCGTCTCCTGGCGCGTCCTGATCAGTTCTTCGCGCAATGTCGGCCAGTCGAGTGCGGCGGCTGGCTGGTAACTGTCGGACTCATCAGCTATCGGTGGTTGCCCCAGGATTGTCCCGAGTCGCCGCTGGCCCCAGCGCTCGATGCCGATGATGTGGCGCAGATGGGCGCGGTTGGCGTCGGTCGCGGCAGCGCGCGCCGCGCGCGCCTGGAGGGCCTCGCCCGACTTTTCCAACACCGCCAGATGCTCCTCCAGCGACCGCTTACGGGCGGGGCGGCGCAGGAAGAGGTCACCGAAGAATGCCCTGACGCGAGACATGATCCCTCCTTGTGGCACTCGCCCGGATCGGGCGCGCTTATTGTGCCCGCCCGCGCCCGGCGATCGGCCAGATCGCCTCGACGATCCCGCCGCGCTCGCCGACGTAGCGATCGTAGAGGTTGACCGTCGTGCAGCCGTGGCCGGGGATGATCCGCACCTGATCGCCGGGACGCAGGTCGCGCGCCGCGCCGCTGAGGGTCAGCTTGGTGTGCTCCTCCGAGAAGCCCGCGAACTGCGCGTCGGCCTCGTGACCGAGGAGTTGCGGCGTGCCGTGATCCGTCCCCAGCGTCTTGCGACCGATGTCGATCACGGCGCGCTCGGCGGTCGGGCGGCTGATGATCGTCGCCAGCACCGTCAGCGCGGGGCGGAACCGCTCGCCGATTCCGCCGACCTCGCCGTACTTCGTGTCCATGAAAACGTACGATCCGGCCTGGACCTCGTCGAACCCCTCGACCGTGCCGGTCATCGCGAAGGTGCCGGTGCCGCCGCCGGAGACGATCTCGACCGGGAGCCCCGCCGCCTCGATCTGCCCGCGCGTCTCGACGATCGGGGCCATCGCCGCGCGGACGCGCGCCGCCCGATCATCCTCGGCGGCGATGTTGACCAAATGCCCTTCATACGCCTGGATCCCCCGGAAGCGGATACCGGGGAGATCGGCGGCGATCTTCGCCAGCGTCACCGCCTCCGCGCCCGGTTCGACCCCGCAGCGGTCCATCCCGGTATTAACCTCGATCAGCACGTCGAGAGTCACCCCTTGTGCGCCCGCCGCCCGCGCCAGATCGCGCAGATTGGCCGGGTCGTCGACCGCGACGGTGACGCGCCCGTGGTGGAGCAGCCCGATCAGGCGGGCGATCTTCAGCGGCCCGACGATCTGGTTGGCGACGAGGACGTCGCGCACCCCCGCCTCGACCATCACCTCGGCCTCGCCGAGCTTGGCGCAGGTGATCCCGACCGCGCCGAGCGCCAGCTGCTTGTGGGCGATCACGGGGCTCTTGTGGGTCTTGGCGTGCGGGCGCAGCTTCGCCTTCTTGTCGGCGAAGAAGTCTGCCATTGTGCGGAGATTGTGCTCCATCGCGTCGAGATCGATGGTCAGCGCCGGGGTGTCCACCGCCGCGAGTTCCTGACCGATCAGGTTGCTGCGAAACGTATCGACCACGAGATACCTCCTTTTTTCACCGCAGAGACGCAGAGTGGCGCAGAGAGGGAGGACGAAACGAAGAACCTACTCCTTATACTGCCAGACCTTTCGGCGGATTCCTTCGGCGAGGACAGGGACGTGGAAATTGATCAGCAAGCCTATCGGCCAGCGGCCAAGACGTAGATAGCTGAGCAGTTGTGCGTCATGGACTGGTAGAAGGCCCTCGACCGTTTTCAGTTCGAGTATCACTCGCTCGGCCACCAATAGATCGACGCGATGCTTATCTTCTATGTCGACGCCTTTGTAGTGCAGACGTAGAGGAACTTGGCGCTGATATGGAATGTCCCTCAGCAGTAGCTCCTGGCACAAGCACTCCTGGTACGTTGATTCCAAAAGCCCCGGGCCGAGATAACGGTGTACCTCTACCGCCGCGCCGATAATGTCGTTCGTCAGATCTTTCATCGTCGTCCACCGCGCCAGCTGTTGCATCACAACCCTCTCGACGGCTTTGCCTCTCTGCGACGCTCTGCGTCTCTGCGTCTCTGCGGTGAAGCGCACTTTACCACGAGTTAGCGCGGAGGCGGGTGATGAGGCCGGGGAGGAGTGTGAGGACTATGTCGATCTCGGCGGCGGTGTTGTCGCGACCGACGGTGAGGCGGAGGCTGCCATTGATCCAGGCGTCGGGGATGCCGATGGCGCGGAGGACGTGGCTCGGCTCGGTCGCGCCGGTAGTGCAGGCCGAGCCGCTGGAGGCGGCAATCCCCGCCAGGTCGAGGGCGATAATCAGGCTCTCGCCCTCGACCCCGGCGAAGGCGACGTTGACGTTGTTCGCCAGGCGGCGCTGGTCGCGCGGGCCGTTGAGTCGGCTGTCGGGGATAGTGGTGAGGATACCGTCGATCAGCCGATCGCGGAGGGCGCGGCAATGGGCGTTGTAGGCCGGGAGCTCGACCTCGGCGCGCGTCAGCGCGGTCGCCAACCCGACGATCCCGGCGACATTCTCCGTGCCGCCGCGCCGGTCGCCCTCCTGCGGCCCGCCCTGCTGCTGATAGAGGATCGGCGTGCCGTTGCGGATATAGAGCGCGCCGACCCCCTTCGGCCCGTAGAACTTGTGCGCCGCGATCGAGAGGAGATCGACGCCGAGATCACGCACATCGAGCGAGAGGCTGCCCGCCGCCTGGACCGCGTCGGTGTGGAAAGGGATGCTGTGTCGTCGCGCGATCTCCGCAATCCGCGCGATCGGCTGGATCGCCCCGATCTCGTTATTGGCGTACATGACCGAGATCAGGCGCGTCTCCGGGCGGATCGCCGCCGCGACCGCCGCCGGATCCACGAAGCCCTCGGCATCGACCGGCAGGCGCGTGACCGCCGTGCCGAATCGTTCCAGGTAGTCGGCGGCGTGGAGGACGGCGTGGTGCTCGGTCGCGGTCGTGATCAGATGGGTCGGCTGTCCCCCCGCCCGCGCCGCGTCGATGACCCCTTTCAGCGCGAGGTTATCTCCCTCCGTGCCGCCGCCCGTGAAGACGATCTCGTTCGGCGTGCAGCCGAGGACGCGCGCCACCGCCGCGCGCGAGTCGTCAATCGCCGCCCGCGCCGCGCGCCCCGCCGCGTAGAGGCTTGACGGGTTGCCCCAGCCTGCGGACCAATGGGGCAGCATCGCGGCGACGACCGCCGGATCGACCGGAGTCGTCGCCGCGTGATCGAGATAGATTTGAGTCTGTGCGTCGGGGTCGAGCGCCGCGTCGTTGAAAGAGCTGTCGGGCATCGAAGTGATCTCAGGTATCATCGTTTACTCCCCACCCCGGCCCGACAACGGCCAAGCCGGGGTGGGGTGTGTCGGTGCGCGATACGTGGTCTGCGTCAGCATGGCGTGTGGGAGGAAACGGCTCTCACCCCCGCCTCGCTGCGCTCGGCACTCCGCCACTTAAAGGGCACCCGCCCATCCGAGGCGCGGGGGAGAACCTGGAAGCACGGTGGCCGTCCCCCAACCCTCCCGCTTCAGGGGAGGGTCGCCGCCACAGCGGCGGGGAGGGGTTATCCCCATCCCGCCACCCCAATAGGCTCTTGTGTAATGGACCGCTCAGTCCGCCGCGACCGCCGCGTTAAGTCGGGCGAGCCGCCGCCCGATCGCCCCCGCCACCGCTTCCAGGCGCGGCGTCAGGTCCGCAAACTGGGCCGGGTTGAGCGACTGCGCCCCGTCCGAGAGGGCCTTGTCGGGATTCGGGTGCATCTCGATCATCAGCGCATCGGCCCCGGCCGCGACCGCCGCGATCGCCATCGCCGGGACCAGGTCGGCCTTGCCGGTGCCGTGGCTCGGGTCGATCACAATCGGCAGGTGGCTCATCTTCTTGACCAGCGGCACCATGCTGAGGTCGAGCGTGTTGCGCGTCGCCGTCTCGAAGGTGCGGATCCCGCGCTCGCAGAGGATGACATTCGGCTGGCCGCTCGCCATGATGTACTCGGCGGCGAGGAGCCATTCCTCGAAGAGCATCGACATCCCGCGCTTCAGCATCACCGGCTTGCCCGCCGCGCCCGCCGCTTCGAGCAAGAGGTAGTTCTGGGAGTTGCGCGCGCCGATCTGCAAGACATCGGCGTAGCTGGCGACGAGCGGCACGTCGGCGGGCGTCATCACCTCGGTGATGATCGGCAGCCCGGTCTTCTCGCGCGCCTCGGCCATGATCTCCAGCCCGCGCTCCCCCATCCCCCGGAACTCGTAGGGCGAGGTGCGCGGCTTGTAGGCTCCTCCTCGCAGCATCGTCGCCCCGGCGGCGCGCGACTGCTCGGCCGCTTGCAAGAACTCTTCCTCGCCCTCGACCGAGCAGGGGCCGGCGATGATCACGATCTCGTCGCCGCCGAATGTCACCGGCCCGACACTGAACCGGGTGTTCTCCGGGTGGAAGTCGCGCGAGGCGAGCTTATAGCGCTTCGAGACGCGCAAGATCTGCTCGACACCGGGCAGGACTTCCAACGCCTCCTGCAACTGATCGGTGATCGGCACGCCGATCACCCCGACGATCGCCTGATTCTCCCCGAGCGTCACCTGCGAGCGCAGCCCCGCCTCGCTCACCATCTGCGTGACGCGCGCTAACTCTTCCTGCGCGAAGCCACTCCGCATGACAACGATCATCGCAATAATTCTCCTCTAATAGCGGGGGAAAGGTCGAAGGTCGAAGGTCGAAGGTCGAGACGTGCCGAGTGCCGAATGGAAAGCGCTCTTTTCGACCTTCGACCTTCGACCTCACCGTTCCAGGGCCTCGCTCCAGCCACCGGCCTGCATGGCGAGGTCGGGGCGCAGCTTCTTCGCCTCGCGCAGATAGATGTGGCGGATTTCCTTGGCCGTGCGGTCGGTGTTCAGGTGCAAGAGGATGCGGATGCAGCGCGTGAGCGCGCCGGGGACCGCCATCTCGTGCGCGTTGAGCAGGGCGATGTCGGTCCAGCCCAACTCGCGCGCGGCGACCGCCGGGAAGGCGGCATTGAGGTCCATCGTGGTGGTGAACAGCACGCTCGCCACCCGCTCCTGCTCGATCGCGTTCGCCTCGATCATCGTCCGCAGGAGTTCGCCCGTCGCCGCCACGATCGCCTCGGCGGTATTCGTCTCGACCGTTGTCGCGCCGCGCACCCCGCGACAGAGCACCTCTCCCATCCCCACCCCTCACCGTCACCGAACCGTTGTGGAGATGATGGCGGCAGCAGGGCGTTTTGGCAAGTCGGGCGGGGAATAGTTTAACCGCAGAGGCGCAGAGACGCAGAGACGCGCGGAGAGAGAACGATTAAGGAGCGCCATATAAGACT
>CADCWN010000313.1 GCA_902806415.1 uncultured Thermomicrobiales bacterium | reverse complement strand
GGCACCTCGGCGATGCGGTGGCCGCGCTTGAGGAACTGGAGGATGATCTGCGTGTCGAAATGCCAGTTGCTCGTCATGCTCTCCAGCGGGATCGTCCGCAGCGCCGCCACGGAGTAGGCCCGATACCCCGAGTGGAATTCGCTGAGGCGGGTGCCGATCAGGCGGTTCTCCAGCCAGGTCAGGACCTTGTTGCCGACGAACTTGTAGGGGGGCATGTTGCCGCGCAGCGCCGCGCCCGGCACCAGCATCCGTGAGCCCATCACCAGCTGCGCCCGCCCGGTCTCCAGGGGGGTCAGCAGGTCCTGCATCACCTCGGGGGCGTACTGGCCGTCGCCGTGCAGCAGGACGACGAAATCGAAGCCGCGCTCCATCGCGTACCGATAGCCGCGCCGCTGGTTGCCGCCGTACATCAGGTTGGCCGGGTTGCGGTGGATGACCAGCTTGCCCCGCTCGAGCCGCCGCCCGTACTCGCGCCCGACCGCCGCGGTACGGTCCTGGCTGGCGTCGTCGAAGACGAAGATCTCCTCGACCTTCGCCAGGATCGCCGGGGGGATCCGCTCGATCACGCCCCCCAGCGTCGCCTCGGCGTTGTACGCCACGATGAAGATCGCGATCCTTGGCATCCTCGACTCCTCGGTATATGGTGCTCGATCGGTCACGCCGTCCAGGGTCAACGGATCTACCGCAGGTAATACTGCTTGAACCACCAGATCACCGAGCCGATGGTATAGGTTGCGCAGCTTATGAGCATCAGCACCCGCAACGTATCCAGACGCCAGCGGCGAATCCCGATCGCGGTCAGCACCGCGATCGGGACCATCAGGTCGAGGAGATAGCGCGGGCCGAAGGTGAGGAAGCCGGGCCCCATTACGAGACCGACCGGGATGTAGACGAGCAGGCAACTGAGCAGCAAGGCCCAGATGAGCGGGTTGTGGCGCGCGCGCCATGCCGCGTAGGGCGCGCCGAGCAAGATGGGCGTCATCCAGAAGAGGCCCCCGCCACTCATCCACCCCTCTCGCGAGAAGAGGGGATAGGCGACGAAATGGTAGTAGAGATTTTTCGGCAGATAGTGGAGGTTGAATGCGCCGTAACGGGTGAAATCGTCCCGGAAAAGCGGGTTCATCGTGTGCCAGGCGAGGCCCATATCGGTCGGGGAGCCGAAGCGCGCGAGGTTGTACCAGCCGAGCAGCACCATCGCGACGAAGACCGGGGCGAGCGCGACAACCACGGCGCTGGCACGCCAGCGTAGCGGCTGCGACCAGTCGCGCCGGAGTAGGTAGTAGGCGAGCCAGACGCCATTGAAGAGGAGCCCGATCCGCGTCGTCGTGGCGCAGGCCAGCGCCACCCCGACGATAAGATAGCCGCGGCGGTCGCAAACTGTCAGGGCCGCGAGCGTGGCGAGCAGCACGCAGACCCAGCCGATGATCTGCGCGCTGAACCAAACCCCGCCCGCCGGGGCGAGGATGAAGACGACCGAGCCGAAGGCGAGCGCGGTCACGAGGAAGGCGCGTCGCTCCACGGTCAACGGCGCGAGCCCGCTCGCGTCGAGTACGGCGAGCAGCTTGGCGAGCAGGGCGATGCTGAGCGCCCCGAATACGGCGGTGTAGACGACGTCGCTGACGGCGACGCCGAAGAGCGCCACCAACGGTGCGACCAGGATCGCCGGGAAGGGGGGCCAGTAGAGGTAGGTCCGGCCCGCATACTCGACCAGATCAACGCCGCTCGGTGGTACCAGACGCAAGGCGAGCTGGCCGTGGAGGAACGCATCGGCGAGATAGTTGAAGTACGACACATTCGTTGCCGCCAGGCTGTGCGGCGACACGATCCCGCGCAGAAGATAGATGACGAGGGCGACAAGCCCGGCGATCCGTGGTCGCGCCAGGGGGGTAATCAGCGGTTGCAGAAAGGAGTACGTCGGCAGCGTCAACTGCCAGTGTGGGAGGATGCCCTTTGGGACCGCCCGTTCCGCGCTATCCACCCTGCCACACCCTCCCTCGCCCGGTTGTCCGTCGCTGTGGTGCACGACCCACCCGCACACTGCGCGCGCGACTCGCTTATCCCAGCATAGGGAATAGGGCGATTGACTACAGTCACAAGGAAGTCCCGATCCGCGCGGCGGAAAGTACTACGACCGTCGGGAGGATGAACCGCGCGACTATCCTGCCACTTGCACCCGGAAGTCTCGGGGTTCGTGGCGACGGTGGGGCCGGGGCGGCATGTTAGAGGCTAACGTCGGCGATAGCACTCAGCCGTGCCCCGAGAGGCACGGCTGAAGCATTCGATCCTGGGCTTTAGTATTGAAGTCGGTGGTCGAAGGCTTACGGCTGCGGCTGCGTCGCCAGCCAGGCGACCGCGGCGGCGAGGACGGGATCGGTCGCGCCGGTGGGGTCGGGCAGGATCTCCTCGTCCGGCCGCTGGCCGATCTGGTTGATCGCGCGGCGTTGCGGCGAGACGATCTTCCAGATCGTGACCTGCATCGCCGCGCCGTCCGCCAGCCGGTAGCTGGTGGCCCCGGCCAGGCAGCCGGCGGTTGGCTGGCCGAAGAGGCGCGCGAAGCCGTAGTCCGCCGCCGCCGAGGCGAGGGCCTCGCTCGCGGAGGCCGAGCCACCGTTGATCAGGATGGCGAACGGGTGCTGCGGCGTGAAGAAGCGCGCCGGGTCGGTGGCGATCGGCCGCTCGCCCCCGCCGCGCTCGATCTCGTAGGCGACCGGTTGACCGCCATCCAGGAAGCGGCTGGCGATCTCCGAGAGGGTGTCGATGTAGCCGCCGCCGTTGTCGCGCAGGTCGAGGACCCAGGCGGTCACCCCGTCCGCCTCGAACGCTTCGAGCGCCGCCTGCACCTGGGCCTCCGCGCCGGTCGAGAATGAATAGAGCTTCATGTAGCCGACCTTCGTCCCGTTCGGTGCGATCTGCACGTCGGTGGTGAAGACCGGCACCCGGATATCGGCGCGCATCAGGGTGATGACGAGGGGCGCGACCTCGCCCGTCCGCCCGATCGTCAGCGTCACCGGCGTCCCCGCCGCGCCGCGCACCAGCGGGCTGATCGCGTCGGCGGGCAGATCGCTCACGTCGGTGGCACCGACCTTGAGGATCGCGTCGCCGGTTCGCAGTCCGCCCCGCGCCGCCGGGCTGTCCGGGAAGATGCCGCCGATCGTCGCCGGGCGGGTCTGGGTGCGGATCGTCACGCCGATCCCGCCGTAGGTATTGTTGCCGGACAGCCCCGCGTTGACCGAGCGGTACTGCGCGGGGTCCAGGAAGGCGGTGTGGCACTCGTCGATCGCGGCGGCGACGGCGCGGAGCGACTCGTAGGCGAGGAGGCTCTGGTTGATCTCCGGCCCGGCGGCCCCGGCGAGCGCGAGGTAGGCGGCCTTGAACGCCGCCGCGTCCGCCTGCCGCGCCCCGGTCAGTGCGGGCGGGGCGGGCTGTGGTGCCTTGCCCGAGGCCCTTAAGGTCGCCACCGCGCCACTGTACGCCGCACCGTAGAGATCGTTCGTCGGCAGAGCATCGACATAACGGTCGAGCAGATAGCCGATCGCCTGCTCGATCAGGGCCGCTCCGGCCGCCGGGGTGGTGTTGGGGACGGTGCCGGTGTCGCGCGCCGACCCTGCCGCCGCGGTCGCGGCGATCCGCGTCGTGGTGCCACCGGTGATCGTCGTGGCCCCGCGCGTGGCGGTCGCGGCCACGACGGGGGAGGGGGCAGCGCTCGGGGCGACGCCCGGGGTGCGGGCCGCCAGAACGGTTGGGGTGTTCGCGCCGACCCTGGCCGTGCTGGCGGTGTCGGTCGGGGCGAGCGGCGGGGCGCTGGCCCCGATTGTCGTCGGGGCCGTCGTGGCGCTCGGCGCGCTCGTCGCTGGGAGCGGGGTTGCCGCCGCGCCGCTGCACGCGGTCAGCAAGGTGAGGGCAAGCAGGAGGGCGACGAGGCGCTTGACGATCATCTCTTGTCCTTCACCATTCTATCCATATGCGCCGGGTGTGCTGGCAGAAAATGCGCTGGGTGTGCTGGTAGATCAACAATACCATAGGGGACCGCCTACGCCCATGCGCCAAATTGGCCAGGGGTGGGATCGATTATTGCGCCGGGTGCCGATCGCGCGGCGGCGCGGCACTACCGGGGTGTGATGGGCAGTGCGGCGACCGGCACGGGGTCCGCGCCGACCGCCAGGGGCTCGACCTGATAGGGCGTGCCGGGGCGGTTGGCCCCCCACTCGGCCCAGGCACCGTCGTAGAGGCGCACATTGGTGTAGCCGAGGAGGCGCAGCATCCAGAAGGTGTGCGCCGCGTCGGCCCCGGTGAGGCCGTAGACGGCGATCGGCTGCTCGCGCCCGAGCGACTGGCTCTCGTAGACGCGGCTCAACTCGCCCGGATCGCGCACGATGGCGGTGTTCTTCTGGATGAGGTTGCGGTCCCAGGGGATCGAGCGCGCACCGGGAATTCGCCCGAAGCGCAATTGCCCCGCCCAGGTCTCGCGCCCTTCCATAAGGGTGCGCGTGTCGACGACCGCGAGTCCGCCCCCGCCCAGCCCCGCAAGCAGATCGTCGCCGTTGATCAGGATCGCCTCGTTCGGGGCGATGTCGGGCAGGCGAGTCGGCGCGATCGTCGGCACGTCGCGCGTGATCGGTCTCCCCTCGGAGCGCCAGCCGCCGATGCCGCCATTGAGCAACCGCCCGGCGGCGTAGTCGGCGTAGAGCAAGGCCCAGAGGAAGCGCGCGGCGTGGCGCCCCCCGGCATTGTCGTAGGCGACGACGGTGGTGGTGTTGTCGATCCCCGCCCGCTCGAAGACGCGCTTGCGGCTGGCCGGGTCCACCAGCATCCCATAGGTGGGATTATTGACCTCGATCAGATCCTGCCACCAGATGTGGACCGCGCCCGGCAGGTGCCCGCGCTCGTACTCCTCGCGCGGCGAGAGGTCCACGATCCGCGTGAACGGGTCGCTCAGGCGCTCCGCCAACCAGGCGCTGTCGGCCAGGTATTCCGGGCGCGGGTACTCCGCCGCTGCGTATGGCTTCAGCGTCGTCGTCGGCTCGACCCTCGCGGGGCCACACGCCGCCAGCAGCGGCAGGAGCAGCGCGAGGAGGGCGATCAGTGGGAAGGGTGGCGAGTGGCGAGTGGCGAGTGGCGAGTGAGACCGCCGTGTGCCGAATAGCATCCGAATCCTGCATTCCTTTTCGCTCACGGCGTCTGCCGGACCAGACTGTAGTTGAGGCACCAGCGAGGCGTCAAGGTTCGGGCAGATGCGCCGCGCTCGGAGGTGACCGCGCACAACTCGCGCACGATGAGAACGTGGTGCGCCTGCCCGACAGTTCCACGGCGGCCCGCCGCACCATCTCGGTACGTTCCGGACGTCTCTGGATCCGCCCCTGACGGTGCGGCTGGTTGACATGCCGCCAGCGATCGGGGATCGTACCGGTCGCGCGCTATGGGGATCATGTGACGGGGATGCACCCTGTGGGCGCGGGCGAAAGGAATGAGGTCGCTGATGCAACTTACCTGCGGCGTCCGTGGGCTGATCGGCGGTTGCGCGTTGTTGGCGCTCGTCGCCTGCGGGGGCGGCGACCCGCCCGCCGCGACGACCCAGCCCGCGACGGTCGCCCCGCCCACGTCTGTTCCCTCGCCGACCGCCGCTGCGACAGCCGCGATCCGCGCGGCCACCGTCCCGGCGGCACCGCCGACCGGCGTGTCGACCGCACCGGCCACCCGCGCGAGCAGCCCCACCAGCCCGCCGCGCGCCACGGCGACGCGGGGTACCGCCACCGTCGCGGCGCGCGGCGGCGCGCGCACGCTGACCGGCCACACCGATCGCCTCTACGCGGTCGCCTTCAGTCCCGATGGCAAGACCCTCGCCAGCGTGGGCTTCGACAAGACCCTCCGGCTCTGGGAGGTCGCCACCGGCGGGGAACTCCGCACCCTCACCGGCCACGCCGATCGGACCACCGCCGTCGCGTTCAGCCCGGACGGCACCCTGCTCGCCACCACCTCGTTCGATATGACGGTCAAGCTCTGGGATGTCGCCAGCGGCAGGGAGGTGCGCACGCTGAACGGGCATTCCAACTGGGTCTTCGGCCTGGCGTTCAGCCCCGATGGCAAGACCCTCGCCAGCACCGGCTTCGACACGACGATCCTCCTCTGGGATGTCGCCTCGGGGGCGCGGACTGGGCAGCTGACCGGTCATGGCGGCACGATCTTCTCGGTGGCCTTCAGCCCCGATGGGCGGAGCCTCGCCAGTGGCAGCCTCGACAACACGGCCAAGATCTGGGATCTCGCCACCGGCACCGCCCGGCTGACGTTGGTCGGCCACGCGACCCGCGTCTTCTCGGTGGCGTTCAGCCCTGACGGCGCGACCCTGGCGACCGGCAGCTTCGATGGCACCGCGAAGCTCTGGTCCGTCGCGACCGGCCAGGAGTCGCTGACCCTGACCAGCCACCCCGATAGTGTCACCGCCGTCGCGTTCAGTCCCGACGGGCGCTTCCTGGCCGGGGCCGGATTCGACAAGATCGCCATCGTCTGGGAGATCGCCAGCGGGCGAGCGGTCGGCACCCTCAGCGGCCATACCGATCGGGTGATGTTCGTGGCGTTCAGTCCCGACGGTCGGTCGCTAGGGCGTATCTGCAGTTGTGGTAGGGTGGGCGCGCTGGAGGAGGGCTGACGGCGAGGGGGCAGGATGGCGCGGCGGTACGGGTTGCGGGACGACCAGTGGGCGCGGATGGAGCACCTCTTGCCCGGGCGGGTAG
>CADCWN010000312.1 GCA_902806415.1 uncultured Thermomicrobiales bacterium | reverse complement strand
GAACGCCCGTACCCAGCGCCGCTCGGCGTCTGCCGCCCAGACCCAGGAGCGCTCAAGCCGCAGGTCGTCGTCCGCTCGTCGCCTGGGCATCGCACACCTCCTCGATGGCGATGCTCAGGCCGCAGCGAGCGCTTGACTAGGCCCTACACGCGGTGGTCACGCCGCCGACGCGGCTGCCACACCACCCGCGTCGTGCGCGTCAGCCCGAAGTGGTGCATTGTGATGATGCCATCTTGCCGCCTTTCGATGATCCCCCTCACGCGGCAAGCACGCGCTGACGCGAGAGGTCGAAGCCCGCGCTCCCGTAGGCTGGCAGAATCTGAGCCCGGAATTTGGCGCTATTACTCGCATTCTAGGTCTATGATGGTAGTATATTTCTCGCTTGCAAGAGGTGAGCAGATCGTATTTTTAGGAGAACATCGATGAGGAAGCTCTGGGTGAAAGCGTGGACCACCCTGGATGGTGTCTTTGACGCGGATACGATGGATCACTGGTGGCAGAACACCAATAGCCCCGAGCGGATGCAGCACATCACGGAGGAGTACGCGCAAGGCGACGCGTACCTCCTGGGACGGGTCACCTACGAAATGCTGTGGCCGGGCTGGTCTCAACAGACGACCGGCGACGGCCCCGGGCCGATCCTCAACCGGATGCACAAATATGTGGTCTCGACCACGCTCTCGGCAGCGCCCTGGAAAGAATCCACCATCATCTCGGGAAATGTGGTGGAAGAAATCGCCAAACTGAAGCGGCAGCCGGGCAAAGACATCATCATCGATGGCAGCGCGACCCTGGTCCACTCGCTGCTGGGGACGGATCTGATCGATGAGTACCGGTTCCTGGTCGAGCCCTTCGTCATGGGCAGGGGAAGGCGGTTTTTCCCGGACGGGACGCCCCCGACGAAGCTGCGGCTGGTCGAGAGCAAGGCGCTCGGTTCTGGCACCCTCGCCCTGGTCTACCGGCCAGACAAGCAATAACCGCGTGGTCTTGCGGAAACGGGCGGCGGATGAGGCCGGGGAGCGTCGTCTGGCCAGCCGGGCGGCCCGGGGACCGTCGCCGGCTGGGCACCGGCGTCCCCGCCGAGCGCCAGCCCGATCCGTTGCGGCGCGTCGCACAGCCGGTGGATCGGCCGCGCGTGGTGGCCGACGGGCCGCGCCCGTCGCTCGGCGCAGATGCGCTGCGGGCAGGAGGCAACACCGCAGACGGACCGGCGCACCCGCACCCGGAGCCTGACCGCCGTGCCGCCTCACGGGGGGTCGGCGATGGTGCGGCCGTCGCGACCGTGGCTGCGATGTGCGCGACGCTGGCAGGAGGGGCGGCGTGCGGTCCGGCGGGCGACGAAGAGCCGGAGGGTTATCCCTTCCTCGGTGACGGCGATCTCGGCGAGACACAGCCCTTTGCGATGGGGCAGGAACGGCGGAAGGCGCAGGCGACTAGCCAAGACCGAGGCGACAGCAGCCAAACAGGACAGCACAGGGCCTCCGCCGCAAAGCGGCCCAGAGCGATCATCGAAAGTCGGCAAGACCTAGCAAGTCGTGGCGAGGTGTGCTCCGCGAGGGTTGCATTCAGGATGGAAACGTCACTTGGCCCATTGGGGCGCCGGGTGATGTTTTCGCATCGTCGTCTGTCGCATCGCGCACTTTCTCGCGATCTGCCGACACTCAACGCTCGGATTGCCGCCCCTGGCCCCGCAGTTTCTTACGCTTGCGCTTGCTGAGATGTCCCCCGTCCTGCGGCGTAGACGAGAACCCTAGCCACCGCGCCGAAGGATCACCGAGCTCGTCGGCGGTCTGCTCATCCCCCCGGTAATCAGCTTCACGGTGGGAATCGGCATCCCAGAGGACTTCTACCCGCACCCACTCGCGCTCGTTCGCCATCAGTCTCCACCTTCGCAATCACCCGTTGCTACAGAAACTCTCCTATGGGCGTTAGATCACTGTGGCCCACGCTACAGTACCAGGCGACGCTACAATTTCGATGCCATGCTCCTGCAAGCGCCCGACCGTCGGACCCCGGCGGCCTAACCTGGAGGATGATCGTGGAACTGGATAACGATGATCGGCAACTCGGCCATATCCTGAGCCGACGCGAAGTGCTGGCGCTTCTCGGGACAGCCGGGATCACGATGCTGGCCGCGTGCGCCCCCGGCCAGTCGGCGACAACACCAGCCACAGGATCGGCAGCTACCGCCGCCCTCAACGCCGAAGCGGCGACAGCGACCGCGCAGCAGGGAGAGCCAACGGCGATCGCCAGCCAGCAGGCGCAGGCGGCGACCGTGGCGGTGGCGAACACCCAGATTGCGACCGTCGCGGCGCTGCCCGCGTGCATCGTGCGCCCGGAAACGACCGAGGGGCCGTACTTCGTGGACGAAAATCTCAATCGCTCCGATATCCGCTCCGACCCCCGCACCGGCGCGGTCAAGGAGGGCGCGCTCCTGACCCTCACCTTCAACGTCTCGCGGATCGCGGGCGACGGCTGCGCCCCGCTCCCCGGGGCGAGAGTCGAGGTCTGGCATTGCGACGCTGCGGGAGCCTACTCGGATGTCGCGGACGCTGATTCTAACACGACGGGGCAGCAATTCCTGCGCGGCTATCAGGCGACCGACGCGAGCGGGAAGGCGACCTTCACCACGATTTATCCCGGCTGGTATCGCGGTCGCGCCATCCATATCCACTTCAAAGTCCAGCTCGAGGTGGGCAAAGTGTTCACCTCGCAACTCTTCTTCGACGACACGCTCTCCGATCAGGTCCTCTCCCGAGCACCATACGAGAGCCGGGGCCAGCGCGACCGTCGCAACAACCGGGATGGTATCTACAAAGATCTGTTGCTGCTGACGACCACGAAGGCTGGCGAGGGCTACGTCGCGACCTTCGATATCGGCATCCAGGGAGGTTGATGGTATCGCCCCGCCAGCCTACGCCCGGCGCGCGGCCGCCAGGATCTTGGCGGTCGTCCCCCAGAAGCGCATCGTCCCCTTGCTCGGCGTGCCCGCGAAGACCGTTGCCAGGAACTTGGTCGCGTCGGCCGGGCGACCGTTGATGAGGTGTAACACCAGCAAGATTTCGCCGGGGGTCACGCCGACGATCGTCGCATCCCCCCTGGGGGAGGTGAGCGGGAGGGCGAGATCCTGGCGCGGCGCGGTCGCGACGAAGACGACGCAAAGCCGCAGGTCGGGGGTCACCTCCACGCCCCCGAACGGATCGAGCGCCAGGAGGTGTTCGACCTCGGGGATGGTGCGCAGGAAGACGCCAACCTCATAGCCGAGTGCCTGGCGGAGATGCCGCTCGATCGTGAGCGTCAGGGCCTCCCGGTCGGTCTCGTCCGTCTCGAAGAAGATGTTGCCGCTCTGAATGTAGCTGCGCACGTTGGCCAGGCCGAGATCAACGAAGAGTTCCCGCAGCCGCGCCATCGTCACCGTTCGCCCGGCGACATTGATCGCGCGCAAAAACGCAATATAGGTCATCGTGTCCCTCTGGCCGTTCGCCACCACCATACGTTGGCCGGGGCGACCGGAAGACGCGATGACACCAGACGCGTCCTGCTCCAGCGCGTTCTCCTCCCTCTCACCCTTCTCCCATACTTCTCTCGTCCCCTCTCTTCTCTCCCCTCGTCTCTGTGCGCTCTGTGCGCTCTGTGGTCTAACCCCGTCCCCATCCCCCTGCACTATGGCAGCGCGGCGGCGGGTGGCGCGGCGGGGACGAGATAGTAGCTCGTCCCTTCCTGTGGCACCTCGACGCCGGACTGGTTCGCGAACAAAGTGCCGAGCTTGTGCGCGACCTCTTGCTGCTGGTCTTGCGGGATTGCCCACCAGTGGACGACGACATAGCGCACCCTGGACTCCTGCAGGGAGCGTAGCCCGTCGCCATCCCGCACGCTGGCGTCGTCACCCGCGCCGACTTCCGGGCGCAGATAACGGACCGCCGGATTGCGCTGCGCGAACGGATCGGGGGGCTGACGGGCGAGATAGCCGCCGACGATCGGGCGGCCATGCTGTGTCTGGAGCCAGAGATAATCGACGAGCGGGGTCAGCGGCAGGTCAAGGACCGCGCCCGGCACGGGGTCGCGGCGGATTGTCGCGGCGACCTCCGAGCGGCCCACGGCGGTGAGCGGCAGGACCGTCGCTGACTCGGCCAGGATGAGGAGCGCCGCCAGGGCGATCGCGACCGTCCCGACGCGGGTCCAGCGTGCGCGAATCCGCGCCAGGGTATAGGCGACCAGGATCGCCCCGGCGAGAGAAACCAGCACGGCGAAGCGCAGCGGCGCGCGCATCACCGAGAAGCCGGGCAGGCCATAGAGGAACGCGTAGGGCAGCATGATCGAGACATTGAATGGCGTGAAGTAGACTCGCCCGGCCCAGTGCAGGACCGGCCCGATACTGAGGGTCGCGGCCAGCAGGAACATCCAGCCCCAGAACCGCACCCCGCGCCGCCGCCAGCCGAGCGCGATCGCCAGCAACGACAAAGCCCAGACGGTCCAGCCCGGCGCGACGATCCGCTCGGCCACATTCGGCGTCCCGGCGATCTCGTCGATGTAGCCGCGCAATTCGGCGCTCGCCAGCGGGTGCAGTTCGTTCGGCAGGAAATACTGCAGCACGTCCGCCGAGTAGGAGAGGGTCTCGCGCGGGCTGCTGTACATGTAGCCGGTCTTATCCCCCAGGATCTCGCTCCCCGCCGCGAACAGGAGCGGCGAGGTGAGCGCCACCGCGAGCGCCCCGATCGACGCCAGCGGTAGCAATGCCGCGCGGAGCGTCCCCCACGCGCGCTGTCGCCAGAGCGGGCGCGCGCGATAGCCGAGGTAGAAGAGCGTCCAGAGGACGAGGAAGGCGGCGTAGGTGAACTCCGTCGCGGCGGTCGCCGCCGCCGACACCCCGGCGAGCAGGGACCAGAGGGCGATCCGCTGCCACCGCGCCCGACGTGAAGAGGCAACGGGCTTCACCGCCGCCCCGGCCCGCCAGCCCTCTTCGGTCGCCCCCGGCCAGATGGCGTCGAAGGTGCCGAGCACACCGAGGATGTAGAGCGGGATCCACTGGTGGCTGGCGAGATTGAGATGCCCGCCGACGACCCGCGCCGCGTGATACGGCGACCAGCCGTAGACGATCCCCGCGACGAACGCCGCCGCCGAGGAACCGGTGACCCGCCGCGCGAGCGCCCAGGTCGCCCACGCACCCGCCGCCGAGCTGAAGAGGAGCAGCAGATTGTAACAGGCGATCGGGCTCAGGCCGAGCCATTGGAACGGCACCGCGATAGCACTCTCCAGCGAGGCCAGCGTCGTGAAGACGGTATTGACCCCACTCGGGTGGTACAGCATCGTGGAGTGGAACGGGCTCGTCCCGGCGTCGGCGGACTGCCGGAACCACCAGAGGTCCCAGAGGAAGAGGAGCGTGTCGCCGCCCGCCGGTACATGGGTGGCGAGGTGGAGCGGCAGCGGCCAGGCCATCGCCACCGTGAGGAGCAGGTAGGCGAGCGGCACGGCGGCAACGGGCCAGCGCGCGGCGAGCGCCCGGAACCACGCGCCGAGGCCGAGATCGACGCGCCCGTGCGGGACCGCGCGCCCGCCTACCTGCACATTCATCGCTGCTGGCCCCTTTCTCCCCACGGGCAAGCCTGGGTACGGCGACAAGTTGGCGGTGTCGCGAACCCGAAGGGGAGGACTGTTCTGTATTGGCGGATCGTGCCCAGGCCGTTCGTGACAACGGGGCAAGGCTCTGGCAGGATACCATAGTCGGGCCGGAGATGGAAGGCCCACAAGCCTCGACCGTCGGCTTGGTGTACGATACGGGCGAGTCGCTGGTCGCCCCACTACGAAGGGGTGGTGGAGTGGGAGGGGGGAGGCGATGCCCGGCACCGTATTGATTACCGACTATGCCTGGCCGTCGCTCGACATCGAGCGGCGGATCCTCGGTGACGCGGGGGCGGAGCTGCTGATCGCGGAGACCGGCGACGAGGCCGAGCTGATTCGACTGGCCCCGCGCGCCGACGCGATCCTCACCTGCTGGCAGCGCGTCACCCCCGCCGTGATCGATGCCGCGCCGCGCTGCCTCACCGTCGGGCGCTACGGCGTCGGGCTCGATAATATCGCCGTCGATCACGCCACCGCGAGTGGCGTCCTCGTCACCAACGTCCCCGACTTCTGCCGCGAGGAGGTCGCCGACCACTCGCTGGCGCTGATCCTGTCCTGCGCCCGCAAGATCGTCCCGTTCGCCCGCGCCACGCGGACCGGGGTCTGGGATCTTGCCGCCGCCCGTCCGATCGCCCGACTGCGCGGCCAGACGCTCGGGCTGATCGGCTACGGCGCGATCGCGCAGACCGTGGCGACCAAGGCGCGCGCGATCGGCTTCGAGATCATCGCCTATACGCCGCGCCTCACCCCCGGACCGCTCGACCCATCCGGCACCGCCACGAACGATCTCGACGAGTTGCTGGGCGCGGCGGATTGGGTCTCGATCCACTGCCCGCTGACGCCGCAGACGCGCGACCTGATCGACGCGCGGGCGTTGCGGCGGATGAAGCCGACCGCCTGGCTCGTCAACACCTCGCGCGGCCCGATCGTCGCGGAGGCGGCGCTCCACCAGGCCCTGACCGAGGGCTGGATCGCCGGTGCGGCCCTCGATGTCCTCGGCGAGGAGCCGCCCGCGCCGGATCACCCGCTGCTCGCGCTCGACAACGTCATCGCCACGCCGCACGCGGCCTTCTACTCCGAGGCGTCGATCGCCAGCCTCCAGACGCAGGCGGCCACCCAGGCGGCGGCGGTCCTGCGCGGCGAGACGCCGCCGAATATCGTCAATCCCGCCGTCATGGACCACCCGAATTACCGCGCGGGGCGGCGATGAGCGCGGACCTCGACATCGAGCGACCGGGCGATCTCCTCGCCTATCTGCGTGAACACGGGCGAATTGATCCCGCTGAGACGCCGCGATTCCAGACCCTCGGCGGCGGCGTCTCGAACCGGGCGGTGCTGGTCGAGCGCCCCGGCGGGGAAGGCTGGGTCGTCAAGCAGGCGCTCGCCAAGCTGCGCGTGCCGACCGACTGGTTCAGCAGCCCGACGCGGATCGCGCGCGAGGCGCTGGGGTTGCGCTGGCTCGCGCGCCTGGCACCGCCCGGCACGACCGTGCCGCTGATCTTCGAGGACGCCGAGAATTATATCCTGGCGATGACGGCGGTCCCGCCGCCCCACGACAACTGGAAGACGCTGCTCCTCGCCGGGCAACTGGACCCGGATCACGTCGCGCAGTTCGGCACCCTGCTCGGCACGATCCACCGCAACGCCTCCGGCGATCCGGCGGTCGCGCGCGAGTTCGACGATCGCTCCTTCTACGACTCGCTCCGCCTGGACCCCTACTATCGCTACACCTCGACGCAGATCCCCGCCGCCGCGCCATTCATCGCCGACCTGCTCGCGGAGACCAAGGCGACGCGACTCACGCTCGTCCACGGCGACTACAGCCCGAAGAACATTTTGGTCCGCCAAGGGAAGCTGATCCTGCTCGATCACGAGGTCGTCCACCACGGCGATCCCGCGTTCGATCTCGGCTTCGGCCTGACCCATCTGCTCAGCAAGGCCCACCACCTGCCCGCCCTGCGGGGGGAGTTCGCCGCCGCCGCCGCGCTATTCTGGCAGCGCTACCGCGACGCGCTCGGGGATGTATCGTGGCTCCCCGGATTGGAAGCGCGCGTCGTCCGCCACACCCTCGCCTGCCTACTCGCCCGCGTCGCCGGGCGCTCCCCCCTCGAATACCTCGACGAGGCGGAGCGCGCCCGCCAGCGCGCGACCGTCGTGGCGCTGATGCGGGAGGTGCCGGGGGGGGTGAGCGGGGGGGAAGGGCTGGTGGGGAAGTTTGTGGCCGGGGTGGGTTGACCCCTCCCCCGGCCCCTCCCCTGAAGGGAGAGGGGTGACTCGTTAGAGCTCCGCGCCCTCGCCGAAGACCACTAGGCCGCTGCCAAGGCACCCCTCCCGCTTCAGGGGAGGGGCCGGGGGAGGGGTCAACCCACGTAAGGAGGACCAATGCCGACGATCGCGCGCCTGACCGCCCTCGAAATCCTCGATAGTCGCGGCCGACCGACGGTGCGGGCGACCTGCACGCTGGCGAGCGGCGCGAGCGGCACCGCTTCGGTCCCCTCCGGGGCATCGACGGGCAGCGCCGAAGTGCTGGAACTGCGTGACGGCGATCCCGCGCGCTACGGTGGGCTCGGCTGCCGGACCGCCGTGCGCCACGTCGCCGAGGATCTGCACCTCGCACTCGCGGGGCAGCCGTTCGATCAGGCGGGGCTCGACCGGGCGATGGTCGCGCTCGATGGCACGCCGAACAAGGCGCGGCTCGGGGCCAACGCGATCCTCGGCGTCTCCCTGGCCTTCGCGCGCGCCGCCGCGACCGAGGCGGGCGTGCCGCTCTACCGCTACTTCGCCGATCTCGCCGGGGTGCCATTGGCGACCCTCCCCCGCCTGACGATCAACCTCTTCAGCGGCGGCAAGCACGCGGGCGGGCAGGTGCCGATCCAGGATGTGCTGCTCGTCCCGGTCGCCGCGCGGACAATCGATGAGGGACTCGCCGCGACCTACGCCGTCTACCAGGCCGCCGCCGAACTGACCGCCCGGAAGTACGGCACCCGCGCCCTCACCGCCGACGAGGGGGGCCTCGCCCCGCCGTTCCCCGACGCGGAGGCGATGCTGGCCGACGCGGTCGCGGCGATCGAGGCGGCGGGGCTCGCGCCAGGCTCCGGGGTCGCGCTGGCGGTCGATGTCGCCGCCAGCCACTTCCACCGCGAGGGCCGTTATCATCTCGGCGGCGATCCGCTCGACAGTGCCGGGATGATCGATCGGCTGGCGGGGTGGCGCGCGAGCTACCCGATCGTCAGCATCGAGGATGGCTTGGCGGAGGACGATTGGGCCAACTGGCCGACCCTGCGCGCGCGCCTCGGCGACGACACGCTCGTCCTCGGCGACGACTTCCTCTGCACCAATCCCGCGCGCATCCGTCGCGCGATCGACGCCGGGGCCGCGAGCGCCCTGCTGCTGAAGGTCAACCAGATCGGCACCCTCAGCGAGGCCGCCGAGGCCCGCGCCCTCGCCCGCGACGCGGGCTGGCACGTCACCGTCAGCGCCCGCAGCGGCGAGACCGAGGACGACTGGCTGGCCGATCTCGCCGTCGGCTGGGGGGGTCAGCAGATCAAGGTCGGCTCGATCACCCAGTCCGAACGCCTCGCCAAGTACAATCGTCTCCTGGCGATCGAGGCCGAGACGGGGCTGCCGGTGGTGACCTGGCCGGAGGAATAGTCGTCAGTCGTCAGTCGTCGGTCGTCAGTGATGAATACGCTGACTCGAACGTCACTATCTACTTGGCACGCCTTTCTGACGACTGACGACTGACGACTTCTAGGCTAGGGCCGCACCGCCATCGATCGTCAGCATCGAGCCGGTAACCATCGCGCCGTCGTCGGAGACGGCGAAGAGGATCGTGCGGGCGACATCGTCGGCGGTGATCAGGCGCCCGAGCGGCGTGCCGCGCAGGCGGCGCGCGTAGTTCTCGGGGTTGTCGAGGCTCGTCGCGGCGCTGTTCGGGCTGTAAGGGGTGTCCTCGCGGAGGAACGGCGTATCGACGTGTCCCGGCGAGACGAGGACGCAGCGGATGCCCTCCGGCGCGTAGGAGGCGGCGGCGGAGCGGGTCAGCCCGACGAGGCCCATCTTCGCCGCGCCATAGGCCGGGCTCCCCGCGCCGGGCCGGATCGAGGCGAGCGAGCCGAGATTGACGATCACGCCGCCACCGGCGCGGCGCAGCGAGGGGATCGCCGCCTTGATCCCCAGGAACGAGCCGGTGAGGATCGTCCCGACGATCAGGTGCCACATCTCCTCGGTCTGCTCATCGAACCCGACGCGAACATTCGCGCCCGCGTTGTTGCAGAGGATCGACACCGGGCCGAACGCCGCCTCCGTCGCCGCGATCGCCGCCGCCCACCCGCCGCCGTGATCCCGTCCGCGACGGCCTGCGCCTTCTCCGGGTAGAGGTCGGCGACGCAGACCGCCGCCCCCTCTGCGGCGAAGAGGCGCGCCTGCGCGCCGCCCATCGCCCCGCCCCCGCCCGTGATGACCGCCACCTTCCCCGCGAGTTTCATCGCCGCGCCCTCCCCATCCTAATTCGGCAACAACCCGGCGGGCATCATACACCGTTTGCCAGCGTGCGCCGGAGGATGGTCGGCACGGGGAAATGCGGCACCGCACCCCATGCGTGAGCGGGCGCGTCTGTCATTTGCTCGCGCGGGGCGGCGAGGACGCGACGACAACCCGCGCGACCAGGACCAGGGCGATCAGCGGCACCGGCCACGGCGTCAGCGCGGCAAAAACGACGAGGGCGCCGGCGACGGGCGAAGCGGCAAGCGTTAACAACACGCGAAGGGGTTCGTATTCCTGGGGATCGTGGGCTGTCGCCCAGGGCACATCGCCTTGCGCCGGGCGACTACGCGCGTGATACTGCCGCACACCGACCGAATGACCGTGAAAAGGGAGGCACCATGGCAGAGACCGGGGCAGGCGCGACAGCTCGCCCACGCACGACCGTCGAGGCGTTGCAAGGGTTCTATCGGCGCGCATTCGAGGCGGTCGAACTCCCGACCGCCGACGCCGAGACGGTGGCGCGCGTCCTCATCGCCGCCGACGTGCGCGGGATCGATTCGCACGGCGCGCCCCAGGCGCGCGGCTACGCGCGGATGATCCGGCAAGGCTTGGCGAATCCGCGCCCGAACATCCAGACCGTATCCGAGATGCCGGGGACGCTGGTCCTCAACGGGGACAACGGCCTGGGGCCGGTCGTCGGGGACTATGCGATGCGCCGGGCGATCGACAAGGCGCGCGAGGTCGGCGTCGGCACGGTGACGGTGCGCAACAGCAACCACTACGCGTCGTGCTTCTACTACCCGCTGCTGGCGATCGAGGCAGGGATGGCGGGGATGACGATGACGACGAGCGGCCCGCTGACCTTGCCGACGTTCGGCATGGCCCCAATCCTGGGCACCAACCCCTACGCGATCGGCTTCCCCGGCGGCAACGACTCGCCCCCGTTCCTGATCGACATGGCGACGAGCGCGGTGGCGATGGGCAAGGTCGGGATCTATCGCCGCGAGGGGCAGACGCTGCCCGAGGGCTGGACGTTCGACGAGCAATTCCAGCCGACGACCGATCCCGAGCGGGCGCGCTGGTTGAACCTGCTCGGCGGCGACCGCGACCACGGCAGCCACAAGGGCTTCGGGCTGAACGTGGCGGGCGATCTTTTCTGCGGGCTCCTCTCGGGCGGGCGCTACAGCGCGCAAGTCCCGCTGCGGGGGACGGGGCCGCTGGAGACCTCGCACATGTTCACCGCCTGGAAGATCGACGCCTTCGTGCCGGTTGAGGAATACCGGGCGCGCTTCGATGAGTACACGACGATGCTGCGCGACTGCCCGCCGCGCGAGGCCGAACAGCGCGTCCTCGTCCCCGGCGACCCGGAGTGGGCGGAGGAGGTCGAGCGCCGCCGCGACGGTATCCCCCTCCACCCGGCGATCTACGCCGACTTGCAGGGCCTCGCGACGGAGTTGGAAATCCCATTCATCGGATAGAGACGAGAGCACAGTTTTACCGCAGAGACGCGGAGGCGCAGAGGGCCGCTGAGAACGAGAGAAATGAACGGGAGGGTTCCAAAGTCGGGGACGCTCCCCATTCTCTCGTTCTCTTTCGTTCCCTCTCTGCGGCCCTCTGCGCCTCCGCGTCTCTGCGGTAAAACCGTCCCCTCTACCCCGGCAGCAGCCCCCCGCTCGCCGGTGACCAGCGCCCGTAGCGAATCTCCAGCACCCGATCGATCGGCGTTTGGAGGGTGATCAGCACGCGGAAACTGTCCGGCTCCGGTTCCGTGCCGCGCATCTGCCACATCCGGTGCGCGTCGCCGCCCGGCCCGACGCTGATACCGTGCTCGCCGCGGTGGAAGACGCCGTGGCCGGACTTAAGGATGGCGGTCTGACCGTCGGCCACCTGAATCGCCTGGTCGGCGGTTTCCCATTCGCCCGGCCCCGCGAAGCAGCACTCGATCTGGGAGGTGATCCGGTCGAGGCCGCCCTCGGTGCGGAGGTGCAGATCGAAGCCACCCGGCACCTCGCGGATGTCGAGAATCTGGTCCATCGGCGGCAGGGTCCAGCGCTCCCGCTCGGGGCGCAGCCGCGCGAATTCGCCGAATGGCACCGGGCGACCGAGCGGCAGATCGTAGCCGGGGATGTGCTTCGCCGCGGCCTGGTGCGTCAGTCGGACGCCGCCTTCCGCCTCTTCGATCATTTCCGCCGAGAACTTGCCGGAGTGGGAGTAGGTGCTGGCGATCTTCACCGCCTTCAGCGCCACCTCGCCGTAGCGCACCGCGAAGACCGTCAGGTTTGCCGTCGCGGCGGTCGCCGAGAGGGGGCCGCGCCTGACGCGCCAGAGGCCCGATGCGGGGAAGACCTTGCGGTAATTGTCCGGCAGGGGCTGGCGCGCGAGGGTGTCATCGCGGTAGCCGGGGGAGGCCAGGAAGGGGTGGATCAGCCAGACCTGGTGGGCGAAGTCCGACCCCTCGGCGACCAGCTGGTCCGCGATACTCGCCCAGGTGCCGTTGCCGTCGCGCCGGGCTAAATCGTAGAAAGAGTCAGCAATCGAGAGTGGCACGACCCGCTGCCCCCGGTCCTGCCGATTGGAGATGCTGGTCACCACCGTGCCGTCGTGATGGAAGAGATGGGCCATCAACTCGAGGTTCCGGCGGACATGGTCGAGGAGTTCGGGCTTGCCAAGACCGTCGGCCATGAAGCGCAACGAACGATTGCAGACCGCGTTGTAAACGCCGGTACTGCGCTCGGTGTACTCGCCATCGGCGTTGATGTCGATCCCCTCGGCCAAGATGCTGTCCACGTACTCCCGCGCCGGCAGCTCGGGGAAGAGGGTCAGCGCCTGGGCGAGCCCGGAGCAGACGACCCAGCGGTGATTGGGGGTGTGGAAGCCGCGCCCGATCATCCCCCGCGCAGCGGTCCGCACGTACTCGCCCAGCCCCGCCGCGATCTCCCCAGCCCGCTCGTCGCCGTCCGCCGCCCGCTCCCGCGCCAAGCCGATCACCGGCGCGAGGAGTTGCACGGTGAACCCGGTGTCCGGCGGCGACTCCCAGTTGATCGACACGAGATCGATCAGCCCGGTCGAGCGCTGCCAGCGGCGCTGCAAGGCGAGCGCCAGCCCGATCCGCTCGAAGAGTTCGTCGTCGCCAATCAGCGCGGACTCTTCGGCCAGGAAGCAGTAGCAGGCGCTGGCGAGATCCTTCGCATTGGCGGTGTGATCGGGGTTGGCGTAGCCGTCGCGCTCCCCCAGGAAGGCACCGCGATCGGGTCGCGCCGGATCCAGCACCTGTCGCGCATACGACGCCCGCACACGGCGCTCCAGGTCGCGCAAGATCGGTTCATAGGCGTACATATTGCAATTGCCCCCATTGACCAGATTGGTCATGGTAAAGCCGGATCAGCAAGCCGCCTCACCGCGAGGAATGCGATGCTATCATCCCAGCCGCGCGCGGGCCGGTCAATACCTGCGCGTGGGGTCTTGCCGAGGGGATTTGGGCTGTGAGAGCGGGGCCAGTAGCTGTGACAGCGGGGCCGGATGCCACTCGAAGCAGGCGTCCGGCCCCGCCGCCGATGCTGTTAATCGCCAAGTGAATACGGGGCATCAACACGTCCGACGGGCCGAAACTCCCGGCTAGCGCGACTTCGTCAGGGAATCGCCGGAGACGTTCAGCGTGACCGCATCGCCATCCACGCTGGCGATCTGGTCGGCGGCCGCGTAACGGTTGGCGCTGAACAGGCCACGGCTGTCGATCTCGATATAGCCTTTGCGCTCCAGATTCTGGCGGGCCTCGTCGGGCAAATTGTCGTTCCCGGCGGAGAAGGTGGAGATGAAATCGCCTGCCAACGTCGCATCGTGGGCATCCCGACCATCGGCGGGGCCGGCCGCCTCGCGGCTCTGGCGCTCGGCATCGACCGGATCGTTGCCGCCGCCCATCTGCACCCGCTTGACGGTGCCGATCTCGTCGCCCCCGCTATCGCGGACGTTCATCCCTTCGCGGATCTGCGGGAGTAAGCCATGGTCCTCGATCGTTGCGTCGAACATGGTGGGCACTCCTTCCTGCTATGATCGCGACGACGGTAGCGTGTCGCGCGCGTCGCCCGCGCACTATTGGAGAGACGCACGCGCCGTGCCAACTCCTCGCGCCGCAACCCTTTATCGCCGGAGCGGCAGCGGAGTACGCCGTCACGCCGAGTGCTTGTCTGATGCGTCGTCCCGGCCTTGCGGCGCGGTATCGCCATTCTCGATAATCGCCACGACAAAAGGAGCGGGCATGAGCACGAGGACGTTACGCCCCAACTCGCGCACCCTGGCCGCGCTGGATAGGGCCGCGCCCACTGGGATGCCGAACCTGACCGAGCGGCGCGGGGCAGCGCCGCCGCGCTACCGCGAGGGGAGACAATGGTTGCGATCCTGATCGGGGGGACACAAGGGCTGGTGGCGCTCCAGGAACAGCCATTCGGCTGGGAAGTCTGGGAGCGAACCGACGAAGCGTGGTGGGGTCGGCGGGTCTACGCACTCGCCAATGTGGCGAGCGCGGGGGCGCTGCTCGTCGGGACCGATGTCGGCCTGCTGCGCTCGACCGATGGCGGCACGACCTGGACCGTTGTCCTCGAACAGATGGTGCGCGCCATCGCCGCCGACCCACGCGACCCCGCACGCTTCTTCGCCGGGACGCAACCGGCGGCAGTCTGGCGGAGCGACGACGGTGGCCTGACCTGGCGCGGGTTGGCCGGACCCGGCACCGCCGAGGAGCGCGCGGCCTGGCACCTACCGGGGGATACGCCGATCGAGACGATCCCGGTGGCGCGGATCGCCGCCTTCGCCTCGGACCCGCGCGCGCCGGAAACGGTCTACGCTGGCGTCGAGATCGGCGGGGTCTGGCGCAGCGACGACGGCGGCGACAGTTGGCGCGCACGGGTCGCCGGGCTGCCGAGCCTGGCGATCCACGCCCTAGTGCCGCACCCACTGGAACCAGAGACCCTCTTCGCCGCGACCGACACCGGCGTCTACCGCAGCGTGGACGGCGGCGAGTCGTGGGCAGACCGGGGGTTCGATACCGGCGCGGGCTACACGCGAGCCCTGCTTGCCCTCGCGCCGGACGGGGCCGAGGAGCGACCGATCCTCCTGGCCGGCCCGGCGGAGGTCGATCTCTGGGGCTGGGACGAGGAGCCGGATGGCGCGCGCAGCGGCCTCTTCCGCAGCGACGACGACGGCGCGACCTGGTACCACCTCGGCGAACGGCATGGCCTGCCGGACAGCTTCGACGGGCTGATCAGCGCCCTCGCCGTCGACTCGGACGACGCGCACACCCTCTGGCTCGGCACCTGGGACGGTCGCGTCTACGTCTCGCGCGACCGCGGGGAGGGTTGGACCCAGGTGGCGGAGGATCTGGGCCAGGTCTGGTGCATGCTGCCGCTGGTGGAGCGGTGAGGAGGCGTGAGTGGAGTAATGGATGAGCGGATAGACGGGCGTTGGGGCTGGGCGAGGTGGCTGATCGGCGGGGCGCTCGGGTTGGCGCTTCTCGCGGGCGGGCTCGCCCTCTGGCGGCTGGCGAGCGACGCGGCGGCGTTCTTCGCGCCGATTCTGGCGGCGTGCGGCATCGGCTGTCACGCTCTCGCGCCACGACTCGACGCGCAGAGTTGGGCAGTTGCCGCGCGGGCGCTCCGGGTGGCGGGTGGCGGGGCGATCGGGCTGGCAGTCGTCGCGGCGCTGTCGCTGGGCGCGCTCCTGCCCCCTCCGGTGGCGGAGTGGGTCAGCCCGGCCCTCGGGCGCTTCGGTGGGCCGCTGGCGCTGGGGCTGGTGGCACTCGCCGCCGCCTTCCCCGCCGCGCGCGGGCGAGTCGAGGGGCGGGGCGGGGCGCTCGATCTCGCGACGCTGTGCGGCGTGGGCGCGGCCTGGGTCTGGGCGCAGACGGCGCGGCAGATCAGCTTCCCCACCCCGCCGACGACCACTGAAACGCTCCTGCCACGCCTGCAACTTCTCCTCGGGCTCGCCTCGGCCCTCGGGCTCGGCGCGTTGGTGCTCGCCGTCCTCGGGCGACGGTGCAACGGCGGTCGCCAGGGTTGGCCCGGCGCGTGGTGCCTGCGCTGGGGTGTGGTGGCCGCCATGCTCGGCCTGGTGATCGGGCTGGCCCTGCGGGCCGCGATCGCGCCCTGGTTCGCGTTGCCGCTCGCGCTCGGCCTCGGGCTAGCACTGGTCGGTCAGCGCGGGCGAGGGCCGCGCGCGGCCCTCCTCACCGTCGGGTGCGGCGTCGGCTGGCTGGTGCTGGTCACTCTCGCGCTGGCGCTTCTCTACGGCGCGACGAGCGAGGATCTGGAGGTTGTCTTCCTGCGGAATACCGTCGAGGGGCGAGCGCTAGACTTCTGGCGTGGCGCGTTCGGGGACGAACGCACGATCACTCGCCCGTCGGGAGCGCTGGCCGGGACGGTGCGCGACACGGCCGGGCGACCGATCGGCGGCGCGAGCGTGGTGGTGGCCGACGCGAACGGTCGGGCGTTCAGCGCGACGAGCGCGCCCGATGGCCGCTATGCGCTCGCGGGTGTGCCAAGGGGCAATTACCTGCCGCTCGCCGTCGGGCCGGACCACCGGCAGGGCGGACGGGCGGGGCTCGCGGGCCGCGTGGCGACGGTCCGCGCAGGGCGCACCGCAGGGAGCGTCGATTTCCGCCTCGCGCCGCGACCGGCGTACGATCCGGCGACGAACGACACGCTGCAATTAGGGGCTCAGACGGAACTGGTGATCGAGGGCTTGGCGACCGGCACGACCTTGCGGCGACCATTCACCTTCGCCAACCGTGGCAAGACGCTCGACGGTGGCCTGATCCACGAGCCGCCCACCGATCTCGGTTCGGGGCCGTTCCCGATCCTGCTGATCATCTACCCCGGCGAGGCGGCCTCCTGGGAGGGGGTGTCGGCCCCGCTGGCGGCGCGCGGGTTCGTCGTCGTCAGCTACTTCCCGCGCCGGTTGCTCGACCTCGACGGGGATATGGACGATCTGCGCCTCCTGCTGAACCTGACCGCCGCCGAGCGATTGTCGGCGCGCGGGGACGGGGGCAGGGTCGCGCTCGCCGGGGGCAGCGTCTCGACGGTCTACACCTACCTGCTGGCGCGGGATCTCGCCGGATCGCCGCGGGCTCCCAGGGTGCGCGCTGCGGTCCAGTATGGAGGGCTGTTCGACCTCTACGCCTTCCGGCGCTCCTGGGAGGAGGGCGATGTCATCATCGATCCCGGCATCTCGCAGCTGGAATACTTGCTGGTGGCGTTCGGGCGACCCGACACCCGCCCCGAATTTTACCTGCGCCTCAGCCCGCGCTACGCGCTCGGCCCGGCGAGCCTGCCGCCCACCCTGCTCGTCCACGCCGAGCAAGACATCATCGTGCCGCCCGCGCAGAGCCGACTCGCCGCCGATGGGTTGGCGCGGGCGGCGATCCCCCACCGGTTGCTGCTCTACCCCGAGTTGGAACATTACCTCGACATCGGCAAGCGTGATCCCGCGCAACTCGACATGCTGGAACAGACGGTCGCGTTCCTCCGCGAATGGTCGGAGAGACGCTGACCAGCGTGGGATGGCAAATAGGTCTGTGGGGAGCGTACCATTGATTGGGGAGTAGTGAAGGGGAGTAGTGAAACTGCTGATCGTTCTGACCACGCACGACGTAGCATTGATCGATCAGGGAACTCGGGTTGCACCCTGCTACATGACCCCTCGCGAGGACGCTCATAGCCGCCGCAGTCCCACTCCACGCAAGATGGCGCAGTGCCCCGCTCCGCGATTGTCCACCCCGCGCCAGAAGGAAGACAATGATGGCAACGACACGAACCGGCCGACTCCAGCGACATCATCGGGCCGGTTTCCTGGCCGGGCTGGTGGCCGGTGGGATATTCACCGCGATCATGTTCGTGATCGCGCGGGCGTTCAACACCTTTTCCTTGCCCGAGCTTTTCGGTTACCGGGTCATCGCCCTGCTGCCGCTCGCCGCCTTTTCCGCCGTGGTGGAGACGTTCGGCAGCAACGCCAAGCAGATCCTCCTGGTCGGCGCGACGATCGGGCAGGTCGTGGTCTGCGGGTTGCTCGGGCTCCTCTGGGCGAGTTGCGCGGAGACGTTGCCCGGCGAGACGCGCCCGGATCGGCGCTTCCCATCGCTCTGGAACCCGACGACGACCGGGGGGCTCTTCTACGCCCTGCTCCTGTTCATCTTCGTCGAAGTCCTCGGCTTCGGCCTCCTCGGCGTCGGCGTCTTCGGCGTGCGACTGATCGGCGGGCTCGGCCTGACCGCCGGCGCGCTGGCCCTCGAAGCAATCAGCTACGGTGCCGCGCTCGCCTTCTTCTACCAGTTGCTGATGTCGCCCGCCCCGGCGGTGTCGGCCAGGCGGGCCGCGCCGCTCACCCGCCGCCAATTGATCGCGCGCTTCGGCTTCGGCTTCGCGGCGTTCGTGGTCGGGTCGGGCGCAGTCTTCGGGATGACGCGCACCCCCGGTGGGGCGGCGAAGGTGAAGGCGAACGGCGGCGGGCGCGTGGGCAACAACGGCCTGCCGCCCGAGATCACCCCGAACAGTGATTTTTACCACGTCTCGAAGAACTTCGTCGATCCGAAGGTTGCGGAGGAGGGCTGGAGCCTCCAGGTCGGCGGGATGGTCGAGCGCCCTTACAGCCTGACCCTCGCCGAAATCCGCGATCTCCCCGCCGTGACCGAGACCCGCACCCTCTGCTGCATCAGCAACGAGATCGGCGGCGACCTGATCTCCAACGCCACCTGGAAGGGCGTGCGTCTGAAAGATCTGCTGGAGCGCGCCGGGGTCAAGGCCGGCGCGGTCGATCTGGCGATGAGCGCGCGCGATGGCTACACGGAAAGTATGCCGATCGACAAGGCGCTGAACGGCGACGTGATCGCCGTCTACGAGATGAATGGCGTGCCGCTGCCCGACACCAACGGCTTCCCGCTACGCCTGTTGGTGCCGGATATTTACGGAATGAAGAACGTGAAATGGATCACGAAGATCGACGTGATCGCGACCGACTTCAAGGGGTACTGGCAGGGGCAGGGCTGGAGCGACGTGGCGACGATCAAGACGATGTCACGGATCGACTTCCCCCGCAACTTCGATCTCCTGCCGACCGGCCCGGCCCAGATCGGCGGCGTCGCCTTCGCCGGGGCGCGCGGCACGGCGAAGATCGAGGTCAGCGCGGATGGCGGCGCGACCTGGCAGGAGGGCCAGATTCGCCGCCCGCTCGGCCCCTACACCTGGGTTCTCTGGAGCGCCACGATCGACCTGGCCGAGGGCGAGCGCCAACTGATGGTGCGCGCGACCGACGGCACCGGCAAAGTCCAGACCGACCGCCCCGCCCCGCCGCTCCCGGACGGTGCCAGCGGCTGGGCCACCAAGCGCGTGCGCGTCGCACCCGGCGCGCCCGCACCGGTCATCAACGGCGGGCAGGCGTGAGGGGAGCCTGGCGGCATGGTAGTCGTGAGTCGTGAGTCGTGAGTAGAGATCCGCTTGTCAGCATAGTACCGCAACACCACCGTCCAGCCATTACCGACTCACGACTCACGACTCACGACTACCATAGGAGGCGGTGACAACGGTGCGGGTGTTGAGCGAGCGGACGTTGACCGCCTCATTCCTCGCCCGGCAACTGCTGCTGGAACGGCGCTCCCTGCCCGTCGCCGAGGCGATCCGGCACCTCGGAGCGCTCCAGGCACAATACTCGCCATCGCCCCATATCGCCCTCCACGCCCGGCTCGACGGCTTCCAACAGGCCGATCTCGAGGCCGCGCTGCGCGACCGCACGGTGGTGAAGGCGACCCTGATGCGCGGCACCCTCCATCTGGTCGCGGCGTCCGATTACGCGGCCTTCGCCGCGGCCTGGCACCCGCAGGCCCGCGCAGCGATGCGCACGCGCGCACGCGCCGCCACGCCGCACGAGGAGGAGATCGCAACCGCGCTCGCCGCCTTCATCGCTGAGCCGCGCTCGACCGACGCGATCCGGGCGAAAGCCCGCGAACTGGCGCGCGGAGCGATCCCCGATCCCCTCCTGCTGGACTATGCCAGGACCATTCTCCCGCTGGTCCACGTCCCGCCGTCGGGCTATTGGCGGCAGCACGGCAAGCCGTCGCTGGTCGCCTGGCCGGGGCCATTGCCGGAGGCTCCCGCCGCGACGGCCCTCCTGGTGCGGCGCTATCTCACCGCCTACGGCCCGGCGACCCGCGAGGACATCGCGCACTTCACCTACCTGCGCTTCCGGCAGATTGACCCGGCGCTGGCCGCGCTCGCGCCGCTACGCCGCTTCACCGATGCGCAGGGGCGAGAACTCCTCGATCTGCCACAAGGCCCGATCATCGACGATGACAGGTCGCTGCCGGTGCGTTTCCTGGCGAAGTGGGACGCTGCGGTGATCTCCCATCGCGACCGCGCGCGGATCTTCCCCGCTGAATACCAGGCGCGGCTGACCCCGATCGCCAACGGCACCGTGCTGTCCAGCTACCTGATCGACGGCAAGGTGGCGGGCGTCTGGTCGCAGAGCCGGGAGGGTGCGGTCGCCACGCTCACCCTCCAGCCATTCGCCCCGCAGCCGGAACCGTTCCCGGCGGAGATGGAGGAAGAGGGCGAACGTTTGCTGACCTTCCTCGCCCCCGAGGCCACGGAGCGCCGGATCGTGGTGGCACCTCCGGCGGCTTGACCCCAGCCGGTGGCGCGAGAGCCTCACGTCTCGCGGGGCTCGCCCCAGTGCGCCGCCAGCGCCCGCCAGAGCAGTTGCGCGAACCAGGCGCGCGTGGCGGGCTGATCCCAGCCCTCGGCACCACCCCAACCGCCATCCGGCGCGGCACCCGGCACGCCACCCACATAGTGGATGTAAGTGGCGTAGTCCCGCCGATGGCCGGAAAGGTCGGCGATCTCCGGGGCGAGTGTCGGGTTGTCCGGCTGGAGTTGCCAGTAGCCCTGCGCGACCATGCTGCGGGTGACGAAGCTGAGTGCCTGGATGTGCAGCACCGGGTCGAGGGGGCGATAGGTGCCATCTTCGTAGCCGCGTGCGACTCCGCGCGACGCCAGGTAGCCGACCGCGCGCCAGAGTTCGCCATCGACGCCGCCCTGGTCGGCGAACGACGCGGGGCCGCTCGCCGCAGACTCCCAGCCTTGCGCGCGCACGATCATCCCGGCCAACTGCGCGCGCAGGATCGGGTCATTGGGGCCGAAACAGCCATCGCCATAGCCACGGATGATCCCGCGCGCCGCGAGTTGGGCGAGCGCCTCGGCGGCGGCGGGCTGGCTGGCGCTGTCGCAGAAGGTGGCGCGGGGGGCGAACTCGGCACGGACCTGGCGATCGCCCCGCATCTCCACCGTCAGATGCGAGTGCCAACCCTGGAACTCGCCATCGACCGTCCAACCGAGGAAGAGCGCGTCCGTCACCGGGCCCGCGACGATCGCCACGCGCATCCCCGCCGGGTACTGCGGACCAGGCAGGGCGGGCGTCGCCGTTCCAGCGCCGGTCGTCGTCAGGGTCAGCAGATAGGTGGCGGGGCTCGGCAGGGGGCTGACCAACGGCATTGGTGAGGGCGAGGGGATCGGGGACGGGGATATGCCTGGGAGGGGAGTCGGAGATGGCGATGCGATCGGCGAGGGCGTCGGCGAGGGTGACGTGCTCGGTGAGGGGCCGGGCGTCGGCTCCGGTGCGGCGGTGATCGTGAATGAGCGCGGCAGATCGGGCGCGGCGTGGTGATTCGGGTCGCCCGGCTGCGAGGCGACGATCGTACAGAGGCCGGGTGCTTGAGGGGTTACGATCGCGCCGCTGACGGTGCAGGGTGCCTCGGGGGCGGTGGCGAAGCTCACCGTCAGCCCGGAGTTGGCGGAGGCGCTGAGCGCGACCGGCGGCGCGGTGAGGGTCATGTCGAGCGGCTGCACGAAGGTGATCGTCTGATCGGCCTTCTCGATCGTCAGCGTACCAGGCCGGAATTCGATGACATAGTTCGCCGATAGCAGCCCCGCGCAGTCGATCCGATACTGTCCCGGCGAACTCGTCGAGCTCGCTTCGGTCGCGCAGGCGAGGCTACCGCCGAGCACGCCCGAGCCCTCGCCCAGGACAAACGGGCCATAGGTCACCGTAAATTGCGGCTCGGCGGCACCGTAACGACGCGACTGATCCTCGGCGGTGATCGTCAGCGGGGCGGGCTCGACGATGAGGCTGCCGGACACGAAATCGAGCCGATAGTTGGTCGCGGTAAGCCCGCCGGGTGTCACGTCATGGCGACCGACGGGGCTGCTGGCCGTCGCAAGGGTCGCGAACGTGGGGCTCCCGCCGAGCCCGTCTGCACGGTGTCGCCGTTGACGAATAGTCCGTACGTCACCTCGAAGGTGGGGAGCGCCACGCCATAGACCTTTTTCGTTTCCTTAGCGGTGACCGCCAGCGGAGCCTTGTCCACCGTCAGCGCGACCTCCCCCGTCGCGCTGGCGTAATTGTCGCCGTCGGTCGGCGTGAACGTGACGCCGAGCTGATAGCCCCCGGCGGGGAGCACGGTACCGACGCTCACCGTGCTCATGCCGATGGAATAGCGATAGGAACCGGCCAGTGGCACGCCGCCGAAACCGGCACTCGCGCCCAACTGTGCGGCGCTCAGCGCCGCACCATAGGTGATCGCGGCGGGGAGTTCCCAAGCGATCACCGGGGTAGCTTTAGTGATATCGAACGTGTGGGCCACCGCCGTCGCATCGGCATAGTTCGCATTCGCGCCCGCCGACTGACTAGCGGTGATCGTGCAGCGCCCCGCGCCAACGATCCGCGCACTCGCCGCCGCGTTCGGATCGGCATCGCAGACCGTCGCCGGAGCGTAGGTGAGCGTGAGCGCGGGCGCGCCCAGATCATCGCCAGCGCTGCTGCTGACACCGAGCGCGAACGGCGCGTCGCCATACGTCTTGGCCGTCGGCGCGGTGAAGGTGATCGTCGGGGTGCGCGGCGTCACAGTCAGCGCCGCTGCGCCGGCGACTGCGGCGCAGCCGTCCGCGCCAGCGAATGAGGCGAGCACGCCCCATGAGCCGGTCGGCCCATACGTCCCGACCGGGATCGCGCCGCCGTCCGTAGTCAACTCGGCGGCGCTCACGGTGGCCACGCCCGCGTCATCGGTCGTCGCGCCGATGTCGCGACTCCCCCCGGCGGTGGCGAGGGTGAAGGTGATCGGGCGATCGGCCACATCCGCGCAGCCTCCCAACGTGGCGGAAAGATCGGCAGCGCCCCGATAGGGGCCGCTCGCGCCCGCGACGGTGAGCGTTGGGGAGGGAGCGCTATTGGCGCGCAACTCGACGGTGAAAGCCTCTCCAGTTGGCCAATTCTCGTGAACGGTGACCGTCTGAGTTGCTGGTTCGGTAGTGAATGCGGTGAACAAGATCGTCATAACGCAAGGCGGATCATCTTTCCCAAAAGTATGGCCCGCGCACTCAGAGCGGCTTTCCACATGGAAACCTTGTGAACTGGGATAGTTATCGCGATCGGGACCGAAGACGTGAGTAATGGTCAAATTGTCGCCACTGGTATTCTGGAATGAGAGCGGCAAGCTGACGGTGCTGTAGAGCGGCACTTGACCAAAATCGAGAACAGGGGGGGGAGAAAACTCCCCGCGCTGCCATGATTGACGATGCTGATTGCCGTGGCACAGAGGCGGGTGTTGCTCCGATCGTACTTGCCATGGTGAGCGCCACAACGGTACCCCCCAGCAGGATCGCAACGAAGTACACGAACATACCAGGCCCGCGCAGCCTCATCCTCGCCCTCCCCTTCCATGCAAACACGATCGCTATGCACGCATGACACCAGGAAAAGTTCGCGCAGAAAGCTCACGACCACGCGACGACCCCCACCGTCACCGGATATGCCCAGCGTGCTGTGTACTTACCGAAACGCATCATAGCAAGCCCGATTGGGGAGCACAAGTGACACTCATAGGTTAAGGGATACCAGGGCGCAACGGAACGATTCGCCCGCAGGTCGCACCAAAACGGGGATGGCCTATTGGGCCATCCCCGTAAACGGATTGTTCTCGTGCAGGAAGGGTACTGACCGGCTTATCCGACCGGGGCCGGCTCTGGCGCGGGCTGCTCGCTGAGGGCGCGGAGCCGGTCGGCGACGGCAGCGATCACGTCGTCGGGGGTGGAGGCACCGGCGGTGACGCCGACCGTCTTGACCTCAGGGCCGAACCAGGCCGGGTCGAGATCCTCGACACCCTGGATATGGTGGTTGCGGACGCCAAGTTCGCCGCTGATCTCGGCGAGATGCCGGGTATTGGCGCTCTTCTTCCCACCGATGACGACGATCAGATCGGCGTCTTTCGCCAGGGAGCGGACGGCGAGCTGGCGATCGCTCGTCGGCTTGCAGATCGTGTTGTGGACGAAGACCTCGCCGCCGATCGGCAGGGCGATCTCGTTGACGCGATTGACGAACGCGGTGAAGGCGTGGATATCCATCGTCGTCTGCGAGAGGATCGCCACCTTCTTCGGCGGCTTGGCGGTGCGCGGCGCGGCGAAATCATCGCGCCGCACCTGCCACGGCAGATCCTCGAAGCGGGTCACGGCGACCGCATTCTCGCCGGAGTGGCCCAAGATCCCGCGCACCTCCGGGTGCTTGCGATCGCCGAAGACGATGATGTAATAACCCTGATCGCGCAGCTTCGCCGCCTGATCGTGGACGAGGGTGACAAGCGGGCAGGTCGTGTCGATGACCTGCAAGCCAGCGGCGCGCGCGCCACCGGCGACGTGCGGCGCGGCACCGTGCGCGGTGATCGCCAGCGTATTCAGCCGACCGAGTTCTTTGCGCTCGACCGCCTCATCCAATTCGCTGAGGACATCCACCCCTTTGGTTCGCAGTTTTTGCACTTCTTGTGGGTTGTGGATGATGTCACCGAGCGAGGCGACGCGCGCACCGCCATCGGCGGCGGCGTGGATGATCTCCAGCGCGCGGCGCACACCGAAGCAGAAGCCCATTTCGTCGGCGAAGATGATCTCGAAGCGGCCCATGATTACGTCTCACTCCCGGCCTGGCGAATCGCGCTCACGCTGGCGATCTTTCGCAATGTTCTGAAATAAGTATACGCGAGCGCGCAGCGCCGGGCTACCGCTGGCTGGCCGCGCACGGCGACGCGCGGCGGCGTCCGACGACCTGTCTTGCCCCAGTCGGACGGCGAGAACCTATTCTTCCGGGGCGTCGAACCAGGTCGGCGCGCCGAGCGTGGTGATGCTGAAGTGCGCCATCTGCTTACCGGGCTGGGCGCCGTGCCAGTGCCGCTCATTCGGCGCGCAGTAGACAACGTCGCCGGGGCCGATCGCGAACTCTTCGGTCGCGGTGCCGACGCGGCCCTCCCCCTCGACGACGATCAGGATCTGCTCGCCCGGGTGGGTATGCCAATTCGTGCGCGCGCCGTCCTCGAAGCGCACCAGGGAAACGCTCGTGCCGTCGCTGCGCTGGAAGTCGATCAGGCGACGCATCTCGACCGGGCCGGTAAAGGTGGTGCCGGCCTGCCCGGGTACATCGGCAACGCGCGTAACTTTCATTGCTACCCCCATTGTCTCTGAACGGCATGTCACCCTGCACGAACCTATCCTAACACGCACATCCCAAAATCGGCGGGCGATCATTCTTGTCCGGACTGCACCCCACTCGCCGAGCCACGCGGCGGCCGACTTCTCCAATGGCGGTAGCCTGACCATATGGAGGGGGGGTGGACCGCTGCCCGGAAGGGTCCGCGACCGCGAGTGCACGTCGGTGCCCGCGCGCTGGGTCGCCGATGGCGAGCTGCATCGGGGCCATGCCGTACAATGCCCGCATAGCTGGGCGCAGACGAAATGGAAAGTGAGGGCATGATGGTCGAGGCACCGACGCGGCGGTTCACAGAGGTTGTGGAGACCGAGGAGGAGTTGCGGGCACTCCTGGGCCATCCGAGTGAGTTGGCGACCAAGAAGCAGCAGGCGCGGCTGGACGAGCATTGCCGCGCCTTCATCGCCCTGTCGCCGTTCATGCTGCTCGGTACGACTGATGCCCAAGGGAAATGCGACGTGTCACCGCGCGGTGACGGACCAGGCTTCGTGCTCGCCCTCGACGAGCGGACGCTGATCATCCCCGATCGACCGGGCAACAAGCGGTTCGACTCGCTGCGGAACATTATCGCGCATGGCGCGGTCGGGCTCCTCTTCATGATCCCCGGTATCGAGGAGACGCTGCGGGTCAATGGCCGCGCCCGGATCGTGCGCGACACCGACCTGTTGGCGACCCTGGAAGCGAAGGGCAAAATCCCGGCGCTGGCGATCGCGGTCGAGGTGGAGGAGGCGTTCATCCACTGCGCGAAGTCGCTGAAGCGCTCGCACCTCTGGGAGCCAGAAGGGTGGCCGGACCGCGCGGCGCTGACCTCGCGCGCCAGGATGTTCATCGACCATGCGGCGCTGGCGGGGGTGACGGTCGAGGAGATGGAGGCGTCATTGGCCGAGAGCTACGCCAAGCGGCTCTACTGACGCTATCACCCCTCCCCGCCGCCCCGGTGACCCTCTCCTGAAGGGACATGAGGCGACCCCTCGCGGCAGGGCTGATGCACAGCGGATAGGTGAAACCACGCCGCGCGTAAGCCTTGCCCCTCGCATGGCTGGCAGGTGTGATCGCCTATACTGCTGCGCACCGATTGTGGATGATTGCGTGGGCGGAGGGGTGGGGGCGAGCGGTGGCAAGGGTGGTTGGCGCGGCGCGGCGCGGCGCGGGCGGGTGGCGCATCCCGGCGGATGTGGGGGCGCTCTGCCTAGTGATTGTCTTGGCCGACATCGTCGCCGGGATCGTCATCCCGACCTTCTCGCTCCACGCGACGAACCTGGGGATTGGGCTCGGCGCGCTCGGCGCGCTGAATGCGCTGACCGGGATCGTGCAGCTGATCGTGTCGGTGCCACTCGGCATCCTCTCCGACCGGATCGGTCGCCCGACGCTGCTCGTCGGCGGGATGGCCCTCTTCGCGCTGGGGCTGCTCTGCTTCGCCGGGGCGCGCGGGTTACCGCTGCTGATCCTGGGGCGGATCTGCTTCGGCCTGGCGGCGGTCGCGACCTTCCAGATCGGCGCGGCGCATCTCGGCGACATCACCGCACCGGGCGCGCGAGCGTTCGCGTTCGGCCTCTACGCCACGGCGATGGGCCTCGGCTTCACCATCGGGCCGCTGCTCGGCGGGCAGATCGCCGCGCGGGCGGGGATCCCGGCCGCCTACCTCGTCGGCGTGGTCGTGGCCGTGCTGGGGCTGGCGCTGGCGGCGCGCACCGTCCGCACCCCGGCGGGCCACGCGGAGCGCCGCGCGGGCGGGCGGGGCCTACTGGCGATCATCGGCACCCTCCGCCGGGCCGACCTGGCGCTGGTCTGCCTCGGCAACCTGCTGATTAACTGGACATTCGCCGGGGCGATCTCGACCTTCTTCCCGCTCTACGGCACCGCCCTGGGGCTGTCGGCGGCGACCCTCGGCTCGCTCTTCGCGCTGCGCTCGTTCGTCTCGGCACTCGGTCGCCTGCCGAACGGAATGATCGCCCGCGCGTTCGGCACGCGCGCGGTCCTCCTCGCGGCGCTGAGTATCGAGACGGCCGTGATCTTCGGGCTGGCCTTCAGCACCGCGCCGTGGGCGCTGGCCGCCCTGCTCGCCTGCGAAGGGCTGGCGTACGGGGCTTATCTAGTCGCGGGCCAGTCGTACATCGCCGACGCGACGACCGCCGAGAATCGCGGCACGGCGGTCGGCCTCTACGGGATGGCGTCGAGCATCGGCGGCGTCGCGGCCCCGGCTGGTCTGGGCGTACTGGCGGGCAGCGCCGGATTACCGTCCGTCTTCCTCGCCACCGGCTGGCTGCTCCTGGCCGGGCTGGTCGTCATCGCGGTGGGGTCGGCGTGGTCTGAACGCGCGCAGGGAAGCGAACGGCCGACACGCGCCTGAAACCGAGTAACCGCTGACAGCGCCGGGCGTGGACGAAGCGGCAATCGGTAGCGGGAAGCTGCCCACGAGCGATAGGGCAATCTCGGATAGATGTTGAGCCAAGACACGCGCTCACAACTGCGCTACCCGACCCAGTAGCAACGACTCGGGCTCGGCGCCGGCCACTCGTTACCTATGCTGCCTCATCTGCCATGGCACACCCTGACAAAATCGTCCGACTCGTAACCTGCCTCGGCCTACTCCCAACACAACCCTTAACTCGATCCGCTCATCGTGCGATAGCTGTTTGATAAGGAGTCATACCAACTATATGCTCAAACGTCTGTTGACATTATCGCAAGGCTCGTGTAATATGTGCGCAATGGCTGACCGAGCCGAATATTTCCTGCGGTGAACCATCGGTGGATGACTGCCACGCGCGTGGCGGTGCACCTGTGGACGAGTTGCCCCACCAGGGGCGGCGGAATGCTTGGAGGGAGCGCTATGGATCACACCCCAGCACGCTCGGGGCGGCCCCTGTTCGGTCGACGACGTTTCCTGGCGTTGACGGGTGGCGCGGAAACCGCCGCCCTCCTCGCCGCCTGCGGCGGCGGCGTGGATACCAGCACCCCGACCCCCGCGCCGCCATCGCCGCGCCCTTCCGCCGCGCCCTCGACGGCGGCCTCCGCCGCCCCCGCCGCCGCCCCAGGTGGGGCGACCGTCGCCACGGGCGCGACCGCGCGGGCGACGACCGCCGGTGGCGCGGGCACCCCGGCGGGCACCGCGTCGGCGGCAGTCAGCCAGCCGACCGGGAACTACGGCTTCCCGCCGACCCTCAAGAAGGACGTCACGCTGCGCTACCAGACCTTCTGGGCGCAATACCGCACTGACATCCTCAAGCAGTCGATCGACCAATTCACCCAGCAGACGGGCGTCAAGGTGACGGTCGAATCGATCCCCGGGGCCGACTACCGGACCAGCCTGGCGACGACGATGGCCGCAGGCACGGCGCCGGATGTCTTCATCGCTGACATCTGGAACGCGGTCAAGTACTACGATGCGGGGCTGATCCTCGACCTCACCGAGCGCGCCAAGGCCGATAAGATCGACCTCAACAAGGACTACGGGCTGATCGGCATCGAGCAGTACTGCGGCAAGACGATGATGCTGCCGTTCGTCCTCTCGCCGCACGCCTGGTACTACAACAAGACGATGCTCAAGGAGGTCGGCGCGAAGGACCCCTGGGACGACCTGAACGGCCAGTGGACCTTCGACGACTTCCGCGAGATCGCGCTGAAGGTCACGCAGGGCGGCAACGGCAGGCGCTGGGGCGCCCAACTCGGGGCGACCGTCGAGTACAACTGGGACCCGATCATCCGCACCGCGGGCGGCGCGCCGACCGACTTCAAGGCGAACCCGCCGAAATACAGCCTCGGCTCCGACGCGTCGATCGCCGCGCTGACGATGATCCGCGATTGGTACACGAAGGACAAGATCATCCTCCCGCCGGACCAGAGCAAGTCGCTGGTGACCGAGGGGATCACCTCCGCGTTCGCCGCCAAGCTGGTCGGGATGTACGAGGACAGCACCGGCCAGCTCACCTTCCTCGCCCAGAACGTCAAGGATTTCGAGTGGGACATCGCGCCGCCGATCAGGAAGACGAAAGACGTCGCCCCTGTCGGGCACTCCGACGGCGACCCGAACGCCGTCTCGGCGAAGGCGAAGAACCCCGACGAGGCCTACGCCTTCGTCAAGCACCTCGCCGGCCCGACGACCCAGGACATCCTCGCCAAGAACAAGCTGCTGCTGCCCGCCCTCAAGGCGTCCGCCGGCAGCCCGGCCTACCTCGAAGCGCCGCCGAAGCATATGGCGGTCTTCCCGGGCGTCCTCGCCGGCCCCTACCGCACCTCCTTCTACCACGGCGACGGGCTGGAGGCGCAGCAGGCGATGAACGCGTTCGCGGAGCAGCTCGTCCTCGGCTCCAAGCAGCCGGCCGACGCCAAGGCGTTGCAGGACGAGATGAACAAGAACGTGAAGTTCGGTAGCTGCGTCCCGTCGTACGTCGGCCAGTAGGCCGGTAGGCCGCGTCGCCCGCGCGCCGCGCCCCCGCCCGCGAGGGGCGATGGCGCGCGGCACGGGCGACGCGCGAGGGGGATCGCCATGGTAACGCGCGCGACGACCCTGATCGGGGCGCCGGCGGGGGTGCGCCGGCAGAGCCTCGCCCGGCGCTTCCGGCGCAATCTGCCGGGGTATCTCTTCATCCTGCCCTGGCTCATCGGCCTGCTCGTCTTCACCCTCGGCCCGTTCATCGCCTCGCTCTACCTCTCCTTCACCGACTGGCGCGTCCTCGGCGCGCCGAATTGGGTGGGCCTGGACAACTACCGGCGTATCCTCACGGCCGATCCGCTGTTCCGGCTCACGCTGAAGAACACGGTCTACTACGCCGTCTTCCATGTCGTCGGCGTCAACGTCGTGGCCCTCGCCCTGGCGCAATTGCTCAACCAGAAGTTGCGGGGCTTCGTCCTCTTCCGCACCCTCTTCTATCTGCCCACGGTCACGAGCGGGGTGGCGACCGCGCTGGTCTTCTCGCTGATGTTCAACGGCAACACCGGCCTCATCAACGCCGCCCTCCGGCTCTTCGGCATCACCGGGCCGAACTGGCTCTTCAGCGAGACGTGGACGATGCCCGCGCTGATCGCGATCAGCACCTGGGATGTCGGCGTGCCGATGCTGATCTACCTAGCCGCCCTGCAGAACGTCCCGGTCGAGCTCACCGAGGCGGCGATGATCGACGGGGCGGGCCGCTGGCAGCGCTTCCGGAACGTGCTCCTCCCGCTGATCTCACCGGCGATCTTCTTCAACGTGATGGTCAGCGTCATCGGCTCGTTCAAGGTCTTCACCCTGGCCAAGGTCATCACCGAGGGCGGCCCGGCCAACGCGACCCTCTTCTACGTCCTCTATCTCTACCGCCAGGCCTTCGAGAGCCTGCGGATGGGCTACGCGACGGCGCTGGGCTGGATCCTCTTCCTGATCATCTTCGCCCTGTCCGCGCTGCAGATCTACGCGTCCCGCCGCTGGGTCTACTACGAATCGGGGGACAAGGTATGACCGGTGCCAGCATCGCCCGACCCGCCAATGCCCCGAACCGGCGCGCGCGGCTGTCCAGGGACCGGCTTGGCCGCGCCATCCTCTACGCGCTCGCGATCGCGCTGGGCTTCGTCTTCGTCTTGCCGTTCCTCTGGATGCTGATGACGGCGCTGAAGTCGCGCGGCGAGTTGAACCTCTTCCCCCCCACGATCTGGCCGAACGACTGGACCCCCTCGAATTTCCTGCGCATCTGGGAGGTCCAGAATTTCGGGCAATTCCTGGTCAACAGTGCGGTCTACTCGGTCGGCGCGGTGATCGGCACCGTCGTCTCCAGCACGCTGGCGGCCTACGGTTTCGCGCGCCTGAAGTTCTGGGGGCGTGAGTTCTGGTTCATCGTGCTGCTGGGGACCCTGATGCTGCCGAGTCAGGTGCTGCTCATCCCGCAGTACATCCTCTTCCGCGAGCTCGGCTGGCTCGACTCGCTCAAGCCGCTCGTCGTGCCCACCTTCTTCGGCAATCCGTTCTACATCTTCCTCATCCGCCAGTTCCTGCGGGGTCTCCCCGCCTCACTGGATGAGGCGGCCCTGCTGGACGGCGCGAACCAGTGGCAGATCTTCTGGCGGATCATGGTCCCGCTCTCCAAGCCGATCATCGTCACGGTAGCGGCGTTCAGCTTCGTCACGCACTGGAACGACTACTTCGGGCCGCTCATCTACCTGCGCGACCCGAGCCGGATGACCGCCTCGGTCGGCCTGCTCCTCTTCCGCGGTGACCCGGAGACCGTGATCTCCTGGGTGATGGCCGCCGCGCTGATCACGGTGATCCCCGTGGTCCTGGTCTTCATCTGGACGCAGAAATACTACGTCCAGAGCGTCGCCTCGACGGGGGGCAAGGGGTAACGACCCGAGGGGGTGGGAATGTGACGGCCCGCGGCGGCGTGGTGCCGCGCGCGAGGGGCGGGTGTCCGTCGGCACCGGGTGATGGCCGCGACGGTGCGGCGATGGCGGCGCGTGGACGCGCCGCGAAGGAGAGGATGATGACGATCGGTGTTGGCTTCGGCATGGCGCCCTGGTGGCGCGACGGGCACCCGGAGAATGTCTACCGGGGGCTGGACGAGATCGCGGCGGCCGGGTTCGACGGGGTGGAGATCTTTGGCTCGCCGCTCCAGCAGTTCATCGCGCGCCCGGCGTATTTCGGGCAACTGGTGCGACGGAACGGCCTGATCCTGTCGAGCGTCTACAGCCACTTCACTTACCTGGATCCGGCGCGCCAGGCGGTCGAGGACGAGGAGTTCCGGCGCATCGCGAACTTCACGGCCGAGGCGGGCGGGGAGTGGCTCCTCCTCGATGGCGGGCACAAGCCCAACCTGACCGGCCCGACGGATGTGAGCGACGGTGACATCGAACGCGTCGCCGACGCGGCGCAACGCTACGCGACGATCGGGCGCGAGTTGGGGCTGTCGCTGGCCTGGCACCAGCACTGGGGGGGCATCTTCGAGTGGCCCGAGCCGTTCCACCGCTTCATGGCGGCGACCGATCCGGGGCTGGTCAATTTCTGCCCCGACTCCGCGCAATTGGCGATGGGCGGGTTCGACGTGGTGGAGACGTTCGCGCGCTACGCCGACCGGATCAAGTTCGTCCACTTCAAGGACCTCGCCCCCAACCACGACTGGGCGCTGGCTGCCACGCATGGCGGACCGGCCCAGCCGGGCGACAGCGGCGGCTATCACGTCGACTCGAAGTGGCGCATGGTCGAGCTCGGGCGCGGCGTCATCGACTTCCCCGCCCTGCTCGCGATCCTCGCGGGTGCCGGGTACGACGGGTGGATCGTCGATGACATGGACTACTCGGCCTATGCGGCGCTGGAGTGCGCCACAGTCTGTCGCGACTATCTGCGCAGCGCGCTGGGCCTGACGGGCCGGAAGGCGGAAGGAGCGAACCGATGATCATCGATGTCCATCAGCACCTCGGCCCGTGCCGGGTCTTCGGCCTGAACATCGAGGAGGCCGATCTCATGGCGGCGCTCGACCGGAACGGCGTCGACGCGGCCATCGTCCAGCCCTACCCGGGTGCGCCCGACCCCGGGGCGGTACACGACCGCATCGCCGCCCTGGCGCGGCAGCACCCCGGTCGCATCTTCGGGATCATGAGCATGTCCCCCCACTGCGACCCGGAGGTCTATCGCGCGGAGGCGCGCCGCTGCGTCGAGGAACTCGGCTTCGTCGCGCTGAAGATCCACACGATCGGCCACGCGGTCAACCCGCTCACCCCCGACGCGCAGGTCGTCTACCGCACCGCCGCAGAGCTCGGGGTGCCGGTGATGATCCACACGGGGCCGGGCGTGCCGCTCGCGCTCCCCGCCCTAATCCTCCCCGCGTCCCGGGAGTACCCCGGGACGACGTTCATCCTGGCGCACAGCGGCCACACCATCTACGCCCCGGAGGCTTTCGTCGTCGCCCAGGAGCGCACGAACATCGTGCTGGACACCTCCTGGAGTGCCCCCGACGACATCAAGTGGTTTATCGAGGGGCTCGGCCCCGACCGGGTGATGATGGGCAGCGATTCGCTCCTCAACCTCGCCGCCGAACTGGCCAAGTATCGCGCCCTCGACCTCGACGACGCGACGCTCGAGCGGGTGCTGGCCGGTACCGCGCGCGCGGTGTTCCGCCTGCCAGTGTCTGCGGAGCACGAGGAGCGTGTGACTGGCCCCGCCCGGGCAACCGCGCACTCGGCAGCCCGGACGTAAGGTGCCACCCGCGCGGGATGGGCGGCCTGTGGCGATGGTCGATGATACCGACAGCGACGCGACCGCCCCCCGGAAGGGGAACAGGGAGGCATGGGCATGATCACGCTCCACATCTATCTCACGACGCGGCCCGGTCAGGGCGGCGCGCTGGAGGATCTCTACCAGCGGGTCTACGTACCCGCGATCACGAAGCAGGAGGGTTTCCGCTCGACGACGCTCGTGCGCGCCTACGAGTCCGAGACGCAGTACGAGATCGACATCGCGTTCGAGACCGAGGCGCAACGCCAAGCCTGGGCAGAGGGCGCGGACCACACGGCCACCTGGCCGCAGATCGTTGCCCTCTGCGCCGACTTCAGCGCCCAGGGGTTCGATATTCTCGCCTAGCACGCCCCCACGAGGTGCCCACCCGCAGACCGGGTGGGCGATCGCGGAGCGGCGACCGGGATGGCACCGTGCCGACCAGTGGGGGTCGGTGGCGCTACCCATGCGAGTATCGCCCCCGGTGAGCGCGGGTCCACCGGGAGGATCGGGCGACGACAAGCAGCATGCCCGAGGCCTTGTAGGGTAGCGCAGGCCATCTCGCGGCCCGTATGCCGCGCGTCGTGCGGGGTTCGAAGTCGGGCCCTCGGGAGTTACGGGAGCGGGCGCAGACGCATGCTCTGCGGCACGTCGGTGATCCCCGCGCATGACACCGATTCCTCTCCGGTCATCCGGGCATCCGCCTGACCAATTGGTCGTTTCGCCAGCAGCGACGGGCCTGGACGCGGCGATAGGCCAGTCTCGGGACGACTCCCCTGCGCTCAAGCGGCGCTCATGGTCGCTGGCCAAATCCGTGGTCGCCATCGTCGCCATCGTTACACCCGCCACGATATCGTGTGTGCCAGGCCGGGCATGTGGGTTGGCTCGTCACTCGGCATAGAGGGCCGTTACAATCAGGTCGTCATTCGTGCACCACCGGAGATATCGGTGTAGTCGAGCACCACCCTTCTCCGCAGTGCGCCCGATGAACGGCGACGAACAATCGCGGTATGGCTGCAGCGTGGGGTTCGATTGCCGGTGGGATCGAGGTTGGGCGGGTGGTCTCGCGCACCACGGCACTCCGGCGCGAGGGGGGACACCGGATAGCCCGCGCCATCGCCGTGTAAAAGGAGCATGTCATGAGCGTACTCGCGAGAGGTCTCGTCCTCCTCGATAGCCTCTCGGAGCTTGGTGAGGCCGGGGTCGCGGAGCTGAGTCGCCGCGTGCAGAGCGATCCCAGCCAGGTACACCGCGCGCTGCGCGTGCTGCAACGGGGCGCGTACGTGGAGCAAGACCCGCGGACGAAGAAGTATCGCCTGGCCAGCCGCGTCGTCGAGCTCGCGAGCAGCTACCTGAAACGGGTGGACATCCGGGCCGAGGCCCGGTCGGTCCTGCTGCACCTGCAGGAAACCACGACGCACACCGCGCATCTCGCCATCCTATCGCGCAGCTACTCCGTGATTATCGACCAGGAGCGCGGCCCCTCCGCGAATTCGTTGGACGTCGTCATGGGCGATATCGCGCCGCTCCACGCGACCGCACTCGGCAAGGTCCTCCTGGCCGGGCTCGACGCACCGAGCCTGGATCACGTCCTGGCCAGGCTGGAGTACGCCCCGCTCACCACCCACACGGTGCTGACCGAAGCCGCGCTCCGCGCGCAACTCGCCGAGATCCGGAGGTGCGGCTACGCGACGGATCAGGAGGAGGCCTATCGGGGGGTCTGCTGCGTCGCCGCCCCGGTATGCAACTGGACGGGGAAAGTCGTCGCCGCGATCAGCGTTTCCGCACCCTCGTGGGCGATCGAGCAGGATCGCTTCCCGGCGCTCGCGCAACGGGTGCTGACGGGCGCCGACACGCTGTCGCAACGGCTCGGCTACCGGGCGCGAGAGGTGCTCGCGTCGAATGGCCAGCACGATCCCCCGATCGACAGCGTGGTGCCGCAGGCGGAGCGAATCAAATGAGACGGCGAAGTTCTCGTGGGCTGGGGAGCGCGCTGGCTTAGCGACCGAGGTACTGCTTTGGATGTGTCAGGGAGCGAGCGACCGGTTGGTGCGGCCACCGAAGGGCGCGCCGCTGGGCGCAGATCCTGCGGAGGGCTACGCCACGGCACCCCCTACCCGCCCTCGGCGCTCCCCCGTTCGCCGCGTCGCGGCCGGCGGCCGTCGCCCGCGCCCCCCCACGGGCGAAGAGCCGGGCGCGGGCTGGCCCACGCCCCGTCGTCCCGCCGGTAATCGGCGCCACCTCGCCCGCCGGGCGCGCCATCGGCCCACCCTCCCGTGTCGCGACCGGCCCGGCACCCACCCCTCGGCGGCGGGCGCGGGGCGGGTATCGCCGGTCGCGCCGTTGCGGGTCGATTCCCGGTACGCCACGCCGCCGACGCCGGTATCCGCCGCCGCCTGCGGGCTGAACGCGCGCTGCGGCACGACGAAGTCCGGCGCGCAGAAGGCCCCCGGTCGCGCGCAGGCCGGGTCCACGGCCGACACCGCCGCCGCCTCGTCGCCGCCGTGCCCGTTGGCCAGGGGCACGCGCGGGAAACCGCGCGCCGCCAGCAACTCGATGGCCTCCCTGAGGGTCGCCGCCAAGGCCCGCCCGCTCAGGCTGATCGTGCCGGGGGAGACCGGGTGGCGGCTCGACACCCCGAACGGCACCGCGGGCGCGACCGCCGCGCGACGGCACAGCGCATCGACGGCGCGCATCGGCGGCGCGCGCGATCCCCAGCCCGTGCTGCTCGCGCGCCCCGACCGGCACCGGCACCACCCGATCCGTCCGGAGGAGGTCCCGCACCGCCGGCCGCGTCCGTTGGGCCGGCGGGATCGGCCCGGGCATCGCGGTTCCTCCCCATGATTCTCTCGGCGGAAGGGGGGACGGTCGCAACAGGGGGTACGATAGGTGACGGAGGCGGGTGGTTGAACCCTGTGACCCAGCACAGGGTTCAACCACCCGCCATGATCCGCTTAAGTTCGCCACCGCCATCAACCGGCGGCCTCAGCGTTTCCGGCCGTCGCAGAGATCAAAATCGCCCCATCTCAGGCATCATCCGCCGCCGCCGTACTGCCTGCCGTCAGGCTGCTCTTGGAGCAATACCGCAGGCCATTGGAGGACAAATCCAAGGGTGTTGGTCAGGACGCCCTAGAACTCGGTGCGTAATGGGGTATTCGCGTGTACTTCCGAAGGTGTCTTATTCTTCGTCAAGCAGAATGCCGCCAGTGCCCCCGCCGCCTCGCCGATATTCCACTCGACCGGGTGCAGCCGGTAGCAACCGTTAGTGATATGCGTCGTGCCGATATTCTTCGCGGCGGGGAGCAGGTTCTTCACCTTGTCTTGCTCTTGGACAAATGACCCGAGCGGGATCTGGAAGGGGTAGCTCGGCACATCGACGTAGTTGCGCCCGCCCGGGTTCGTCGTCCCGCCGGTACTCGGGTGCAGATCGATCCGGTAGTAGCCAATCCCCACACTATCGGGGAAGACCTCGGCGCTTGCGGATAGACCCCGCTGCCTCCGCTCATCCACACCAACATGCCGCTCCAGGATAGGGACTTTCGCTTTGATCCGGCGGCTCTCGCGGATATAGGCCATCTTCGCCAACCCGTCCGCCGTGCCGACGAGATCGGGCCGCAGGCGCAAACCGGGGAATCCGGCGCGACTGCCATCCTTGTGCGGTGCCTCCGTCTGCATCCAGTAGAGCATCGAGAGGCTGAGTTCCTTCGCACCCTTGAGCGCATTCTCGCGATCGGCAGCGGTCACACCGGGACCGACGAGCGGCTTGCCTACGCGCGTATCGGGGTCAGCCCAGTAGTCGATCTGCGGCCAGTTCACGAGGGTGAAATCGCTGGGGTAGACGCCGGAGAGGCACTGGCTGTGCCAGAAGATTCGCCGGAAGTGCCAGAGGTCATCGCCGAACTCCGCGCTCGGCGGCCCATCCAGGAGGTGACGAGTGCGCGGTTGCAACGTCTCGGGGTGCACATCGGTCCAACTTAGGAGCCTGCCAGTCCAGAAGCTGGGGCTGTAGTTCTTCCACGACTCGTAGCGCGCCGGCTTGGCGATCGTGAAGTTTTCGTCCGGGAGGTACTCCAGCGGGAAGCACCAGCTGATCGCCTGCTGATCGAGCGGATCGGCGGTTTCCGGGGCGTGCAGTTCGCCCGTCTGCGCCTTACTCTCCCTGCCGGTCACATGATCCACAGTTGCCATTGGCAGGAGATCGCCGAGTTCAGTGGCGTCGAGGACATATCTCGCCTCGATCGTTGTCGGCGAACCGTCCGTGGCGAAGGTAACGGCGGGTACCCTATCGCCGACGGGGGGCGCGGCGGTGGGGCGGTGCCGCAGCAGGATCGTCAGTTGGCCGCCGGCCTGGTATGGCCGCAGCATCGCGCCCAGGACGGCCAGGGCCACCGGCGCCTCATGGCAGATCGCGCTGACATTGCCCGCGCCGGGATTGAGGTATTGATTCGCGTAGGATCCTTTGCGCAGGGCGTAATTGGCGCGGTAATACTGGCGCACGCCGTTGCGGAACTGGCGATAGGTGGCCGTGCAGCCGGTCGATTCGATCCAGGGGTTCTCGTCCGGCGGGACCGCCTGGGCCGTCAGTTGCCCGCCGATCCAGTCGGTCTCCTCGGTCAGGATAACCGACTTGCCGAGGCGCAGCGCCGCCAGCGCCGCCGCCACCCCGCCGACGCCACCGCCGACGACCAGCACATCGACCGGTGCCGCACCCGCCCAGCGGGTCGCGGTGCCGAGGCCGAGCGCCGCCATCCCAAGCGCCGAGCCGGTCACGAATCGTCGTCGCGTCAATCCCTGTCGCGCCATCTGTCGCTATCTATCCTTGTCGTCAGCACACTTGTCGCGCGGAGCAATGGTGTCAATCTGCACCACACATCGTAGAACGATCGTCAAGCGATCCGGTCGCGCAGGTGACGGGCCAATTCCCCTTGACCAATGCCCAAAACCGTGTACCCTATCATGCAGGATCAAATGCAGATCGATTTGCGCCGCATGTGGGAGGGGAAATGTCCGGCCAGCCGTTCGACGTGAAGCACAAGAGTCGCACACTCTACGAGGGGCGCGACCGCGCCGCCGCCCGCTCCTATCTCAAGGGGATGGGCTACACCGACGAGGATCTCGCCAAGCCGATCATCGGCATCGCCAATACCTGGACCGAGACGATGCCTTGCAACCTCAATTTGCGCCGCCTCGCGGGTTACGTCAAGCAGGGGATTCGCGCCGCCGGTGGCACCCCGATGGAGTTCAACACGATCGCCATCTCCGACGGGATCACGATGGGGACCGAGGGGATGAAGTCCTCGCTGGTCAGCCGCGAGATCATCGCCGACTCGATCGAGCTGGTCGGGCGCGGCCACATGTTCGACGCCGTCGTCGCCCTCGCCGCCTGCGACAAGACGATGCCCGGTGCGGCGATGGGGATCATCCGGCTCGACGTGCCGAGCATGGTCGTCTACGGCGGCACCATCCTGCCGGGCCAGTTCCGGGGCAAGGATGTCACCGTCGTGGACATCTTCGAGATGATCGGCGCGGTCGCGGCCGGGCGCGCCACCGACGCCGACCTCAACGAGTTGGAGGCGGTCGCCTGCCCCGGCGCGGGCGCCTGCGGCGGCCAGTACACCGCGAACACGATGGCGACCGTCTTCGAGGTGATGGGCCTCTCGCCGCTCGGTACCGCCTCCGTCCCGGCGGTCGATCCGCGCAAGGACAAGGTCGGCGAGCGGGTCGGCCACCTGATCATGGACATGCTGCGCGAGGGGATCCGCCCGAGCGACATCCTCACCCGCGCCTCGTTCGAGAATGGGATCGCCGCCGCCGCCGCGACCGGTGGCTCGACGAACGTGGTCCTGCACCTCCTGGCGCTGGCGCGCGAGGCCGGGGTGCCGCTGAACATCGACGACTTCGACCGCGTCAGCAAGCGCACCCCGCTGATCGCCGACCTCAAGCCGGGTGGGCGTTACACCGCCGCCGACATCGATCGGGTCGGCGGGATCCAGGTCGTCGCCGAGCGGCTGGTCGCGGGCGGGCTGGTCGACGGCTCGCAGCGGACCGTCACCGGGCGCACCCTCGCCGAGGAGTCGGCGGGCGCGGAGGCGATCCCCAACCAGGACGTGATCGCCCCGGTCAGCGACCCGCTGAAGGAGACCGGCGGGCTCGTCATCCTCAAGGGGAACATCGCGCCCGAGGGCTGCGTCGTCAAGGTCGCGGGCCACGAGCGCGCCTATCACAGCGGCCCGGCGCGCTGCTTCGACCGCGAGGAGGACGCGATGGCGGCGGTCACCGGCGGCCTGATCAAGCCGGGCGACACGATGGTGATCCGCTACGAGGGGCCGAAGGGCGGGCCGGGGATGCGCGAGATGCTCGGTGTCACCTCCGCCGTCGTCGGCGCGGGGCTCGGCGAGACGGTCGCCCTGCTCACCGATGGCCGCTTCTCCGGAGCCACGCGCGGCCTGATGATCGGCCACGTTGCCCCCGAGGCGGCGCTCGGCGGGATCATCGCGGCGATCCGCGACGGCGACACCATCGAGATCGACACCGATAATCGCGGCCTGAACGTTAAGGTCTCCGATGATGAGTTGGCCGCGCGCCTCGCGGGGTGGACGCCACCCTCGCCGAAGTACACCAGCGGCGTCTTCGCCAAATATGTCGCGCTGGTCTCCTCCGCCTCCGAGGGCGCGGTCACTCGCCCGCCGCAGCCCGTCTGATTCGGCCCACAATCGGCAAGCGATCGGGTGTGAAGGGCGGCACCGGTGATGAACCGGTGCCGCCCTTCGGCTATGCAGGGGAGGGCGCTAGTCCCGGTGCCACCCTGTCCGAAGCGGGGTAGGCGCGCTATACTGCCATAGCACTATGATGAGATGGCGTTGGTGTGGTGATCGCCCGGAGACAAGGGCAGGGATGTGGGCGGGCCAGTGGGCGCGAGGTACGCGCGCGCTCGCGACGCTGCTCCTCGTGTTCGCCGCGTTGCCGGGGTTGACCGGCTTCGCCCCCCCCCGCATCACTGCGGAGCCGGGCCTGCTGCCGGGCGGGCCGGAAGGGACGCCATTCACCCTCAGTGACCTGGCGTTGCTCCGCAGCCAGCCAACCGCCCCGACCATCGGCGCGCGCAGCGCGATCGTCTGGGATGCGACCGCCGGGGTCGAACTCTTCTCCAAGGCACCGGACGAGCGGATCCCGCCCGCCAGCACGACGAAGATGCTGACGGCGATCGTCGGACTCGATCTGCTGAAGCTCGACACCAGGATCACCGTTGATCCGCGCGACATCAGCCTGCCGGAATACGACGAATCGTCGATGAACTTGGCGGCGGGCGATCTCGTCACCTTCGAGGATCTGCTCTTCGGGATGCTGCTGGTCTCCGGCGGCGACGCTGCGCGCACGACCGCGCGCGCGGCGGGGACGGTCCTGCTCGCCGGGACGCCGGGTGACCCGATCGCGCGCTTCATGCGGGAGATGAACGATCGGGTCGCGAAGATGGGGCTCGCCAACACCCACTTCATCAATCCGCACGGCGACGACGCGTCGGGCCAGTACAGCAGCGCCCGCGATCTGCTGCGGATCGCCGACGAGGCGCTGAAACGCCCCGACTTCGCGCGCGTGGCGGCGACCACGACGGCGACACGGCGAACGGTGGATGGTGGGCGCTCCTTCGCGATGGAGAACTCGAACAAGCTGCTCTTCCAGCGCGCCGGGGTCCACGGCGTCAAGACCGGGACGACCGATGGCTGCGGGCAATGCCTCGTCACGGCGCAGTGGGGACCGGGCGGGCGGATCCTGACGGTCGTCTTGGGTTCCCCCGATCGCGTCGCCGATACGACGATCCTCCTCGACTGGACGAACGCCGCCTACCGCTGGTTCATCCTCGGCCAGGGCGGAGAACTGTCGGGGCTGAATGCCGCCCTCGCGCGCTGGGGCGTCACCTTCCGCGATCGGCGCGCGATCGTCCTCCAAACCTGGGAGGCACCATCGCTACGCTATCGGCTGCTCCTGGAGCGCGGCCTGGGGGCTCCGAGCGAGCCGCGCGGCGAGGTACTCTTCATGGCCGGGACGCGCGAAGTGCTCCGCCTGCCGGTCTACGCCATCGCGCCGGCCGAGACGAATGCGCCGGGGACGCCGATACCGGCCAGGCCATAACGCACGAAGAACGATCGACGCGGCGCGCGGACGGGGCAGAACCGATTACGCCCAGGCGCACCACTCCGGCGACGCCGCGTCCCACGAGAGATATGAGGCCCCGATGTCGAGCAATGAACGAAGACCGACCGCGACGAACGCTCCCACCCTGGAGCGCCTGCAAAAGGTGCTGGCGGCGCGCGGGGTCGCCTCGCGCCGCGCCGCCGAAGAATTGATCCTGGAAGGGCGCGTCTCCGTCGATGGTCGCGTCGTGACGGAACTCGGGACGAAGGTCGATCCGACGCGCGCGGAGATTCGCGTCGGCGGGCGCGTGCTGAAGCAGCCGCGCGCGATCTACCTCGTCCTCAACAAGCCGCGCGGCTACATCACCACCGCCAGCGACCCCGAGGGGCGGCGCACCATCTTCGACCTGCTCGATCCGACCGAGTTGCGCGAGCGCGTCTATCCGGTCGGGCGGCTCGATATGGACAGCGAGGGGCTGCTGCTGCTCACGAATGACGGCGAGTTTGCCAACCACGTCGCCCACCCGCGCTATCGCCTCGATAAGGAGTACAATGCGCTCGTCGAAGGCTCGCCCGCGCCCGGCGCGCTCGCGCAGTTGGCGCGCGGCGGCTTCCTGATCGATGGCGGTCGGACCAGCCCGGCGGACGTCTCGATCATCGGGCACGAGGCCGGGGGGACCTGGCTGCGGGTGGTCATCCACGAGGGGCGGAAACGCCAGGTACGCCGGATGATGGAGGATATCGGCCATCCGGTCCGCCGCCTCCGCCGCGTGCGCCTCGGGCCGGTGACCCTGGCGGGGCTCCCCGCCGCGACCTATCGCCCGCTCTCCCCGGAGGAGTTAGGACGCCTGCGCCGGATGGTCGGGCTCGCCAACGACGGGCAGGGAGCGGACAAGGAACAATCCGCCGCGCGTGCAGTTACACCTACAGGGGCGCGCCCCGTGCCGACCGGCGGGCAGCGGCCAGCGCCGACCAATGCGGGTCGCGCCGCGACCCGCACCCTCGGCGAGGGGCGACCGCGCACGCCACAGGGGCGGGCGAGCAGCGGCCCCCCGGAGCGCCAGCGCGGGCGACCGACGGAAGGGCGCGGCGGAGCGGAGCGAGGCAAGCCGCGCCGCGACGAGCGCGGCGACAGAGACGGGGCGGGTGGAACAGGAGGGCGCGGTGGCCGACGGCCGGGTGGGACACAGCAGCGACGTACACGACCGTAAGGCGCTGCCCCGGACAATCGCGATCGACGGGCCTGCGGGCGCGGGCAAGAGCACCATCGCCGACGCGCTGGCGCAGCGGCTCGGCTACCTCTATTTCGATACCGGCGTCCTCTACCGCGCCGTCACCCTGGCGGCGCTCCGCCGGGGACTGGCACCGGGCGATCATCCGAGCCTCGCCGCGCTGGTCGAGCAGCTCCACATCGACGTCCTCCCGCCGACGTTGCAAGACGGGCGCGGTTTAACCGTCATCCTCGACGATGAAGACGTAACCTGGGCGATCCGCACCCCGGAGGTTGACCACAACGTCTCGGCGGTCAGCGCGCAGCCGGCGGTGCGCCAGGCGCTCCTGCAACGGCAACGCGCGGTCGCGGCGCGCGGCGGGATCATCATGGCCGGGCGCGACATCGGGACGGTCGTCCTGCCCGACGCCGATCTCAAGCTCTATCTCGAAGCGACTCCTGAAGAGCGCGCCCAGCGGCGCGCGGTCGAGGAGCAGAGCCGAGGGCTGGAACGCCCGTTCCCGGAGGTGCTGGCCGAGATCGAACGCCGCGACGACATCGATTCGCACCGCGCCTTGTCGCCGCTCCGCCCCGCCGCCGACGCGATCATCGTCGACACCGAAGGGTTGGATATCGACGCCGTCCTGGCGACGATCGACGCCCTGCTGGGGCAGCGCGCATGACCGGGATGGCCGCGCCGCAGGGATCCGCGACCGCCCCGCCCGAGCGCAGGAAGCGGCGCACGCTGCGCAGCCGGGTGAAGTGGTCTCTCTACACTGTCGTGCGGATCACGGTGCGCGTCCTCGCCTACTTCCTGATCGGGCTGCGCGTGCGCGGACGGGGCAATCTCCCCGCGCACGGCCCGGTCCTCCTCGTCTCGAACCACCTGCACAATTTCGACATGATCGTGATCGGTGCCGCCCTGACGCGCCCGGTCTTCTACATGGGGAAGCGCGAACTCTTCGCGAACCGCTTTGTCGGCTCGTTCTTCCGCTCGATGGGCGCGTTCCCGGTTAACCGTGAGGCGATCGATCGCGCGGCCCTCCGCCATGCCGGGTTGCTGCTCGATGAAGGGCTGGTCGTCGGCATCCTGCCGGAAGGGACCCGCAGCACCACGCGGCAACTGACCACGGGGAATCCGGGCGTGGCGCTGATCGCCTACCAGAGGGGTGTGCCGATCCTGCCGGTGGCGATCACCGGCACGCAGCATCTCCCGTTCGACGCCAAGGCGACCGGCGAGCGCTGGTTCGGGCGGCGCGTCACCGTGACGATCGGTCGCCCGTTCACCCTGCCCGCACGCCAGCCGGGCGTGCGCCCCGACCTCGACGCCGCGACCGAGCAGATCATGCTGGCGATCGCGGCGCTCCTGCCGCCGGACTATCGCGGGGTCTACGCCGATCGGCAACGTGGCGAGTGATGCGGCGTGCTGGCACGCCGCCCCAGGCTGACCACCTTGTTCCCGAACTACCTAGAGCCACTGCCTGGCCCCCTCTCCTCGGATGGGATGCGAAGTGCTGAGCGCAGAGGCAGGGGGAGGGCCATCCCCCGCTCCTGCTGCCTGGAACGCGCGAGGCGGCACCTCATACCGATTTCGGGTGAGAATCTTGCCTGTCCAGGCCGCGCAGGCGGGTTTATCCTGCGCGGGTAGCAGGGCTTCGTGGCCGCAGGCCCGCGAGGCGCGGCTTTATCCTGTGCGCAGTCACAGGGCTTGGTCCCGAGCGCCGTCTCGGGGTTCAGCCGCCAGCCGACATCGCAGATTTTCCACCGAAGTCGGTATCAATAGCCCCGCCGCTTGTCCACCACATTCTGCAGCGGTTCGCCCGCGAGGAAGCGGCGGACATTCTCGCTGATGATCGCGTAGGCGCGCGGGCCGTACCGCGGCGTGAGCCCGCCGTAGTGGGTCAGCAGGATGAGATTCGGGGCGTCCCAGAGCGGGTGATCGGGCGGGAGCGGCTCGGGCTCGGGGACATCGGTGCCACACCCGGCGATCGTGCCGTCGTGCAACGCCGCAATCAGCGCGTCCTGATCGACGATCGCGCCCCGCCCGACATTGTACAGATAGGCGCTCCTTTTCATCAGGCGCAACTCGGCGGCCCCGATCAGCCCCTGCGTCTCCGGCGTCAGTGGCAGGCAGATGACGACATGATCGGCGTCGGCGAGGAGGCCGTTGAGGTCGTCGGGGGCGAACTGCCGATCGAGGAGCCCCGCCAGCGCGGGCGTTCCCGAACGCCGCCAGCCGGTGACGCGCATCCCCAGCCCCTTCGCCTTGCGCGCCAGGGCCAGGCCGATGTTGCCCAGGCCGAGGATCCCCATCGTCTGGCCCTCGACCTCGAACATGCCGGTCGGCCAGTAGAAGCGATGCGCCGTGTGCTGGTTGACGATCTGCTCCGGCAGGCGGCGGGCGAAGGCGAGGAGCATCGCCAGGGTCTGCTCCGGCACACTGGCGACATGGACCCCGACGCAGGATGTGCCGATGATGTCGTCGCGGGCGATCATCCCCGGCGTGCAGACGGCGTTTGCGCCCGCGCCCGTCGTCTGCACCCAGCGCAGCCGTGCGGCCCGCGACAGGAGCGCATCCGGCACATCGCCGATCACCGCGTCGGCCTCGGCGATATGGTGCTCGCGCACCTCCGGTCGCCCCTCATAGGAGATGAATGTCACTCCGGGGAAGTCCGCAGCCAACTTGGCCCGATAATCGACCCCATCGTTGCGGCCCATGTTGCCACCCACCAGAATCGTCGGCCCGACCATCGTCGGCTCGATCTCGGATTGACTCACCAGCACCTCCCCCATAGCGATGAATGCATCATACAGCCGCGCGGTGCGCGGGTATGACAGATAGCCGCAGAAGCAGAACGGTCGCGCGCTATCAGCGCCGTCGCCGGTCGCCGATCACGGCGGCGAGATAAAGGACGCTCAGAGCGAGGAAGAAGATCACTTCGAGGGCGAGATCGGCGTAGATCAGCCCGCGCAGCGCGCCGCGAAAGCGCAACTCGGTCAGGAAAAAGGCCAGCGCCGCCCCGGCCCCGAGGCCGACCAGCAAGCCATCGGGACGCGGGCGGGCTGCCGACAGGAGGAGGACGAGGCCGACGAGCGCCGTCAGCGCCTGGCCGAGCGTGCCGGAGAAATCGACCCCCAGATTGGTGGCCGAGAAGAGCGGCGGTAACGGCAACACCCGCGCCAGGAGCGGCCAGAGCCCGGCGACGCTGTAGTAGAGACCTTGGAGCGCGAAGACGAGCCGCAGCAAACGCCAGTAGTTGAGCGTCGCCTTCGCCTTGACCGGCGGGATGCTGGTCGCAACTTGCGTGGGAAACGGGGGCGGGCGATTCGGCTCGCCGCGCTCCGGGCCGATCTCGCGCATCTCCCCTCGCTCACTCACGATATCGGCCTCGGCAGTCCCTGCCCGCCAACCCGCGACCGCGATTTTGGCGAGCAGTGATCCAGCGCGCCTATTCTACCGTAGTACTGGATGCGAGCCCATTCCCAACCCTCCCTCCTCCCGAAGCGGACCCCTTGCGGGGTCCGCTTTCCCGTATCGGTGGCGAGGAAACTGAAAGCGCCTCCCACCCATCACGAACGCGAGGCGTCATGATAATGGCGCAGGACGGCAGCTGTTACATTGCATCGGTGGCGGGCAGCATTGGTGTGAGGATCAGACACGTAGTAGGGTGTACAACTAACATTTCCTACGTCACAGTTAAAGTCCGGATTAATCGAGTGTTAATGCGCTGTAAAATGAGGCGGGGATCCTCTCAAGTGCGCCGTGCCGCACTTCCGGGGGGGGCGCCCCGAGGGGAGCCAGCGGAACGACACCATGAGGGACTTGTATATCTGGCGCGGCGGGATCTACCTCGTGGACGAGTAGCGCCCCGGCGCGGGCGCGAGGGGGAGCGATGGCCGACGAGGGGTAGACGCCGCCGATCGTGGTCAACGACAGCGCGGGCGACGTGGGGGCGGGCCAGCCCCGCCGGCGGGGCTGAACGCGCTGGGGTCGCTCGCCAATAGCGCGCTCTGGTTCCTGATCATCGCGGTCTTCGGGCTGACGATGATCCTCGCGCCGAGCGAGACGTCCAGCCGCAGCGTGGAAGCCTCGATGGTCCTGCTGCTATTCACCAACTCGACCTCGTTTTTGATTGGGCTGGTGATCCCGCGCCCGGTGCATCGTCGGTAGGGGAAACACCGAAGCGCACAGAGCCTACCCGGCTCAATGCCGGGGCCGTCGTCGTGCGTGGCATTAGTGGTGTTATGCGGGCATACCACCCACCCGCCCCGGTCGCGCAGGGCCATCCATCGCGCGGCGTGACCCAACGGTCCCACTCGGCGAAGGCTTCCGCTGTCCATGCACGATGCGGTCGTGGTGCGGTTGCAGCGCCCCGCGCGGATCCCTGTCCAAGTGGCCGAGAACGGTGCGGCGCAACCACGCCCTGCGTCCTCTGAGGTCGCGTAACATCCCCTACAGCGACACTTTCGGTCGGCTGACGCTACGCTTCCCATCTAGTGGGGAGGAGGCGTAGGATGGCGGGCGAGTATTGTTCGGCACAGGGTGAGGTCGCCGCGCGCGACCGCTGGTCGGTAGCGCTGAACGAACTCCAGGAGCGGATCGCTCACCGCTTCCGGCGCGTGGAGGTGCGCGCGCGGGTCGGGCGCTATCTGGTCGGGCTGCTCCAGCGCGTGGAGCGCAAGAACGGCTGGCAGCTGGCGGAGGCGATCGGCGAGGCGGGCCCCCAGGGGG
>CADCWN010000311.1 GCA_902806415.1 uncultured Thermomicrobiales bacterium | reverse complement strand
CCAGTTCGTCGCCGGGGTGTTCCGCTCGGTCGGGATGCCGGAGGGGTTGGCCGCGACCAACGCGCGGATCCTGGTCGATGCCGACATTCGCGGGATCGACTCGCACGGTGTGCCGCGCCTGCCGGGCTACATCGCCGCGATCCGTGCCGGGAAGATCGATCCCGCCGCGACCCCGACGATCGCCCACGAGACCGCCGCGACCGCGCGCGTCGATGGGCACAACGGCTTCGGCCTGTCCAACGCCGAGTGGGCGATGGACCTGGCGATCAAGAAGGCGCGCGAGGCGGGCGTCGGCTTCGTCGCCCTGGGGCAGACGAACCATTTTGGCGCGGCCAGTTACTACCCGTTGCGCGCCCTGCCGCACGACCTGATCGGGATCGCGATGACCAACGCCGGTGGGTTGGTCATCCCGACGTTCGCGCGCGAACCGTTGATGGGGACCAACCCACTCGCAGTCGCGGTCCCGTCGGGCGCGGAGCAGCCGTTCGTCCTCGACATGGCGTGCAGCACCGTCGCTTGGGGGAAGATCGAGATCGCCCGGCGCGACGAGAAGCTGATCCCGCTCGGCTGGGCGGTCGATGCCGAGGGTGACCCGACGCAGGATCCGTTCGCCGCGCGCTATCTGTTGCCACTCGGCAGCGACCGGGCGACCGGCAGCCAGAAGGGGTATGGGCTGGGGATGGTCGTCGAGATCCTCTGCGGGCCGCTCAGCGGCGCGGCCCTCTCGTTCGATCAGCGGCCCTATGGATCGGCACCGGGGACCGTCTCGTCGCGCCCCAGCAATATCGGGCAGTTCTTCGGCGCGTGGGACCCGGCGGCGTTCCGCCCGATCGAGGAATACCGGGCCGACGTGGATCGGCTGGTCTCGACCTTGCGCGCCGCCGCGCCCGCCGAGGGGTTCGAGCGGGTCTACGTGCCGGGCGACTTCGAGTTCGCGGCGGAGGCCGAGCGGCGGCGGGAGGGGATCCCGCTGCACCCGAAGGTCGTCGCCGAGTTGGAGACGCTGGCCCGCTCCTGCAAGGTGACGTTCGACGCGGCGCGGTGAGTGATGTTGGTGGGAGCAGGGAAGACCGGGCAAGCGGTGGGCGTCGCTGATGTGGACGCCGGATGAATCCGGCGCTAGGTGGCTGCGGCCACAAAGCCCACTGAAGTAGGCTAGGCTGAGTTGCGGCGTGGTGCTTGTCGATAGGGGCAACAGGTTCCCGTAACCCAGTCCAGTTTACTGGACTTTGTGGCCGCAGGCCACCTAGCGCCGATTTCAATCGGCGACCACCGCTTTGCCAGCAGACGATAGCCCTGTCTTTCAACACTATTAATCGCTGGCGCACAGGTGGCTGTACATAAGCAGGGAGGCAAGATGCCGGAGCGACAGATCCTGGCGATCGGCGGGGGCGGCGTGTCGCAGGAGCCCCAAAATACCCTGCTGCTCGATTATCTCATCGGGCTCACCGGCAAGGCCAAGCCGCGCGTCTGCATCATCGGGACGGCGACCGGCGACCGCGAGAACAATCTCGTGACGGCATACCGCGCGTTCGGGCGGCGGGGATGCCCCGTGACGCATCTCGGCCTCTTCACGCGCGAGGTCGAGGATCTGCGCGCGTTCATCTTTGACCAGGATCTGATCTACGTCGGCGGTGGCAATACCGCCAGTATGCTGGCCGTCTGGCGGGTCCACGGCCTCGACGCGATCCTGCGCGAGGCGTGGGAGGCCGGGATCGTCCTCGGCGGCGTCAGCGCGGGGGCGATCTGCTGGTTCGAGGCGGGGATCACCGACTCGTTCGGGCCGACCCTCCAGGCGCTGGACGACGGGCTGCGCTTCCTGCCGGGGAGTTGCTGCCCGCACTACGATGGTGAGGAGCAGCGCCGACCGACCTACCAGGGCCAGATCGCCGCCGGATTGAGCGCCGGTATCGCGCTCGACGACGGCTGCGCCGCGCACTATCGCGGCACCGAGATCGCCGAGATCGTCACTTCGCGCCCCGAGGCGCGCGCCTATCGCCTCGCGCGGGACGGCGCGACCGGCGCGGCGATCGAGATGCCGCTTGAGGCGCGGTTCCTGGGGTGAGCGGTCTACGCCGCGCTTCGGTGGCCTCCCTCCCACCCCCCTGGATAGCGGTTGGCCGGGTTGCCGGTCCCGGTTGCTTCGGTCGCCGGGGCGTGCGACGATTGCCGCCGACACAAGGCGCTGGCACGGCGACAGGAGGCGGGGGCGATGGCGGGGCGGCGATTCGCGCGGCGCGGGCCGCTGCCACCCTAGCGGCGCAATCTCTATGTGTTGATGCTGGCGGTCTTCGTCTCGTTCAGCGGCTTCACCTTCGTGATGCCGTTCCTGCCACTCTTTATCACCCAACTCGGTATCACCGACACCGGCGACGCCGCCCTCTGGTCGGGCCTGGTCTTCGGGGTCAGCCCGCTGATCTCGGGGCTGCTAGCACCGTTCTGGTCGTCGTTGGCCGAGCGGTTCGGGGCGAAGCGGATCGTGATCTTCTCGCTCCTCGCCTACTCGATCGCGCTGAGTATCAACGCGCTCGTCGTTAACGTGCAGCAACTCCTGGCGATCCGCCTGGCCCTCGGGATCCTCGGCAGCGTCGGGGTGATGTCCACCGCCCTCGCCTCGACCCTCGCGCCGCCCGAGGAGTCGGGCGAGGCGATCGGCCTGATGCAGGCGACCGCGATGTCGAGCGGCGTTGTCGCGCCGGTCTTCGGCGGGGTGATCGTCGATCTCGTCGGCTTGCGCCCCTCGTTCATCCTCGCCGGGGTCTGCTCGCTGATCGCCTGCGCGGCGATGTGGCTCGGCTATCGCGACGACGCGCGCCCCGCCGCCGGTGCCAGCCGTCGCGACCGCCCTTCCGCGCGGACCTATTTCCGCCTGCCGATCTTCGTCAGCATCCTGCTGACCGTCTTCATCGCGCGCTTCATCGAGGGCTCCTTCGGCCCGCAACTGCCGCTCTACATCGCCACGCTGGATGCGCCCGCCGAGCGCCTGGGCCTGGTGACCGGCCTGGTGATGACCCTCGGCGCGGTGGCGACCAGCATCGCCGCCGCCGTGGCCGGGCGGCTCTCTACCCGCTTCCCGCCCGCGACGATGCTGCTCGGGGCGCTCGCCGCCGGGGGGCTCTGCTGCCTGCCGCTGGCCTTCGTCACCCACTGGACGCAACTGCTGGTCTTGCGGGCGCTGCTGGGTCTGCTCGCCGGTGGCGCGTTCATCTTCGCCTTCGCCATCGCCGGGCAGGCGCTCCCCACCGAGGTGAAGCTCGGCGCGATCGCCGCGCTCGCCGGATTCGCTCAGATCGGCATGGCGGTCAGCCCCTTCGTCGGCGGGATGCTGGCGAAGTGGTCGAGCCTGTCGAGCATCTTCCTGCTCGACGCCGCCCTCTACTTCCTGCTCCTGCTCTGGGTGTGGTGGCGACTCGCGCCGCGCGCGCAGTCGCGCCTGGCGGCGGCGGGGGAACGTTCCGTCTGAACTGGTATCCTCAACCGGGCCGCGACCGATCCGGCTCCTGCTCTTCGATCGTCGGATCGCCCCCGAGAGTACTCGTATCGGAACTGCCGCGGGAGGGCGCGAAGAGCCCGCCGAGGGTGGTGCGCATCTCGGGGCGTTCTCCCAGCGCGCGGAATGCGCCCTGGAGCGCCGCCCCGTCGCGGGCGTGCAGATCGATGAGCAACAGCGCGACATCGCCCCGGCTCATCAGGCTCGGATCGGTGCTGTCGAGGCGCAGCCGCGCCAGTCCCGCGCCGGACTCACCCTCGGGGGCGTCGTATGCGCCGACCAGGGCGCTGGCGAGGAGGCCGCGTTCACCGTCGGAGAGCCCGGCGAGGAACCGTTCGGCCTCGCGCGCGAACTCCTCCGGCCCGAGCGCCCGAAGTCCCGTCGCGATCTGCGCTGTTGCGTCGGCTTCGTGCTCACCCCGTGACATCTACCCCTCCCCGTTCGTTGCTCGTGCGGCCCCTATTGGTCGTGTCCCGCCCGGATGTGGGCAAGTCTTGTGCCAGGTCGTGGGGACTCGCGCCGCCTACCGGCCTTGTCCTCGCCGCTGGTGACGGCGCGTTGTCAGCTTTTGCGTCCCACCGTGGCGCGGGGTAGACTCCCGCCAGATAAAGAATGCATGGTGATTTAGCCGCTTGAACGGTACGAGGGGGATTGATGACTGCGCGCGACACCGATCTGACCGCCGCAATCGCCAGGGTTGTCGAGGCGCGGCGCGGCGAGACCCTGCGCCTCCTCCAGGACTTCGTGCGCGTCCCCTGCGTGACCGGCGACGAGGGCGCGGTGCAGGAGGTGGTGGCCGCCGCCTTCGCGGAGAGTCGGCTGGCGGTCGAGCGTGTCTCGGCGACGCCGGAGGGGATCGCACCCTACCACGATCACGTCGGCGAGGAGACCCGCTTCGCCAATCGCCCCAACATCGTCGGCATCCGGCGCGGCGCAGGTGGCGGGCGCTCGATCCTGCTCAACGGCCATGTTGATACGGTCGAGGTCGGCGATCCGGCGACCTGGACGCGCGACCCGCTCGGCGGCGAGATTGTTGGCGACCGCCTCTACGGGCGCGGCGCGTGCGACATGAAGGGCGGGATCGTCTCGTTCATCGCGGCGCTCGAAACGCTCGATGCCCTCGGGATCCGCCTGCGCGGCGATGTGACGGTCGCCGCGACGGTCGGGGAGGAGGATGGCGGCGTGGGGGCGCTGGCGGTCATCCTCGCCGGGTATCGCGCCGACGCCGTCCTGATCACCGAGCCGACGCGCCTCGCGCTGGTCCCGGCGCAGGGCGGCTCGCTCGTCTTCCGCCTCACCGTCCCCGGTCGCGCTGCCCACGCCGCCGTGCGCGACGAGGGGGTCTCGGCGCTCGAGGCGTTCCTGCCGATCTTCGAGGATCTGCGGGCGCTCGAGCGCGACCGGAACGCCACCCTCGACCACCCGCTCTATGCGGCCATCGCCAACAAAGTGCCGATCAACATCGGCGTGGTGCGCGCCGGGAATTGGGCATCGACCGTGCCAGAGTCGCTGGTCGCCGAGGGGCGGATCGGGCTGATCCCCGGCGAGGAAGTGGCCCCGTTCCGCGCGTTCATCGAGGAGCGGATCTTCGGCGTCGCGGCGCAGAACCGGTGGCTGGTCGAAAATCCGCCGACGCTGGAATGGTTCGGCGGCCAGTTCGCCCCCGCCGAGGTCCCGGCGGATGCGCCGATCTGCCGGGCGGTCATGGCCGCGCATGAGCGCGTCACCGGCGCGCCGCCGACCGTCGCGGGGGTGCCGTACGGGGCGGATATGCGCCTCTTCATCCGACTCGGAGAGATGCCCTGCGTGATGTACGGCGCGGGCGACGTGAACCACGCCCACCGCGCGGATGAGCATATCAGCGTCCCCGAACTCCTAACGGCCACCCGGACGATCGCGCACCTGCTGATCGATTGGTGCGGGGTCGCGGAGTAGGGGGGATGGGTGGCGAACTTAAGCGGGTCATGGCTGGCGGCTGAAGCCGCGCCTCGCGGGCCTGCGGCCACGAAGCCCTGCTACCCGCGCAGGATACACCCGCCTGCACGGGCTCAATCTCCTGATAGCCCGCTCAAGTTCGCCACCGCCATCAACCGCCTGCCCACCCGGCGCATCTACCCTGGCAGTTATGGCAGTTACGGGATACCGATCGTTTTTTCCTCGATGATCGTGTACGATGCCCGAAACGTGGAGGTGGGCATGGGCGAGCGCGCGAAAAGTATCCTGGTGGTCGAGGATGATGCGGCGATTCGCAGCCTGCTCGTCGATGTGCTGACCGATGAGGGCTACAGCGTTCGCGCCGCCGCCGATGGCGAGGAGGCACTGGCGCTCCTCGGTGAATCGCTGCCCGCGCTGATCATCCTCGATCAGCTGATGCCGCGGATGGATGGCGCGGCGTTCCGGGCGGTGCAACGCGCGCGGCCCGATCTCGCCCCGATCCCGACGCTCCTCCTCTCCGCCGTGCGCGATCTCCCCGAGCAGGCGCTGGCGCTCGACCTCGCCGCGACGATGCCGAAACCGTTCAGCCTCGACGAACTGCTGGGCCTCGCTGGCGAACTGATCGCCGCCGCCGAGCGCGGTGCCGTCACCCATGCCGATACCCTGCACCCGGTCCCCAGCGGTGGGCCGATGCCGCGCGGTGTCGCGGGCGACGGGCGGGCGTCTTAGCCCGCCGTGGCCGTTGTCCCTGTTCTTCCCCGAAGAACTGAATGCTTCATGCCGAGGATGAGGAGGGCGGGATGGACCTGGGCCTGACGGGGCGTGTGGCGCTGGTGACCGGCGCGAGTCGGGGGATCGGCGCGGCGATCGCGGCGGCGCTGGCGGCGGAGGGTTGCCGGTTGGCGATCTGCGCGCGCACGGCGGAGACGCTGACGGCGACCGCGGAGCGGATCGGCGTGACCGGCGCGACGGTCCTGCCGCTCGTCGCTGATCTGACGGCGGCGGGCGAGGCCGAACGCGCCGTGGGGGAGACGATCGGGCGCTTCGGCGGGATCGATATCCTCGTCAATAACCTGGGCGGCGGCAAGGCGGGCGACACCGACGACGCCTGGGACTTCACCCTCGACGTGAACCTCGGCGTCGCGGTGCGTGCCAGTCGCGCGGCGATCCCCGCGATGAAGGCGGCGGGGCGCGGCGTCATCATCGTCATCTCCTCGGTGTCCGGCTGGCAGGTCGGCGGCTCGGCGGCGTACAACGTCGCAAAGGCGGCGGAGATCATGTACGCGCGCACCCTGGCGAAAGACCTGGGGCCGTTCGGGATCCGCGCCAACGCCGTCTCGCCCGGCTCGATCCTCTTCCCAGGCGGCGGTTGGGAGCGCCGACAGGAGCGCGACCCCGACCTGATCGCCGACTTCATCGGGCGGGACATGCCGCTCGGGCGCTTCGGCACGCCCGAGGAGATCGCCGATGTCGTCACCTTCCTCGCCTCCGACCGCGCCAGCCTCGTCACCGGCGCGAATATCGCCGTGGATGGCTGCCAGTTGAAGCCGAGCGTGTAGGGGCCGCGTTATCCCACGCGTGGCATCAATCGCAGATGGCTGCGCCGATTCGGGCGTGGGTTGGGCGTATGTAATACGCCCCTACAACCGATGGCGGTCGGCGTTGAGCAAACGTACTCCCGTCCCTGGCGCGTGGAGTACCGCACACCGATGGTGATCGGTAGGGTGGTCGGTCGTAGGGGCGTATTGCACACGCCCTCTCTGCCTTGCCCTACTACGAACGTCTGCATTCATCCCCATGTCCCGATCGTTCGTGCTCTCCCACCAGCCGTGCTATCCTCCCGGCGCTCGGTGAAGGTGTCCGATTGTTGCCGCGCGGGCGGCGGACGATCCGACCTGCGGCGTTGAGGCTTGGAGGGGGAGCGCGATGAAGATCACCAAGATCGAGACAGTCCATCTGGACGACTACCCGAATATCCTCTTCGTCGGGGTACACACCGACGAGGGCTTGATCGGCTGGGGCGATACCTATTACATGACCGATGCCGTCCGAGGTTACATCCACGGGTTCGCCGCGCCGATGCTGCTCGGCCATGACCCGCTGGCGATCGAGCTGCACTGGCGGCGACTCTACGAGGTGATCGCCCACATCGCCGGGAAGGGCGCGGAGATTCGTGGGCTCTCCGCGATCGACGTGGCGCTCTGGGACATCCTGGGGCAGGCGGCGGGGATGCCGGTCTGGCAGGTGCTCGGCGGCGCGGCGCGCGACCGGATCAAGACCTACAACACCTGCGGCGGGCCGACCTACGGTCGTCCGACGCGCGGCGGCACCGGCTATGGCACCGATCGCGAGACGCCCGGCAAGTACGAGGACCTGATCGGCTTCATGACGGCGGCGGACGAACTGGCCCTCGATCTCCTCGGCGAGGGGATCACCGGGATGAAGATCTGGCCGTTCGATTACGTCGTCCACGCGCCCGGCAACTGGGATAACTGGCGGAATTTCGGCGGCGCGTTCGACCCGACGCTGCGGGCGCTCGGCGGACAGGAGATCACCAACGCCGATCTCAACCGCGCGCTCGAACCGTTTCGCAAGATTCGCGCGGCGGTCGGCGATCAGATGGAGATCATGGTCGAGGGGCACGGCTTCTGGTCGCTGCCCGCGGCGAAGAAGATCGGTCGCGCGCTCGAAGAGTTCCGCCCCTACTGGCTGGAAGACCTGATGCGCGCGGACGACGTGCCGGCGCTGGCCGAGCTGGCGCACAGCGTGACGACGCCGGTCCTCGCCAGCGAGTACCTGACGACGCGCTACGAGTACAAGCCGGTGCTGGAAGCCCGCGCCGCCGACATCATCATGATCGACCCGACCTGGGCCGGGGGGATCACCGAGAGCAAGAAGATCGCGACGATGGCCGAGACGTACAAGCGCCCGGTCGCGATGCACGACTGCACCGGGCCGTTCACCCTCTACGCCGGGATCCACCTGGCGATCAACGCGACGAACGCCGTCTACCAGGAGTCGCTGCGCTCGTACCTGCGCGTCACCTATCCCGATCTCGTGACCGAGGTGGTCAGGGTTGT
>CADCWN010000310.1 GCA_902806415.1 uncultured Thermomicrobiales bacterium | reverse complement strand
GACGAGGGTGTCGAGCTGCTGGTCAAGTTCGGGGGAGATTTCGTCGGCGAAGCCGGTCAGGGTCCACATGGGGGTGCCTCCGTCGGGTGTGAGCAATAGGCTGCGTGTGTGGTGCCGTCGGTTGAAACCGGCATTAGGTGGCCTGCGGGCCACGAAGTCGGCTGATGGCGGTGGCGAACTTAACCGGGCCATGGCAGGCGGTTGAACCCCGAGACTGCGCTCGGGACAAGACCGCGCCTGGGGGCGCTCACGCACCGCGAAACCCGCCGTCTCGGGTGAGGATCGCGCATGGGCCGATCACGTTCGCCACCGCCATAAGTGGACTAGGAGCGGCCCAATGCAACATTCTTTAAGACAAACACTGGACTGATCCTGCCGCGGTCGTACCCAGCCTACTTCAGTAGGCTTTGTGGCCCACGGGCCATCTAGCGCCGGTTTCAACCGGCGGCACCCACTTGGCCAGCCGCCACCTACCTCCCTATCATCTCTCCTTGATTTATGAGTGTGATGATGGAGGCCCGCGCCGGGGCGTGGCGGCTACGCCCCGGCGCGAGTGCCATTCCCTCGCCTAGACGAACCGCGAGGTCTGCGTCTCCTGGGAGGTGATGAACTCCAGCAGGGCGGGCGTCCCCTCTTGCGTCTTCTGGATACCGCGCTTGATCGCGGCGACGATCTGGTTCGGGTCGGTGACGCGCTCACCGTAGCCGCCGAACGCCTTGGCCATGTCGGCGTAGTTGCCGCTGATGTCGGTGCTGCGGTACTTGGCGGTCGCGGTCTGCATGATGTGCAGCTCGATCGCCATCGAGAAGTTGTTGAGCAGGATCGAGAGGATCGGGATCCGCTCGCGCACCGCCGTCTCGAAGTCCATCCCGGTGAAGCCGATCGCCGCGTCGCCCCAGACGTTGATGCAGAGCTTGTCCGGCTTCGCCAGCTTCGCGCCCATCGCCAGCCCCAGGCCGTAGCCCAACTGCGTCGTCTTGCCCCAGCCGATGTAGGAGAGGGGCGTCGTGCTCTGCCAGAACGGCGAGAGCTGATCGCGCGGGCTGCCGGCATCGTGGGTGATGATCGTGTTGTCGATGTCCACCGCCCGGTGCAGCTCCGCCAGGACGCGGTAGGGAGAGAGGGGAGCTTCATTGAAGGTCCGTTTCGCCTCCCACTCCGCCAGCCATGCCGCACGCCCCTTGGCGATCTGGTCGGCGATCCCCTCGGCCCGCCCGCGACTCTTGCCGCCGAGCAGATCCTTGACCGCCTCGACCAACCCCTTCAGCGTGAGATCGGCGTCGCCGATCAGCGCATAATCGCACTCCTGGTCCTTGTTGAGGTCGGCGGCATCGAGGGTCGCGTGGATGATCGTCTTCCCCTTCGGCATCACCTGGCCGAAGCTGGTGTTGGTGAACGAGCAGCCGATCCCGAAGATCACATCCGACGCTTGGAGGAAATCGTGGACCGGGCGCGGCAGCGCCAGCCCCGCCGTGCCGAGCGCCAGCGGGTGGGTCTCGTTGAAGGCGCTCTTGCCGCCGAGGCTGGTCGTCACCGGTGCTTCAAGCGTCTCGGCCAGTTCGCGCAGGGCGTCCCACGCCTTGGCGTAGTGGACCCCCTGCCCGGCGTAGATCACCGGACGCGCCGCGCCGACCAGGACTTTGGCGACCTCGGCGACCGCCTGCGGGTCGGGGCCGCTGCGGGTGCGCGGGGCCGGGCGATAGTGCAGCGGCTCGGCGATCTCCTCATTGTAGAGATCGACCGGGATCTCCACGACGGTCGGGCGCGGGCGACCGTTGCGCACGCCGGTGAAGGCGCGGCGAATCGCGTCGGGGACGGCGCTGGCGATCGTCACCTGCTCGACCGACTTGCTGATCTGCTGCATGTTGAGGAAGGCGCTGTAGTTCGGCTGGATCCCGGCGATCGCGCGCCGATACCCGGCGGGCAGCACGACGATCGGCACCGACTCGCCATACGCCTGGGCGATCCCGCCGTAGGCGTTCTCGGTCCCCGGCCCGTGCTGCATCGTGAAGACGCCGATCTTGTCACCCGAGGTGACGCGGCTGACCGCGTCGGCCATGTGTAGCCCGGTGCGCTCCTGGCGCACCATGATCGTGCGGATATCCGCCTCGGCGGCGGTCTCGATGATCGGATTGACCGGATAGCCGATCAGGAAATCGACCCCCTCGCGCTTCAGCATCTCGGCGATCGCTGCGGATACTTTCATCCTGCCCCTTCCTAATGCCTTGCCGTTCCCGTTCCGTCGCTGGCTGGTTGTGGCGTCCCTGCCACCCCGCGTCGGACCGCATCATACACGGCAACGCGCAATCTCGCGCGCCGTGATTCGACAGCGAGCCCGATCCCGCCTCCAGTCGCCCTCCCGATCGAGCAAAGATCGGTGCGCGACCGTCGGCACGGGCTATAACGCTCCAGCACTCCGGGTAGCACTGATCCGGTTGATTGGCGTTTCATCGCTGTAGGAATGGTATGCTGCGCCCCATTAGGGAGCGATGCGGTCGCAGCCAGCATCACGAGCGATCGATACCCTGGATGCGGCTGTAGTTGCGCCCAGGACCGAAGAAGGAGCAACTCGATGGTATCTCCATCATATCTCCTCAGTGGCGCGACGTTGATCGATGGCACCGGGGCCGCGTCACGGGCGGGGATGTCGGTGCTGATCGAGGGGCGGATGATCGCGGCGGTCGGGCCGGACGGGACGCTCGACGTGCCAGCAGACGCGATCCGCCACGACCTCGCGGGGCGGACGCTGATGCCGGGGCTGATCGACGGGCATGTGCATTTGCTGGCCTATGCGGGCGAGGGGCAAAAAGATGTCCACCTCTGGAATGTGCTGACGTTTCTGGAGGAGCAGACCCTGCACGCGGCGGCGAACGCGCGCCGCGCGCTGCTGGCCGGGGTGACGACCGTGCGCGACATGGCGGGCGGGCGCCCGGAGATCGCCGTCAAGCACGCCGTTGACGATGGGGTGATCGACGGCGCGCGGGTCCTCGTCTGCGGCTTCGTCGGGATGACCGCCGGGCATGGCGATCTCTTCTGCCCGGCCAATATCGAGCGCCGCCTCTGGCAGACCGCCGACGGCCCCGACGAGTGTCGCAAGCTGATCCGGCAGTACGCGCGCGATGGGGTGGACTGGATCAAGCTCTGCACCAGTGGCGGCGTCCTCTCGATCGGCGACGAGGCGGAATGGCGCAACTACACGATGGCCGAGACGCTGGCAATCGTGGACGAGGCGCACGCACTCGGCAAGCGGGTCGCCGCCCACGCCCACACCCGCGCCGGGATTCTGCAGGCGCTCGCGGCGGGGGTGGACAGCCTGGAACACGGCTCCTCGCTCGATGATGAGCTGATCGCGATGATGCTGGAGCGCGGCACCTGGCTCTGCCCCACCCTGGCGATCACCGAGTACATCCTGGCGAACGGCGCGGCGCGCGGCCTGCCCGCCGCCTCGCTGGAGAAGGCACGGGCGCTGCGCCACGGGCAATTGGCGGGGCTGCGCAAGGCATATGCGGCGGGGGTGCCGATCTTCGCCGGGACCGACTCCTGCAACACGTTCGCGTTCGGGTCGCACGCCTGGGAACTCCAGCTCCTGCACCAGCACCTGGGATTGACGCCCTCCGAGGCGATCGTCGCCGCGACCTCGGCGGCGGCGACCGCGATCGGGCTCGGCGGCAAGACCGGCACAATCGCCCCAGGCCGCTGGGCCGATCTGCTCGTGGTCGATGGCGATCCGCTGGTCGATCTGAACATCCTGCGCGAGACCGAGCGTCTGATCGGCGTCTTCCGCGATGGTCGCCTGCTGGTCGATCGCGGCCTAGCGCAGGCGGGCGTCGGGGTCGTGTGAGCGATTTCCCGCACGTTCCGTATCGTCTCGCGAGAATCCAAATAGCAAAGGCCCGCCCGCGCTTCGTGGCGCGGGCGAGCCTGCCTGCGGGAGGGTGTAGCGGTAGTCGTGAACTACTGACCCGCCTTGCGCCCCGGCTCGACCTTGCTGCCGGTATCCTCGGGCGTATTGGTCTCGCCGCTCTCATGCTCCAGCGCGCCATCGTCGCCGCCGTACTTGCCGGTCCGATCCTCGCTCTGGCCGCTCTGATCGTGCTGGTCGAGCTTGCGCGGGCTGGAGACACCGGCGGACATCGCCAGTTTCTCTTGCCGCTCCTTATCGCCCTGATCGCTACTCATCGTCGCGCTCCTTCTATAATGCTAGTCGTCGCATCCAGCACGTCACGGCGCAGCTTTTGTGCCAGCGTCATGTCGCTGGAAGAGAATGTGCGGACATCGATCGCGCGCGATCCAATATCGTGACGGCGTTCACGATAAAGATGCGGGAAAGGACGGTAGATGATGTCTTCCGGGCAGGTCGGCTGGCTCCGGCGTACGCTCAGCACGCTCCGGGCACTATTCGGGGCCGGCCTGGGCGCAGCGGAGGGCGCGCGCGCGGCGCTGACCCCGCGGTTCCCCGACGGCGCGGCGTTCCGCGATGATGTACTCGCACGCTACCCATTCACGGACGAGGCGCGCGGGTTGCTGCGCGGGGTGCCTTTCGAGGTGAAGAATCTGGCCGCGCCGGTTGGCGGCGGCGGATGGTACGGGCCGGATGGGCGACGGATCGTGCTGGAGGGGATCCAGGATGAGGCGGCGGTCCACGAGCTCGCCCATGCCTGGGCCGATCTCGCCGGGTTCTACCAGGAGCGCGCGCCGGATGGCCCACGCTGGCCGATCCTGCACCACCCGTTTCGCGCCGCCGTGCGGCAGGCCGCCGACGACCCCGATCCGCGCTATGACCGGGTCCAGTTCCTCGCGCACCAGTACGAGTACGGCGATCAGTCGATCGGCTTCCCCGGTATGTTCGAGAACGACCCCGAGCGCTTCGCTGGCCTCGCTTCCGGGACGATGGGCGACCTCAGCCTGATGCCGCCATACCTCGCGCGATGGTATGCCGGGCTTTTCACCTTGCCCGAGGAAGCAGCATAGT
>CADCWN010000309.1 GCA_902806415.1 uncultured Thermomicrobiales bacterium | reverse complement strand
GCGGCCACTCGATACGGTCCAGGCTCCGATCGTCCCACGGTGGCGGGGGGCCATCTACCATCCGCGGTCGTCGCCGCTGCCAGCACAGCGCCCTCACCGCCATCGCGGAACACCTCCAATATACGAGCCAGCACAGGTTGGCGTAGCCGAGGGACGGCTTGATTGCCTGGGCCGTCACCGCGCCGCGGGGTGAGGCCGGCGCACTGTGGTGTATCATCGCGACCGGGATCGACGTGACCGCGCGGCTCGCGGCCGAAGAGCGTCTGCGCGCGAGCGAGACGCGCCTGGGATTGCCTACGCGGCACCTGTCGGCGTTCCTCTGGACGACCGACACCCGCCTGCGCCAAGTTCACGACCTGGCTGCGCGGGACCAACGGCAACGTCGCGCGCCCCGACCAGATCGCGGCCGTGTGTGCATCGGTGAAGGGGACTGGCGTAGGGCGAGCAGATCTCTAGGGCCCGCCGTGCCGGTCTTGCCCGCAACGATTTCGGTTGCGCTCCTGCACGCAGTGCCTGCCGGTGTCGATGGGATGGATGCCGACGCCCGGTCGGGCGGCGTGCCCGGCATAACGCAACAGCACCGGCGCAATCGCCGGTCACGAGCGTGAAGGAAGGAGACATGACTGCATCGACTAAACTTTCGAACCAGGTCGCCCTCGTCACCGGTGCGGCCCAGGGCCTCGGCCTCGGCGTCGCCCGCCGCCTCGCCGCCGACGGTGCCCGCGTCGTGCTCGCCGACCGCTCCGCCGCCGTGCTCACCGTCGCGGGCGAGCTCGCGGGGGCGAGCGGCCGCATCTGCGGCGTCGCCGACTCCGGCGCGGTCGACCGGCTCGTCGCCGCGATCGTCGCCGACCTCGGCCGCCTCGACATCCTCGTCGCCAACGCCGGGATCGGCGGCGGCGGCCCGCTCGCCGACATGGCCGACGACGCCTTCCGCCGCATCGTCGCCGTCAACCTGGAGGGCACCTTCCATTGCTGCCGCGCCGCCGCCCGCGCGATGCTCCCCCGCGCTAGCGGCGTCATCGTCACCGTCGGCTCCATCTTCGGCCGCGACACCCCCGCCGGCGCGGGGGCCTACGGCGCGACCAAGGCCGGCGTCGTCGCCCTCACCCAGGCCCTCGCGCGCGAACTTGGCCCCCACGGCATCCGCGTCAACTGCATCAGCCCCGGCAACATGGCGACCGACCTCCACTGGGCGGCGCTCCGGCGCCGCGCCGCGCGCGAGGAGCGCCCGTTCGAGGCCCTGCGCGACGAAACCCGTCGCGCCATCCCGCTCGGCCGCCACGGCACCCCCGAGGACATCGGCGCGGCCGTGAGCTTCCTCGCCTCGCCCGACGCCGCCTACATCACCGGCCAGACCATCAACGTGGACGGCGGCTTCCAGCCGCGCTAGCCCGCGGCGATCACCAGGGGGGTAACCATGTCGGTCCAGTTCTCACTCGCCGGGCAGGTCGCCCTGGTCACCGGCGGCGCAACCGGCCTCGGCCTCGCGATCGCCACCGCCTTCGGCCGCGCCGGCGCGACCATCGCCCTCAACGACCTGACCCCCGATCGCGCCGAGGCCGCCTGCGCCACCCTCCGCGCGCGGGGCATCGCCTGCCACCCCCACGCCGCCGACGTGCGCGATGGCGCCGCCGTCGCCGCCATGGTCGCCGCGATCGCGCGCGACCTCGGGCGCCTCGACATCGCGGTCGCCAACGCCGGCATCTACCCCAACACCCCCTTCCTCGACCTCGCCGAGGACGAGTGGCGGCGCGTGATCGACACCAACCTCACCGGCACCTTCCACACCTGCCAGGCCGCCGCCCGCGCGATGGTCCGCGCCGGGCGCGGCGGCCGGATCATCGCCCTCAGCTCCGGCGCGGCCAACGGCGCCATCTGGGGCTGGTCCCACTACTGCGCCTCGAAGGCCGGCGTCGTCCTCCTCACCAAGGGCATGGCCCTCGAGCTCGCCCCCCACGACATCCGCGTCAACAGCATCCTCCCCGGCTACATCGACGTCCCCGAAGGCGGCGCGCACCTCGCCCCCGCATACAAGGACCGCGCCCGCGGCACCGCCCCGCTCGGTCGCCCCGGCACCCCCGAGGACATCGCCAACGCCGCCCTCCTCCTCGCCTCCCCCCTCGCCGCCTACATCACCGGCACCACCCTCGTCGTCGATGGCGGCACCAGCGCCGGCTGCGCCGGCCTCCGCCCGGCGGGAGAATAATCAACGATGCGCGCCCGAACAGCATGCGCAGCGCGATGGCGAGTGTCATCGCTCGAGGAGAAGGAAGAAGGGATAGGGGCGACATCGGGCACAATATTGGCCGAGTCAACGCCACCGGCGTGCACGTCGCTTCCCACCATTCCGACGGGGTGATGCAGAGTCGACACGTGTTCACGGTGTAGCGTGGCGCTGCGCGAGGACGGAGTCAACGAGTTCTGCCGACGTGGGGCTTCACCAGCGAGCTTCGAGGCGGCATGGGCTTGCCCGTCGCCCACCTCCCCGACTACGGCCACAAGCTGTCATCCCTTGCAGCTCAGCGAGTGACGGTGAAGACGACGCCCGCGACAACCGCCTCTAAGAGGGTGTTATGCACTTTGGGTCGGGGGCGCTGTTATCCTTGCGGGTCGTAGCGAGGAGGAGGGGACCCGATGGATGGCACAGCGCGCAAGCCCTACCCGAGCGATGTGAGCGATGACGAGTGGGCGTTCGTGGCCCCGTACCTGACGCTGATGAAGGAGGACGCGCCGCAGCGCGACCACCCGCTGCGCGAGGTGTTCAACGGGGCGCGCTGGATCGTGCGTGCGGGCGCGAGTTGGCGGATGATGCCGCACGATCTGCCGCCGTGGCACGCCGTCTACCAGCAGACCCGGCGCTGGATCGCCGCGGCGGTCTTCGAGGCGATGACCCACGATCTGCGCCGGCTGCTGCGCGAGTTGGCCGACCGGATGCCCGAACCGCGCGCGGCGGTGCTGGACAGCCGCACGCTGCAGTCGAGCCCGGAGAGCGGCGGGCGCGCGGGCTACGACGGGGCCGAGCGCCGCAAGGGCTCGAAGGTCCACCTCGCCGTGGACACGCTCGGCCACCTGCTGGCGCTGCACGTCACCCCGGCCAACGAGCAGGACCGGGCGCAGGTCGCCGAACTGGCCGCAGCGGTGCAGGAGGCCACCTGCGAGGCGGTCGAGATCGCCTTCGTCGACCAGGGCTACACCGGCGACGCGCCCGCCGCGGCGGCGACCGCGCGCGGCATCCGCCTGGAGGTGGTCAAGCTGCCGGAGGCGAAGCGCGGCTTCGTGCTGCTGCCACGCCGCCGGGTCGTGGAGCGCAGCAACGCCTGGCTGGCGCGCTTCCGCCGCCTCGCCCGCGACTACGAGCGCTCGTCGGCGACGCTCCGGGGACTCCACCTCTTCGCCTTCACCGTGCTCATGCTCCAACGCTTCGTCGCCCTCACGAGGCAATATGCATAACACCCTCTAGCGCGTTATCCGGCCATAATGCCGTATCGTCCTGCTGCGCACCGAGTATCCCCGAGAGCCAGATGCGTACATAACTATCGGGATCGTTCGCGAGCATCCAGCGCAGGCGCTCCAGTAGGATACGCTCGCCAGTCAGATCGTAGTGATAAAGGTCGTGGGCGGCGGCAAGACGCCATTCGGCATCGAGTGCCGCCAAACAGGACTCGAAGAACGTTCGCGCAGGCATGTATCCCGCTTCAGCAAGATCGTGAAGCTCCCTGAATATCTCGTCGCGTTGCGCTTCACTCAGCGCGGCATCCGCCCGCGCTGTACGCGCCCGCGCGAGTACCTGCTGCATCATCGCCTCGTCCATCGTTCTACCGGGCCTCCTAATCAGCGCGGCGTCGACACCGGCACCGGGGCCTCGCGGTAGCGGTTCACGATCGGCAGGCGGCGGTCCCGCCCGAAGGCGCGCGCGGTGATCTTGATCCCCGGCGCGGCCTGCCGCCGCTTGTACTCGTTCAGATCGACCATGCGGATCACGCGCGCCACCAACTCGGGATCGGCCCCGCCCGCCACGATCTCCGCCGCGCTGCGATCCTCCTCGACATACGCCTTGAGGATCGGGTCGAGGACCTCGTAGGGCGGCAGGGAGTCGGTGTCCACCTGATCGGGGCGCAACTCGGCGGATGGTGGCTTCTCGATCGTGCTCGGCGGGATCACGGCGCGCCCCTGCTCGTTCCGCCAGCGGCAGAGGGCGAAGACCAGCGTCTTCGGCACATCCTTGATCACCGCGAAGCCCCCGGCCATGTCGCCATAGATCGTGGCGTAGCCGACCGACATCTCGCTCTTGTTGCCGGTCGTCAGCACCAGCGAGCCGAACTTGTTGGAGAGGGCCATCAGGATGTTGCCGCGGATACGGGCCTGCAAGTTCTCCTCGGCCAGGCCGGCGGGGGTCCCCTCGAACGCCTCGCTCAACATCGCCAGGGCGGCGGCGTGCGTCCCCTCGATCGGGACCGTCAGGAAGCGGATTCCCAGGCGCTCCGCGAGGTCGCGCGCGTCGTCTTTCGAGCCTCCCGAGGAATAGCGCGACGGCATCGAGATCCCGGTCACGGCGTCCGCGCCGAGGGCGTCGACCGCGATCGCCGCCACCAGGGCCGAGTCGATCCCGCCGGAGAGGCCGAGGACGACCCGCGCGAAGCCGGTCTTGTGCAGGTAGTCGCGCGTGCCGAGGACCAGCGCCGCGTAGACCTCCGCCAGCGGGTCGAGCGGCGCGGCGGGCGGCGCGTCCGGCAGCGGCGGGCGCGGCCCCGGCGAGGCGGGGAAGGCCGCCACCGGGATCCGCGGCACCCCGTCCGCCGAGAGTTCGCTCAGCAGCCGCTCCTTGCGGCGCAGCGGGTCGTGGAGGCGGCTGCGGAAGACCGCGCCGAGATCGAGGTCGGCGATCAGCAGGTCCTCGGTGAAGAGGGGCGAGCGCGCGACGACCCGCCCGCTCGGGTCGAAGATGACGCTGCCGCCGTCGAAGACCAGTTCGTCCTGCCCGCCGACCAGGTTGACGTAGGCGAGGTAGAGGTCGTTGTCCATCGCCCGCGTCGCCAGCATCGTCTCGCGCGTCTGCCACTTCCCCTGATGGTACGGCGAGGCGTTGATGTTGATGATCAGGCGCGCGCCCGCCAGCCCTTGCAACGTCGCGGGGCCGACCGGGTACCAGATATCCTCGCAGACGGTGATCCCGACCGGCACGTCGCCGAAGCGGAAGATCGGCGCGGTGTCGCCGGCCATGAAGTAGCGATCCTCGTCGAAGACGCCGTAGTTCGGCAGGTAGCGCTTGTGATAGGTGCCGACCCACGCCCCGTCGGCCAGGACGGCGGCGGCGTTATAAATATCCTCGGCGGCGTCCACGAAGCCGACGATCGCCACGATGCCGCGCGTGTGCGTCGCGATCTCGCGCAGCCGCGCGACGTTCTCGGCGACGAACGACGGCTTCAGCAGCAGATCCTCCGGGGGATAGCCGGTCGTCGCCAGCTCGGGGAAGATGACGAGCTGCGCGCCGCGCGAGCGGGCGTCGTCGATCGTCGCGATGATCCGGGCGCTGTTGCCCGCGAGGTCGCCGACGGTCAGATTCAGTTGGGCCAGGGCCACGCGCAAGAGGTCGCCGCTCGACATGCCCGCCTCCGTTCCATCCCGCTCCGCTCGCGCCGCCCCGTCGCCGCGCGACTTCACGTATAGTATACACTATCACCGCAGGCTGACTCGCCCATCCCCCGCCGTCCCCGCGCCGCCTTCGCCCGGGAGCGACCGACGCCAGCGCGGGAAACGCGGTATGCGGGCATGATACCGCAACCGCGCGCACCGTCCGCGTCGGGATCGCGGGCAACTGGGAGGCCGAGACCGTGGCGACACAATGCGCGCGGGGTCGGGGGCCGCGCCGCCCACCTACTGCGCCGGACACACGGATGCCACCCCTCGGGGCGGCATCCGTGCTGTGGGAAGGGTGGGGGAAGGGAAGTAAGCAGCGTCAGGGGCCGGTCGCGCGTTGCTTGGCACCAGTCTTCGATACGTTGGTGAATGCTGTCGAATGTTGACAATAGTCGTCGTTCACCTAGAATAGCGACCCTGCCCGACAGAGTCAAGCAGCATTATGCTGCATTCAAGCCCTGCAATTTGTGCAATCGGCCAGGGAATTGGCGGCAGACCGCCCATTGATAGCGGATACTTGATCGGCTATTGGCGGACCAACCCGACGATGATCGGTTATCGGGCCGTTCATCGGTATTCGTGGCGAGCACGCTCCGAGGTGCGCTTGTACCCTGTGCACAGTCGCAGGGCTTGTCCCGAGCGCAGTCTCGGGGTTCAACCTGCGCGCCCTCCCCGCCCACCACCCACCGCCCCTGCCGCAAAGGGGCGGAGTGCCCAACGCCCCGTCCCCGCCCATTCACCGTTTGTCGCCACGGGCTCAGTACAGTTCCAGATACCGGTCGCGCTCCCACTGGCTGACATGCTTGCGAAAAGCGTCCCACTCCTGCTTCTGCGCCGCGACGAGATGGCTGAAGACATGCTCGCCGAGCGCGGCGCGCACGACCGGGTCCTGCTGCATCTCGGTCACCGCCTCGCCCAGGGTCGCGGGCAGGACGCCAACGTTGCGCCGCGCCAGGTCCTCCTCGGTCAGGTGGTACAGGTTCTCCTCGACCGGCTCCGGCAGCGGCAGATCGTTCTCGACCCCGTCCAGCCCGCAGGCGAGCATCACGGCGAAGGTCAGGTACGGATTGCAGGAGGGGTCCGGGCAGCGCAGCTCGATTCGGGTCGATTGGCGCTTGTGCGGGCGCACCGCCGGGACGCGGATCAGCGCCGAGCGGTTCGAGTTGGCCCAGCCGATGTAGACCGGCGCCTCGAAGCCGGGGACCAGGCGGCGGTACGAGTTGATCAGCGGCGCGAAGACGGAGGACATCCCGCGCGCGTGGTAGAGCAACCCCGCCATGAACTGCCGCGCCACCCGCGAGAGGCCGTATGGATCGGCCTCGTCCACGAACGCATTGCCGTCGCCGTCGAGGTAGGAGAGGCTGAGGTGCGTGTGCATCCCGGACCCGGCGATCCCCTCCATCGGCTTCGGCATGAACGTCGCGTGCAGGCCATGGCGCTGGGCGATCGCCTTCAGCGTGTACTTGAAGGTGATCGCGTTGTCGGCGGTCTGCAAGGCGTCGGCGTAGCGGAAGTCGATCTCGTGCTGGCCGCTCGCCACCTCGTGGTGGGCCTGCTCGACGGTGATCCCCATCTCGGCCAGCGCCAGGACCATATCCTTGCGCACATCGGAGGCGAGGTCGGTCGAGACGTCGAAGTAGCCCGCGCGATCGTGCGGCAGCGGCGAGATCTGGTCGTCCTCCTTGCGGAAGAGGAAGAACTCCAACTCCGGCCCGATCTGGTAGGAGTAGCCCAGGTTCGCCAGCCGCGCCAGTTGCCGCTTCAGCACCCCGCGCGGGTCGCCCGGGAACGGGTCGCCGTTCGGCTTGTGGACGTCGCAGATCAGGCGCGCGGTCGAGTGGCCGCTCTTCTCCCAGGGGATCACGGCGAAGGTGGACCGATCGGGCATCAGGAACATGTCGCTCTCGGCGATCCGGGTGAAGCCGTCGATCGCCGAGCCGTCGAACCAGACGCCGTTGGTGAGGGCATCTTCCAGTTCCGCGATCGGCATCGTCACACTCTTGACGATCCCCATCACGTCGGTGAATTGCATGTTGACGAAATCGATCCGCTCCTCGCCCGCCCGCGCCAGCAGATCCGCGATACTCGGCTCGCTGCGCCCCGGCGCCCGCGCCACACTCGCCATACTCGCCCTCCCTAGATCCCCCGCCCCCCACGGCGCGCGGGGGGACCCCATCGCACCTAGTCTAGCAGGAACGGGCGCGATCGCGCGCCCGTGCGTTGCGGTCGCGGGCGCCCCCCGGACAGGCCGGATGGAGGACTTCATCATGGCGCTCCCCTCGGCGACGCCCCCCCACCCATCCCTCGACCAGTGTAACGAGCGCACCCGCCTGGCACTACGGATGGATCGCCCAAGGTGCAGAGGAACCCTTGTGCAACGAGCCCGAGCGCGCCACGTTTTGCGATCACCTGTACGGGTGAGCCGAAGCTATATGTACCCTCCCGCTTCAGGGACCTTCGCCGCCGGGCATTGTCCTGACGTGCAGCAGGATCAATCCGGTTCATCCGGAGCGGCGGGGGGGATCCGCTCGTTACGCCTCCGGGGCGGGCAGCGTATGGAGGAGGGCGGCGAGGTGCATCGCCAGCTGATGGTGCGGATCGAGCGGGGAGCGCTTGCAAATCTCCTCGATCCGGCGCAGGCGATAGGTGAGGGTGTTGCGGTGGATGGCGAGTTCGGTCGCCGCCGCGCCGGCCGCGCCGCCCTGCCGGAGATAGGAGAGCAGGGTCGCCAGCAACTCCCCGCCGTAGCGCGCGTCGTGCTCGGGCAGATCGCCGAGGATCCCGGCGACGAAACGCTCGGCCTCCGGCGTCCCCCAGAGCGGGTAGAGGAGCCCGTAGGGGCCGAGATCATCGACCGACGACCAATCGACGAACGGACCCGGCACCCCGCCCGCGCGCAGGACGAAGAGCCCGTAGCGCGCCTGCCGCGCTAACTCGGGCAGCCGCCCGGCATCATCGACCGGGGCGCTGAGCGCGACGACAACCTCGGAGACGGCGGCACCGCCCGCCCCGTTGGTGCCGAACCCGGCGCGCAGGGCCTGCGCCGCGCGCGGCAGCGTTTCCGGTCGCGCGGTGTGCAGCAGAACGCCAGTCAAACCGGAACCCTCGTCGGTGAACTCGTCGTACTCGGTGTGGGGTGCGATCCGTGCCACGATCGTCCGCCGCGCTGCCAGCAAGGCGCGGCTGGCATCGCCGGTGTCGCGCCGGGGAACCAGGGCCAGCACCGCAAAACCGGCGACCGGATCGAGGCCGAGGGTCTCGACCCGGCTCACCCGCTCGTCGGGCGCGAGGCCGGGGCGCAACAGCTCCGACACCAGCGCCGCGCGCCGCGCCGGGGCGAGGCGGCTCCGCGCCCGGCGCGTCTGGGCCAGAGCCAGGGCGCACGATGCGGCGACGCGCGACGCCAGGAGTCGATCGACCTCGTCGAGGCCGCCGCGCGGCCCGCTGAGCGCCAGCCAGCCGCGCGCGTCGCCGTCGAGCGGCACCAGCAGCCATTCGTTCCCCTGGAGCGGATCGGGGACCGGCACGAGGGCCAGATCGACCCCCTGCGGCGGCGCGGGCGGGCGCGGCGGCGCGGACTCGCCGGGCGGCACGCACCCCTCCTGCACCCGCCCGCGATCGTCGAGCAGGAGCAGCGGTCGGCCCGACTGTGTCGCGCCGATCCGCAGCAGATCGGCCACGCCCCGGCCCCGCAGGGTCGCCTCGGTCAGCGCGCGGTCGATCTCGGTCCCCCGCCGGTAGAGGCGCGAGCGCCGCTCATTGATCAGCCGGGTCAGGGTCATCTCCAGGTCGGGCGCGACGCCGCCGCGCGCGCGCAAGAGATCGAGATCGTCGGTGCCGATCCCCAGCATCTCGCTCGGGTCGATCACCAGCGCGGACGCGCCGCGCCGCCGCAATTCGTGCATCGCGCCCGGCAGGAAGGGGCGCACCTCGGCCAGGGTCGGGCCGGCGAGCAGCACGATCGCGCCCGACTCGACGTGGGGCAGCATCGGCGGGGTGGCCCGCATCGTCACCGGCCAACTCAGCGACCGGTCGGGGTGGAGCAGCGCGGCCTCGCGGTCGGCCAGCGTCGTCGCGACGAGCGACGTGGCGTAGAGCGGGCTCTCCGACCAGCGCAGGAGATCGCGGAGGGTGATGTTCATCGCGGGAGTCGAAGGTCGAAGGGCCAAAGTCGAAGGGCCAAGAGCGAAGGTCGCATCGCAATAGAGCCACTGCGCGATGGTGGCAAGGCCACGGTAATGCTCATGCGCACATCACCTTGTCTACGAATGCGAGCACGAATCCCCACCGGATTCGACCTTCGCCCTTCGGCCTTCGTCATTCCGCCAGGACCTTCTCCTTCGCGGAGGGGCGACCGTCGGGCTTGGGCGGGAGATACTTGAGGGTACTCTTGTCCACGACGCGATCGGTGAAGAGGACGCCGTCGAGGTGATCGATCTCGTGCTGCAAAGCCCGCGCGACCATCCCCTCGGCGCGGATACGGACCTCGCGGAAGTCGAGGTCGCGCGCCTTGACCACGACCCTCTCGGCGCGAGGCACATCGCCGATCCAGTGCGGGATACTGAGGCAGCCCTCCGCCGGCTCGATCTGCGTGCCGGTAGCCTTGACGATCTCGGGGTTGATCAGCGTGAGGCTCGCGCCGGGCGCGCCCTCCTCAAAATAGTCATCCGGCACGTCGATTGTGATCAGCCGCAAGAGGACGCCAACTTGCGGCGCTGCCAGGCCGATCCCCGGCGCGGCGATCATCGTCTCGTACATATCTTCCGCGAGACGCCGGACCCCGGCATCGACCCGCTTGATCTTGAGCGCCTTCTGCCGCAAGCGCGGGTCGCCCTCGACGATAATGTTCAGAATCGCCACTGATCCCTCCACCAATCGCGTCCCGTTCTTGTGCCAATTGCTGCGTAGCACTCGGAGCGATACCGTCGCCAGGGCGCATAAAACGGGTATGTACGCGCCTTCCTTCGTGTTTGCGCGCGAAGTATAGCATGGCTGGCGGCAATAGCGCGAACTGTCTCGAATCGGCATCGTCCCTATTGTGCGAATTGCCCGAAGAGGACTGGTTTCGGGGACCGGGTTGTGTGCTGATCGCGCACGCTGCGGGGGGACACATGGCCCTTTGGCCTCGGGGGGAGGGGAATGAAAAAGCGAAACACCGGAGTGCGACCTCACCCGCGTCGGGGCCACGCCCGCCCTTACCGCAGGCCGATCACCGCCGATCGTAGGGGCGTATGGCATACGCCCGCACGTCGTCCTACCACCAACGTCTGTAGATACCCCGGCGTGGGTCGGGCGTATCCCTACAACCAACCGCTGTACCCATTCACGAGCGCCCGGGTGTCCCCGCCTGTTACTCGGCACTCGGCACTCGGCACTCACTACTGACAGCTGATTTATGCCCTTCAGGGTACGACTGACGACTGACAACTCGCCCCCTGCCTTGACGCCGCGCGGTCGCGCCAGCCATACTCTCGTCATGACCTGTCAGCAGACGAAACGCCGTCGCCGCCGCTTGCCGTGGCTGATCCTGGCGGCGGTGCTCCTCGTGCCGCCCCTCTTTGCGACGCTGATCGAGTTGCCCCTGTTCGCGGCGGCGCGCGGGGCGGTCTACCGCGATGTCGGCGCGGTGCCGACCCGGCGCGTTGCGATCGTCTTCGGGGCGCAGGTGCTGCCGGGCGACCGGCTCAGCGCCGCGCTGGCGCACCGGGTCGATGCGGCGATTGAGCTCTACCGGGCCGGCAAGGTCGCGCAACTGCTGATGACCGGCGACAACCGCGAGGATACCTACAACGAGCCGGATGCGATGCGCGACTACGCGATCGCGCGCGGCATCCCCGCGTCGGCGATCCTGACCGACCCCGCCGGGCTGCGCACCTACGATAGCTGCGCGCGGGCGCGCGCGGTCTACGGCGTCGGCGTGGGGGAGGCGATCGTCGTCACGCAGGAATATCACCTACCCCGCGCGATCTACACCTGCGTCGGCCTCGGCGTGGACGCGGTCGGTTTCGTCGCCGCCCCCTTCAGCGGCCCGCGCGCCCGCGAAGCCGAGCTGCGCGAACACCCCGCCCGCTGGCTCGCCTGGTGGCAAATCACCATCAGCCGCCCCACCCCGCCGACCGCGCGCTGAGGACGGTTTTTACCGCAGAGGCGCAGAGGCGCAGAGGGCCGCAGAGAGAGAATGATTAAGCAGGGGCGACGCAAGAGTTGTCGCCCTTCTTCTCACTCCCTGTGGCCCTCTGCGCCTCTGCGCCTCTGCGGTTGAACCGTTCCCTTACCCCGCCGGGCGCAGGCGAGCCAGCACGCGGCGGGCTAGGGTGGCGAATTCGTCCACGCCGAGGCGGGTGACGCCCCAGGCGTAGCAGGCCGCGCCGAGCGCGACCGGGATGAGCAGGGTCAGCGCCTCGCGCAGGAGCGCCGGGCCGGGCAGGGTGCGCTCGATCAAGGTGGCGCTCCCCCAGGCGATGACCGCCATCGCGCCGCTGACGCCGACGCAGATCGCCAGGACGCGACGGTAGGACCGCCACTCGGCGGGGCCGAGGAAGCGCCGCCCGAGCCAGAACATCACCAGCGCGTGAAACGTCCACTGGATCGAGATCGCGCCGACCAGCGCCACCATCCCGAAGCGCCCGACGAGCGCGATCTCGACCGCGATGTAGAGGAGGACCGCCGCGACGCCGACCAGTTGCGGCGTGAGGGTGTTGCGGCGCGCGTAGAAGACGTTGATCAGCAATTGATCGTACGCCTGGAAGAAGGTGCCGGGGAGATACCAGACCAGGGCGAGGACGATCAGGCTGGCGCTGGCGGCGTCGGTCGCGCCGTGGCGGAAGATCAGGTTGACCAGCGGCGCGGCGAGGGCCAGCAGCCCGAACGTCGCGGGCGCGATCAGCACTGTCGTCATCCGCAGCGCGGCGGCGAAGGTCGCCCGGAACCCCTCCTCGTCGCCGGACTCGGCCTGCCGCGAAAGGGCAGGCAGCGCGCCGAGCGCGATCCCGGTGGCGACGAGGCCGAGGACCAGCTGCTGCAACGTGGTGGCGTAGCGCATCGCGCCGAGCGCATCCCGACTGGTGTTATAGGCGAGGCTGCGGTCGATGATCTGCCCGAAGGTGTTGGCGAAGAGGCCGATGAAGATCGGCAGGTAGAGGCGGAAGATGCTGCGGATCGCCGGGTGGCGCAGGTCGAATGCCGGGCGTGGCAGCGCATCCCGCAGCCCTGGCAACTGGATGACGACGAGCAGGATCGCGCCGACCAGCACGCCGACGACCATGCTCGTCACGCCGATCCAGCGCGCCAACAGGACCGTCGCCACGATGATCGCGCCGTTGCGCGCCGCCTGCGACGCCGACGGCCAGACGAAGCGCCCGAGCGCATAATTCGCCGCCAGGAAGACCGCCGAGACGCCGAGCAGCAGCACGGCGGGGAGGATCAGCCGGACGTTGTGTATGGTGAGAACCAGGCTAGCGACGGACTCCACCGCAGCCGTGCCGGACCTCGCGCCAGCGCCCAGCGTCGGTTCGGCAGCCTGGGTGCTGGCGCTATCCGCGCCCAAGCGCAGCCAGGCCGCGACGAGCGGCGACGCGAAGATTTCCAGCAGGATCGTCACGCCGCCCAGCACGATCAACACCAGGGTCAGCAGCGTGCCGAGGATCCGCCGTAACTCCGCCCGCCGCTCCGGCGCGGCGTACTCGCTGAGGACCGGCACCAGCGCCGAGGCGACCGCCCCGCTGATCAGCAGATCGTAGAGGATCGTCAGCATACTGTCGGCGAGGGTGAACGGTCGGAAGTTGACCCCGGTGCCGAAGAAGTAGGAGGCCAACTGCTCGCGCACCAGCCCGAAGAGGCGCGAGAGGAGATTCCCGACGGAAATGATGATCGCCGCCGAGACGATCCCGCGTCGGACCACGGCTTGCCCGGTCGTGGGCGGGGCGCTGGCGTCGGTCAGTTCGCCCCTCATCGGAGCTGTGATAGACAATGGATCAAGCTAGCTCGGGGCAAGGGTAGACGCAACGTCGGTGCTCCATCCTGATCGCCTGCTCGTGGTCGTCACGGCGGCAAGTATACGCACCGGTGCGGCGGATGGGTATGGAGAAGAGGGTGGGCGGGCGGCAAGGTTTGTTGGCCCATTGATCTGGAGAGGCGGGAGACCGGGGATTAATGGCGATTATCCAGGTGTTTAGTCCCAGGGTGTGGTGGGGTGGTGGATGCTGCCTTGCCTGGGAAGGAGGACCTATGGGACAGGTACTACACGGGAGCGCCCGCACGACAGCGGCGGGCGTCGAGCGATCCAGCAAAGTCAAGCGAGCCTGAAGGCGCTGGCGGCGCGCCATGCCATCAACCCCAAGACGGTGGCGAAGTGGCGGAAGCGGGGGTTAGTCGAGGACGCGAAGTTGGTGTTCTCCTGATGACTTCACACCTCGATCGCAATTTGGTACTTCTTCGTCAACTGCGTTAGCACTTCCTTGTAATCATAGGGCTTGTCCCACCTCAACCAGAATGTTCGCACCCTTCACCGATTCAAGATCCAGCGCAATTCGCACCTGGTCTTCGACTCAGCTAATGTAGCGTTCAGACCCATTGAGAAATATCCCACGTCAATAATTCCTCACTTGGTACTCCCGCTCCCTCAATCATTCTCACCCCGCCACCTCGACCAGCAGTTGCACCCCGCCGAGGCGCACGCGGTCGCCCGGTCGGAGGGGGTGGCTGGCGATCCGCTCCTCGTTGACGAAGCTGCCGTTGGTGCTGTCGGCGTCGATCAGGATGGGCGGGCCACCGTCGCGGGAGATGCGGGCGTGCAGGCTCGACACTTCCGGGTCGGCCAGGATGAACTCGGCCCGATCGGCCGCTCGGCCGATCGTCAGGCCGTCGCGCAGCAGCACCGCGGTGCCCGGGGCGCTCCCATTGGTGACGACCAGGCGGTAGGGGCGCGGATCGATCGGGGCGAACGGATCGACCGGGGGGCGTGGTACGTGCGCGGGCGCGAGTGGCGGCACACTTGTGGGCGGTATTCTGTACGCCGGTGGCGGGGGCGGGGCGAAACCGGCTGGACCCGCGACCGCCGCGACCGGACCGGCGCCGAGACGGGCGCGCAACTCAGCGATGCGGACGCGGAGGGCCGGCTCACTGTGGAGATGCGGCACGGCCGGTTGGTCGCCGAAGGTGGTATGGCGCTTCTGCAGGGCGAGGGCGATCTGCAACTGGAAGATCTTGCCGAGGAGTTGCCGCGCCCCCTTGCCAACCTGCGCCTGTGCCTCGCGGAGCACCTTCCGGCGCTGACCGGGATTCGGCAGCGCCTCGTACTCGCGCCCTGTGACCGTGCCGCCCGCAATCTCGTCGCGCAACTCCGCCCGCACGATGTCGGCCTCGTGGTGCCAGCCGCGCACCACGATGAAGCCGATGATCGCCATCGCGGTCCAGGTGAGGCCGTAGAGCGGGACGATCGTCAGGATCAGGCCGAGCAGGCTATCCGGCACGATCCGCTCCAGGACCGTCGCGGAGAAGTTGAAGGTGTTGTGCAGCCCGGCGGCGACAGCATAGCCTCCCAGCGGAATGAGCCAGCGGCGCGGTCCGGGCGGCCCCATCCGTGCGAAGCCGAGCGCGAGCCCGGTGATCGCGGTGAAGACCGAGTGGTTCATCCACCCGAGGACGAGCCGCAGGAAGATCGTCAGGATCAGGCCGAAGACGCCGCTGTCGAGCCCGCGGAAGAAGTAGCTGATGTCCTCGGTCATCGCGAAGCCGAGGCCGATCAGCGCCCCCAGCACGACGCCATCGACCGGGTCATGGAACTCATCCCGATAGCGGCGATAGATGAAGAGGAGGATCAGACCCTTGATCCCCTCCTCCACAATCCCGGCGATCGTGCCGTAACCGACCAGTTCGAGCATGTCGCTCATCGAGAGTTCGATCGGCAAGAAGAGGGTCGTGTTGATCACCAGCGCCGGGGGGATGGCGACGATCGCGCCGCCCAGGAACGCGCCGATCAGGACGTAGCGGTGGCTGCGCTGGAACCGTTGCAGACGCGGGATGGCGAACGCGATCCCGATATTCGGGATCAGCGCGGCCCCGATGATGAACGGGGAGGCCAGGATCCCGACGACCCCGCCTGAGAAGACGTCGAGCAGCACGCTCAGCACGGTGCAGCCGAGGCAGACCGTCCAGAATGCCGACGTCAGCATCAGGAGGTATTTGCGATTGTCCGGTCGCACATCCGGCGCGAACAGGAATTGCGTCGTATCGCCCCCGGACATGGCGCTCCCCAATCATCGAATCGCGAGTCGGCGGGACACAGTTTCTCCCCGCGCCTTTCCCCTGGCTTGCACCGCTACTGTACGACAGATAAAGGCGCGGCGTCACGGTCCTCGCGCGCCCATCCCAAGAGATTGCTGAAGATTCTTACTGCAAGTAGTATTTGTGCGAGAGAGACAACGAAAGAGGAGAAACGGTATGGCAATGACGAAACGTTCGGTGGCACTGGAAGAAGACGTTGTCGTGGAGGCGATGGCCCTTGCCGGGAGACGAGGGTTCTCTCGGCTGGTCAACGAGGCGCTACGCCTCTATCTACAGCGCCGCCGGATCGAGGCGTTCGAGGAAACGCTCACCAAGGAGCACGGGCCGATTGCGCCGGAGGTCAAGGCGTGGGGTGAGACCATCGAGTGGCCACGGTGAGCGCCTCAGGGGCGGCTGCTGGGCGACTCATCCTCGATACCGGCGGTTTGTTGGCCTGGGCAATCGGTGAGCAGCGAGCCCGCGAGGCGGTCTTGCGCGCCGTGCACCGGGGGATGCCGATAGTGGTGCCGACCGTGGTGATCGCCCGGGTGATTCGCGGCGGCCCGCGCGACGCACCGATCAATCAGGCGCTCAAGCAGATTCAGCAATTCCCCGTGGTGACGCCCTTGCTCGCGCGCCAGGCGGGCGTCCTACTCGGTGCGACGGAGACAACCGATGTGGTCGATGCCGTGGTCGTCGCCGAGGCGTTACGGCAATTGCCCGCCACAATCCTTACCAGTGACCCCGCTGACATTCGTCGCCTCGCGATAAGCACGAGTGCGCACGCGCGGGTACAAATTCTGCCCGTGTAGGGGAGCCCCACCCCACAAGTGCGGAGGGCCGGGGCGCGGTACCCGCGCCCCGGCCCGTTGCATTCGGCGTTCGAGAGGGTGTGTCTAGTCCGCCGCCTGGCTCATCTTGCCCTGCGCATCCTGGACCGCCTGCCAGACCCGCTGCGGCTTCAGCGGCATGTCGATATGCCGGATGCCGAACGGGCTGAGGGCGTCAACGACCGCGTTGACGATCGCCGGGGTGGAGCCGATCGTCGCCAACTCGCCGATCCCCTTCGCCCCGAGCGGGTTCAGCGGGGACAGCGTCTCGGTGCGATCGTTCTCGAACATCGGCACGAACTCGGACTTGGGGATGACGTAGTCCATCAGGGAGCCGGTGATCAACTGGCCCTGCTCGTCGTAGACGACCTCCTCGAAGAGCGCCTGGGAGAGCCCCTGCGTCAGGCCGCCGTGGACCTGGCCGTCCACGAGGAACGGGTTGACCTGCCGCCCACAGTCGTCCACCGCGACGTAGCGGAGGATCTGCACCTCGCCGGTCTCCGGGGTGACCTCGACGACCACGATGTCCGCGCCGAACGGGAAGGTGGTGCCGGGCGGGGCGAAGAAGTCGGCGACCTCCAGGCCGGTGCCGATCTCCGGCGGCAGCGAGCCGCTGTAGGCGACCTTGGCGATCTCCTTCAGGTTCAGCGACTGTTCGCCAGCGCCCTTGACCGCGAACTTGCCATTCTCGAAGGACACATCCGCCTCGGACGCCTCCAGCTTGTGCGCCGCGATCTTAATCGCCTTCTCGCGGATCTTCCCGAGACCGCCCATCAGGGCGGAGCCGCCGACGACGAGGCCGCGCGAGCCCATCGTGCCGATCCCGGCGGGAGTGCGGGCGGTGTCGCCGTGGACGACGAAGACGTCGTCCATCGAGACGCCGAGCTGATCGGCGACGATCTGGGCGAACGCCGTCTCGGTCCCCTGCCCGTGCGGCGAGACGCCGGTGGCGACCGTCACCTGGCCGGTCGGCTCGACGCGCACCGTGGCGCTATCGAACGGCCCGAAGCCGCAGATCTCCGTGAACGTCACGACGCCGATCCCGAGGTAGCGCCCCTCCTGGCGGAGTTGCGCCTGCTCGGCGCGCAGCCCGGCGTAGTCGATCATCTCGATCGCCTTCGCCAGCGGCTTCTCGTAGTCGCCGCTGTCGTAGAGCGGCCCGGCGGCCGTCTGGTAAGGGAAGGCATCGGGCTGAATGAAGTTCTTGCGGCGCACTTCGATCGGATCCATCCCCAACTCATTGGCGAGGATGTCGGTGATCCGCTCGATGTAGTAGGCCGCCTCGGGGCGCCCCGCGCCGCGATAGGCCCCGGTCGCCATCGTGTTGGTATAGATCCCCTTGACCTCCAGGTCCACCGACTCGACGGCGTAGACGCCATTCATCAGCATGGGGGTAAGGGTCGGGATCCCCGCACCGCGCGGGTAGGCCCCCAGGTCGGCGAGGAGACGCAGCTTGATCGCGGTGATCGTGCCATCCTTCTTCGCGGCCAGCGAGACCTCGGCGATGTGGGCGCGCCCGTGGTGGGTCGCCGCCAGATGCTCGCTGCGGGTCTCGATCCACTTGATCGGGCGCTTGAGCCGCCGCGCGATCGCCGCGCAGATGATGTCCTCCTGGTAGCAGGAGATCTTGACGCCGAAGCCGCCGCCGACCTCCGGCGCGATCACGCGCACGTCGAGCTCGGTCAGGCCGAGGCAGCCGGCGATCTCCTGGCGGACGGTGTGCGGGTTCTGCGTCGAGGTGGTGACGACCAGCCCGCCGCTGAGCGGATCGGGGTGGGCCATCACGCCGCGCGTCTCCATCGAGATACCGGAGACGCGCTGGTTGTTCATCCGCTGCGTGACGACGACCTCGGCGTTGGCGAACTCCTCGTCCGGCTTGCCCTTCTTCGTGGTGGCGGTGTAGGCGACGTTACCGGCCACGTTCTCGTAGAGCTGCGGCGCGCCGTCCTTGATCGCCTCCTCGATATCGGTCACGACCGGCAGCGACTCGTAATCGATCTCGACCAGGGCGGCGGCGTCGACCGCGGTGTAGCGATCAGTCGCCACCACCACGGCGATCGCCTGACCGACGTGCAACACCTTGTCGGTCGGCAGGACCGGGGTGTCGATCGGCGCGGAGCCGGCCACACCGCCGCCCTCACCGCTGCCGAACGGCATCGGCGTCATCTCTGGGAAGTCGTGGCCGGTGTAGACGGCGAGGACGCCGGGATGTGCCGCCGCTTTGCTCGTGTCGATCCCGTTGATCCTGGCGTGACCGTAGACGCTGCGCACGATCGCCACATGGCCGATGTCGGACGGTCGCATGTCGTCGACATACATCGAACTCCCGTTGATCAAGCGCGGGTCTTCCTTGCGCTTGACGCGGGCACCCATCTGTCGCATGTAGACCATAAGGTTGCCTCACTCCTTCTTACAAGACGAGTCGCCGCCGTTGTGCAACGCGATGCACCGCCACTCCCCCTGGCTACAGGTATCCTATGTCATCAATAAGCCGCTTGCAAGCGAATAGGGCGTGGGTGACCGACACACGATCGGCGGCGCGCCCTGACCCCTTGTCGGAGGAGGGTCTGCGGGGGCGGGGGTCGCCCCGGCACGGCGCTCACGCCTTCGGCTGCAGGGCGTTGAGCACGACTTGCAACCCCTCGGCACCGCCCATACCGGGCATGACGAGCGGCTGGAAACGCGCGCTGACCTCCTGCGCCAGCCGCTGCGAGCCAAAGTCGAAGTTATCACCCTCGCTGTCCCACAGGCTGATCCCGATGAACTTCCCCGCCGCCGGATCGGCAAGCCCGAGATAGCCCCGGAACCCCGCCTGCTGCTGCATCAAGGGGAGCAGTTCCTCTTCGATCAGGCGGCGCTGCTCGTCGATATTCTTGCCCAGCCGCGCTTGCGTGGTGGTAACCCGCGCATACACAGAGGTATCCTCCCTCTTATCGCCCCGATTGTCGTCCCACCAGGATCGCCGGGAGCATCCCCCCTATCAGGCGCAGTATAGCGCCGCGCAAGGGCATATGCGCGACCGGGGCGAAAGGTTGGGCCTGACCGCCCGGACATGGCGGACCGATCGGCACCGCGCATCGCCGCAGGGAGTCCGCCAGGGCGGTTAACCCTTTCAATTCTTACATTCCTTCCGTAAGGATAGTATGATGCGCATGGCCGTGCGACCCGACCGGTGGAAGCGGCAATCCCGGAGACGCCGTGATCGCTGGCGCGGTATCGAGCGATATCTACCATCTACCAACTGACTACCAACTGACTACCAACTGAGCGAAATGAGTGAGAGGATAGCGGGCGCGATGCGGCTCTATAACACGATGACCGATCGGGTCGAGGAATTCACCCCGCGCGGTCCCGACGTGCCGGTGACGATCTACGCCTGCGGGATCACCCCCTACGACGTGAGCCATCTGGGGCACGCGCTCGTCGGCCTGACCTACGACGTGCTGGGTCGCTATCTGCGTTACCGGGGCTTCGGGACCCGCTATGTCCAGAACGTGACCGACATCGACGACGATATCCTCAAGCGGGCCGCGCGCGACGGCGTCGCCTGGGACGAATTGGGGCGCACGCAGACGGAGCGCTACCTGGCGACGATGGATCGCCTCAATATCCTGCGCCCCGATGTCTACGCCAAGGCGACCGAGGAGACCGAGAAGATGGTCGAGATCATCGGCGGGCTGCTCGAAGATCGCCTGGCCTACAACAAAGAGGGCCACATCTTCTTCCGTGTGCGGGCCGACGCCGACTACGGCAAGCTGAGCAAGTACGACCGCGCCGAGATGCTGGCGATCGCGGCGGAGCGCGGCGGCAAGCCGAACGACCCGCTGAAAGAGGACCCGCTCGATTTCCTCCTCTGGCAGGCCGCCGCGCCCGGCGAGCCGACCTGGCCGAGCCCGTGGGGACCGGGGCGACCCGGCTGGCACATCGAGTGCAGCGCCATGAGCATGAAGTATCTCGGCGACACGATCGATGTCCACGGCGGCGGCACCGACCTGATCTTCCCGCACCACGAGAGCGAGATCGCGCAGTCGGAGAGTTTCAGCAAGCAGCCGTTCGTCCGTTACTGGATGCATGTGGGGATGCTGCGCTACGAGGGCGAGAAGATGAGCAAATCGCTCGGCAACCTCGTGATGGTTCCCAAACTGCTCGAAACCTACAGCCCCGACGCGATCCGCCTCTGCCTCCTCAGCCATCGCTACCGCGACGCCTGGGACTACGAGGACGCGGCGATCGATGAGGCGCAGGCGCTCGCCGATCACCTCAAGGCGGCGGCGACGGCGGCGGTGGGCAGCACACCGGCGACGATCGACAGCGACGGCTTCCGCGAACGGTTCATCGCGGCGATGGACGATGACTACAACACCCCGGTCGTCCTTGACATCCTGCGCGGGTTGGCCGACCAGATCGTCGCGGGCAGCGCGCAGGGCGCGAGCGTCCAGCAAGCGCAGGCGACCTTGCACGAACTGACCGATGTCCTCGGCCTGACCTTGATCTAACACCAGTACTCTTTGTGCGTGCCGATCGCGGCACTGGTTGGCTGGAGGAGAGGGGCGATGCCTCGGGTGCAGATCTTCCAGGTCGATGCATTCACGCGCACGGTCTTCAGCGGCAACCCGGCGGCGATTTGCCCGCTGGAAGGTTGGCTCGACGACGCGACACTCCAGGCGATCACCGCAGAGAATAATCTCGCGGAGACGGCTTTCTTCGTACGGGAGGGCGCTGATTATCAGATCCGCTGGTTCACCCCGAGCATGGAAGTCGATCTTTGCGGACACGCGACGCTGGCATCCGCCATTGTCCTGTTGACCACCCTGGAACCAATGCGATCCGAGGGACATTCGGAGCGCGGAGCGGGCCGCTCAGAGTGAGCCGCGACGGTGATCTCCTGGCGATGGACTTCCCCGTTATCCTGCCGGAGTCGTGTACCGACCCGCCGGATGCCCTCGCTGCTGGTCTCGGTCATGCGCCGCAAGAGGTGCTCACCACGCCGACGAAACTCTTTGCCATCTATGCGCGGGAGTCGACCGTCAGGGCGATCAAGCCCGATATGGCGCTGCCCTCGTCCCTGCACCCACAAGGAGTGGTGGTGACCGCGCCCGGCAACGACGTTGATTACGTTTCTCGTTACTTCGCGCCGAGCCGCGGTATTCCCGAGGATCCGGTGAATGGGTCATCCCATTGCACGCTCATCCTCTATTGGGCGGGCAAGCTCGGGAAAGGGTCGTTGCACGCGCGCCAGGCATCGGCGCGCGGCGGGGAGATCTATTGCACACTTCGGGGTGACCGCGTCCAGATTGCAGGGCACGCCGCCCTGTATCTCGAAGGCACAATCACGATCTAGCCTGGCGCACGGTGCCCGGCCCGGGTAGCGCTACGCGAGATACCGCCCGAGCAGCAGATCGAGCCGTTCCCGCGCCTTGCTCGGGATCACGGCGGGGTCGGTGACGATCGCATCCTGCAAGGCTGCGCGGCAGGTGCAGCCGCCGATCGCGGCAAGGCGCGGGATGAGGGCGCGTAGCGTCTCCCGGGCGGCGGCGGCGTTGCGGTGCAGCCGCTCGACCACGATCTGCACCGTCACCGGCTCCTCCTCCTCACGCCAGACGTCGTAGTCGGTGACGAGGGCCAGCATCGCGTAGCAGAGCTCAGCCTCGCGGGCTAGCCGCGCCTCGGGCATCCCGGTCATCCCGATGATGTCCATCCCCCATTCCCGGAAGACGCGCGACTCGCCGCGCGTCGAGAACTGCGGCCCTTCGATGCAGATGTAGGTGCCGCCCCGGTGGACCCGCGCGCCGATCCCTGGCGCGGACGCCGCCGCGTGGAGGGCCGCGCTCGTCGCCAGGCAGAACGGGTCGGCGAGGGAGACGTGGGCGACGCAGCCCGCGTCGGCATCGAAGAAGGTGCGCGCCCGGTCGGTCGTGCGGTCGAAGAGCTGGTCGGGGACGACGAGATCGAGCGGGGCCAACTCCTCGCGCAGCGAACCAACAGCGCTGACGGCGATCACCCGCTCGACCCCCAGACTCTTCAGCGCCCAGAGGTTCGAGCGGTACGGCACGCGCGTCGGGCTGAGCCGATGGCCGCGCCCGTGCCGCGCCAGGAAGGCGACCCGCTCATCGCCGAGGGTGCCGAGCGTGATCGGGCCGCTCGGCGGGCCGAACGGCGTCATGATCTCGCGCTCCTCGATGTCGGCGAGGCCATCCATCCGGTAGAGCCCGGTGCCGCCAATCACGCCGAGTCGCGCCACTATCTCCGCCACATTCGCCTCCACAGGTTTCGCTGGACAGACAAGGGGAGGAGGGGCCGCAGCCCCTCCTCCCCTATCGTAGCACGCGACCGGACGACGCGGACAGCTCAGCTGACGATCTGGCCGCCGCCCGCTTGCGGCTTCTCGCCGAGGGTCACCTGCACGGTCGTCTCGCTCCCGCCGCGATTAATTTTGAGGGTGACCACATCGCCGGGCTTGTGTTTCAGGAGGGCCTTCTGGAAGGTCGTCGTGTCTTTCACCGGATCGTTGTCGATCCCGAAGATGATGTCCTCCTGCCGCAAGCCCGCCTGGGCCGCTGGCGTGCCGGCCACCACCTGCTGAATGTAGACGCCATCGTTGCGCGGCAGGCCATAGGACGCGGCCACCGAGGCGGTGATACTCGTCGTGCTGACGCCGAGATACGGGACCGAGACCTTCCCGGTCTGGATCAACTGCTGGATAATCGGCTTGGCGGTATCGATCGAGATCGCGAACCCGATCCCCTGCGCCTCGGTCGTGCCGAGGGTGTTGATGCCGACCACCTCGCCGCGCAGATTAACCAGCGGGCCGCCGGAGTTGCCGGGGTTGATCGCCGCATCGGTCTGGATCAGGTCGTAGAGGGTCGGTCCGACCGAATTCGGCGTCGAGCCCGGCTCCTGCGCGTCGCGCCCGAGGGCGCTGACCACACCGGCGGTCACCGTCGGGCCACCGGGCAGGGACAGCGCATTGCCGATCGCCACAACCCATTCGCCGATCTGTAGCTGGGCCGAATTACCCAGCGGCACGGTCGGCAGATTCTCACCGGTGATCCTCAGGACCGCGAGATCATTGTTGGAGGCGGAACCGATTAGTGTGGCCTCGAATTCGCGACCATCGGGCGGCGGCAACTGCACCGTCAGCCGTTGCGCCCCCTCGACGACATGGGCGTTGGTGACGATAATCCCCGAGGCGTCGATGATGAAACCGGTCCCCGCCCCCTGCGGGACCTCGCCGCCGGTCGGGTTGTTACGCGACGGTCGCCCCTGGGCGATATTCGAAACCAGGACCGTCGCCGGGCGGACCTTCGCCGCCACGCTGGCGACATCGGGGAGTGCCGCGCCGGCAACCGGCGCGGCGTTGGCGACATTCGCGGTCGCGGCAGGGGCGGCGGTCGCCGGGGCGGTCGCGAGCGGCTGGCTGAGCGGCTGTCCGCTCGCCGCAGCGGTGGTGCCAGTCGTCGGCACCGCCGTGGCTACCGTGGGGGCAATTGTCGCGGTCGGGTCGCCATTGCCGAGCACGCTACAACTCGCCAGGCTGAACAGGAGCAGCAGCCCGACGATGAATATCTGCCACGGTCGTCGTCTCTCGTGTGTCACAGGTCTACCCTCATACTACCGAACAAATACCGTTGCACTCGTCATAGCTCCCGGTGTTCTATCGCCCCACCAGTATCCCCATATTGAGGAGATTAACTCGGTTTAAGCTTCCTCCTCCATGCACGAACCGCGCCAAGAAAGCGGTCTCGCCCCCGTCCGGGGCCGCCGAAACGCCCGAGCGCTTCTACCCCTCTCTCGTCTTCATAATTGTCGCCCATGGGGGTAAAGAACCGATGAAGATTGCGATTTGCGGGCGCACGATCCACCCGTACGATCATTGACAAGCCGCGACCGACTCCCTACACTATACGCGGGGCGAACGTACAGAACAGATGTTTTGACAATGCGGCAAGGGCGAGCACGGAAGCGGGTGTGAGGGCCGCCATCGGCAGGCGGCTTTCTTCACCCCCCGACGGTATGGCACTTGCGGCGATTCGTTCTAAAGGGCGCGAGGGGTCGAGAGACGCTATTCGCGCGCGGCAGCGTCGCACCTCTCCTTAACGGGATGGAGAGGCGAGAGACGCGAGTACGGCAGGGGAGGCGGCCCGATGACGATCAGTGAGACCCGGCCAACGGACACTCAGGGGACGGTCCTTGAAGGCGTGCGCGGCAAAGTCTTCATGGACCGGTATTCGCTCAAGGACGAGAACGGCAAGGCGCTGGAGACAGTCCCCGAGGAGATGTGGCGGCGAGTCGCGCGCGGGATCGCGGCGGTCGAGCCGACCGAGGCGGGTCGCCGCGAGTGGGAAGAGCGCTTCTACGAGATTATGGACGAATTCAAGTTCGTCCCCGGCGGGCGGATCCTCTCCGGCGCGGGCACCGGCTTCGCCGTGACGTACTTTAATTGTTACGTCATCCCCAGCCCGGCCGATAGTCGCGGCGGCATCCTCGAGAACCTGAAGTACCTGACCGAGATCATGGCGCGCGGCGGCGGCGTCGGTGTCAACCTCTCCACCCTGCGCCCGCGCGGCTCCTACATCAAGAGTGTCAACGGCACCTCTTCCGGCCCCGTTTCTTGGGCCGAGTTGTACTCCGTCATCACCGGGCGGGTCATCCAGCAGGGCGGCACCCGGCGCGGCGCGCTGATGATCATGCTCGACGATGATCACCCGGATATCGAGGAATTCATCGCGGCCAAGCGAATCGATCCGCTGACGAATAAGCCGGTGACGATCGAGCACGCCAACGTCTCGGTCGCCGTCTCCAACGCCTTCATGCAAGCGGTCAAGGACGACGCCGACTGGCCGCTCCAGTTCCCGACGCGCGCCGCTGTCGCCGCCGACCCCTCGCTGGCCGACACGGTCAAGGTCCACAGCACCGTCAAGGCGCGCAAGGTGTGGGATCTGATCTGCACCAGTGCCTGGACGACCGCCGAGCCGGGCCTCGTCTTCATGGACCGCTACAACGAGCACTCGAATACGTGGTACTATGAAAATATTCGTTGCGTTAATCCATGTGGTGAACAGGGTTTACCTGCCTGGGGCGTCTGCAACCTCGGGGCGATCAACCTGTCGGCCTATGTCAGCGGGCCGGTCGGGTCGGGGACATTCGATTACGAGTCGCTGGCGCGGGACAGCCGGGTGGCGATCCGCTTCCTCGACAACGTGGTGGATGCCAACGAGTATTTCCTCGAAGAGAATGCCGCGGCGCAGCTGGGCACGCGCCGCACCGGGCTCGGCACGATGGGCCTCGCCGACGCGCTGATCAAGATGGGGGTCGCCTACGGCAGCCCCGAATCGGTCGCGGTGATCGAGCGGATCTATCGCGTGATCCGCGACTCGGCCTACGACATGTCCGCCGACATCGCCGCCGAGAAGGGACCCTGTTCGCACTTCGACTTTGAGAAGTACCCGCAGGGGCAGTTCATCCGGGAGTTGCCCGACGCGATTCAAGCCAAGATCCAGAGGCAAGGGATTCGCAATGCCGTCCTGCTGACCCAGGCCCCGACCGGCACGACGAGCCTCCTCTCGGGCGTGTCGTCCGGGATCGAGCCGGTCTTCTCCTTCGCGATGAAGCGCGTGGACCGCACCGGCGAGCACATCATGTACCACGCACTGATGCAAGAGTGGCTCGACGCCAACCCTGGCCAGGAAGCGCCGGACTACTTCGTCTCGTCGAGCAGCCTCGCCCCGGAAGGGCATATCACGGTCCAGGCGACGGTGCAGCGCTTCACTGACAGCAGCATCTCCAAGACGATCAACGCGCCGAACGAGCACACCGTCGAGGAGGTCAAGCGCCTCTACATGGCGGCGTTCGATCAGGGTTGCAAGGGGGTGACCTACTACCGCGACGGCTCGCGCGATGCGGTGCTGACGCACATCAAGGAAGAGAAGAAGGCGGAAGCGCCGAAGCAGGAAGTGCAGCCGGCCGCCGATGTCTGGTCCTATCTCGACGGCGTGCTGACCGAGGCGCTGGCGAAGGGTACCCTCTCGGCGGAGCAGGTCGCCGAGGCGCACGGGCGGTTGACGACGAAGGTCGCGCCCTCCCTCCCGGCGATGATCCGCCCGCGCCCGGCGGTCCTGCACGGCTACACGCGCAACATCAAAGCTCCCGAGGGGACAGTCAACATCACCGTCAACAGCGACGACATCGGGCCGCTGGAAATCTTCGTCAACGTCGGGCGCAGCGGCAGCGACGTGGCGGCGCTGGCCGAGGCGCTGGGGCGGCTGATCTCGATCAGCCTGCGCATCCCCTCGCCGATGAGCCAGGAGGATCGCCTCCGCGAGATGGTCAGCCAGCTGCGCGGGATCGGCGGCAGCCGCACGATCGGGTTCGGGCCGGAGCAGGTCCGCTCGCTGCCCGACGCGGTCGGCAAGGCGCTTGATGAGCACCTGGACGGCCACCCCGCCCTCCTGCCGAACCCGCTGCAACTCCCGCTGCTCCACGGCGCGGCCAGCGTCGCCCCGACGCCCGCCCCGGTCGCGGCGAGCGCGCACAGCAACGGCCATGCGAACGGGAACGGACACGGGTACACCAGCGGGAACGGCCTCACCGACCTGACGACCTACAAGATGACCGGCAACATCTGCCCCGAGTGCGGCAGCAGCACCCTCGTCTACGAGGAAGGTTGCAAAAAATGTGTAAGTTGCGGGCATAGCGAGTGCTAAACGCGCCGATGTGGCGACACGCGGCGGCAATAGCGATAGGGGGCATCCACAACGGCGTGGATGCCCCTTCTTCGTGCGAGGAGGTGCAGCTATGGAACGACCATAGCTAGCACCACGCTGTGCCGGGCGGGTTCACGTCCCACGATCCGCGCTCCCGACACCTCTGCTACCTGCGGTACACTCCCGCTCGGGCAGAACTTTCCCCGACACCATGCATTACTCTTAGTATGCTGGGAGCCTCACCCGGCGGGGAAGTGGGGGTTGGGCGAGATGTGGCACGACGCGGCGCGGGGCCATCGATGACGGTCGATGCGCGGACCATCGCGGCCGTGCGCGGCGGGAACGCGGAGGCGTTCGACCTGGTCGTGCGCGAATATCAGCCGCGCCTCTACCGGTTCTTGTTCGGCATGGTGGGGGAGGCGGAGGTGGCGCGCGATCTGACGCAGGACACCTTCCTGGCGGCGTACCGCGCGCTGCCGGACACGCGCGAGGACCTCAACCTCACCGGCTGGCTCTTCCAGATCGCCCGCAACAACGCGCGCTCGTACTGGCGGCGGCGCAAGCTGATCACCTGGCTGCCGTTCGGGCGGGGCGACCGCGACGACGACCGCGACGGCGATTGGGAGCCGACGGGGGTGGCCGGCCCCCCGCGCGGCGGCCCGGAGGAGTTCGTGGTCGAGCGGGAAGACCTCGGCGCGGCGCTACGGAGTTTGCAGCGCGCCGACCGCGAATGTCTCCTGCTGGTGGTCGATGGCTTCAGTTATGACGAGGTTTGCGCGATCACCGGGCTCACCCTGGCCGCAGTCAAGGGACGCATCTTCCGGGCGCGCAAGGAATTGCGCGCGATCCTGGAAGGGAAGGACACAGCAGGATGACGACCGCTGAATGCGCCCGGATCGAGGAACTGATCTCGGCGCGGCAGGATAGAGCGGCCTCGCCGGATGAGCGCGCCCAGGTCGAGCGCCACATCGCCGGTTGCGACCGCTGCCGGGCGACCGCCGCCGCGTTCGGGCGGGTTGATCACGAGGTGCGCCGTTACATCGGGGCGACGCCGGTGCCGGAGATCGCCGCCCCCTGGCGCTCCGAACCGTTCGCGCGGCCCGTGCACCGGGGCGAGGGGCTGGGCCATTGGCGCGCCACGACGGTCGGGCTGGCGGCGATCTTCGCCCTGCTCTTCACCGCCTCGCTCCTGGCATTCCGGCCATTCGCCACCGAGCGTCCGCAGAGTGCCAGTTTCGCCAACCCCACAGTCGTGGCGGCGACCGATAACAGCGCGCCGGAGGCGGGTCAGGTGGCTGTCGCCGTGCCAACCGCTGCGATCGCGGCGGCACCCGTGCAGCCCGCGCCGACACAGGGGGCGGCCGCGCGCAGCGCGAATAGCGCGGCCCCGGCAGCAGCCCCGGCGGCGGGGGCTGCCGCGCCCGCCGCGCCCGCCGCAACCAGCACGCGCATGGCCGCGCCGATGGGCGGCGCTACGATGCAGCTCAATCCGGCGCAACTCTTCCAACTCGCCAGCACCGACACGCTGCTGCTTTGCCAACCTGATTGCAATGGCGCGCCGCAACCAGAAACACTCCGGGCCGCAGTTGTGGCGGCGATTAATCGCCCGCTCGCGCCGATCCCGCCCGCTACGGCCCCCGGCCCCCCCGAACCGTCCGTGACGCTGCGCTTCACCTCGGCGAGCGGGCGCTCGATTGACGTCGGGTACTATCCCCAGTCGCAGCGACTGCAACTCCCCAATGGGCGCGGCCAGGTCACCGCCCCGCCCGAACTGGTGTCGGCACTGGACGGTGTTATCGCCCCGCGCTGAGCGCAACGGGACCAACGCCCCTGGTGAAATTGGGGGCGGATAGTTCACCGATCATGTCGGCGGGTTAAGCGGCGGGCGAAGCCTCATCCAGCGGCAAGCGAGCGAGCCGAATCACCGGCTGGTGGGTGTCCTGCTGGCAGATATCGCAGCGATAGCCATGCGCATCGACATCCCGGCGCGGCGAACATGGGCGCGCCGCCCGACACATAGGACACCAGGCGGAGAGTCCCGCGTGGCGCAGAGTCGTTGAGGTAACGCGATCGGTCATCGGTGGGCTCCTCTCTCCGCAAGGGCTGTGGCTCCCGCAACGCTGACAAGGCTCGGCCGTTACAGCCAGTGTACCG
>CADCWN010000308.1 GCA_902806415.1 uncultured Thermomicrobiales bacterium | reverse complement strand
GTCGCCCGGCATAGATTTCGCAGTAGACCCAGATGGCTGCCATCTTGAACCTCTCCCCCGACCCCTCCCCTGTAGGGGAGGGGAGCTAGCCATTTCGATGCGATAGACCGACGCCACCGTCGTTGACCCCTCCCCCGGCCCCTCCCCTGAAGCGGGAGGGGCCGGGGGAGGGGTAGCCCTCTCGCACTCCCCCGACCACCACCGCGCCCCGGCGAGGCACCCCTCCCCGCGTCGGGGAGGGGCCGGGGGAAAGGTCTCCTAAATCACCCCGCGCTGCCGCAGCAACGCCGCGATCTGCGCCGCGCCGGTGCCGTCGTCCTCGACGATGGTCCCGGCCTGGCGCTCCTCGACCGCGCGCAGTTCCAGCACGCGCTCGCGCGCCCCGGACTCGCCCGCGTCGCCCGCAGCCAGGCCCAGGTCGGCGAGATTGTATTCCTCGACCTTCTTGCGCTTCGCGGCCATGATCCCCTTCAGCGCCGGATAGCGCGGCTCGTGCGAACCGCTGGCGATCGCCACCAGCAGCGGCAGCGGGCATTGCACCGTCTGGTAGCCGAGCGCGACCACCCGCTGACCGGTCAGGACGCCGTCGCGCACCTCCAGGCTACGGACGAACGAGAGGTGCGGGATGCCGAGCAGTTCGGCGACCATCCCGGGGACCATCCCGGTGTAGCCATCGGTGCTCTCGGTCGCGCAGAAGATGATGTCGAAGCCGAGCTCCTTGATCGTCGCCGCCAGTGCCTTCGCCGTGCCGAGCGCGTCGGACCCGGCCAGCCCGTCGTCGGTGATCAGCGCGCCATCGGTCGCCCCCATCGCCAGCGCACGGCGCAGGGCATCTTCGGCGTCCTCCGGCCCCATCGCGACGACCGTGACGGTGCTGTCGCCGTCCACCTCGGCCAGTTGCAGCGCCGCCTCCAGGGCGACCTCCGCGCCGGGGTCGAGCACATTCGTCACCCCGTCGCGCACCAGACGCTTCGTGTCGGGGTCGATCTGGTATTCCACCGTGTTCGGATCGGGAACCTGTTTTACGCAGACGAGGATACGCATTGCTTCGCTCCGCTCAGTAGTCCGTAGTCCGTGGTCCGTAGTTGCGACGAAGAAAGCCAGACACCTTGCGCTACTCCTGGCTCTCTACGGACTACGGACTTATTCCAACGCCCCCACGCCCGTGATCTCCCGCCCGACGATCATCGTGTGGATGTCGTGCGTCCCTTCGTAGGTGTCGACCGTTTCGAGATTCAGCATGTGGCGGATGACCGGGTACTCGGTGGTGATCCCGTTGCCGCCGAGGATCTCGCGGGCGGCGCGCGCGCCGTTGAGGGCGACGCGCACGTTGTTGCGCTTCGCCATCGAGACCTGCGCGAAGGTCATCTTCTTCGCGTCTTTCAGCGTGCCGAGTTGGTGGGCCATCAGCAGACCGAGGCTGTGGTCGGTCAGCATCCGCACCAGCTTGTCTTGGACCAGTTGCCGACCGGCGATCGGCTTGCCGAAGGTCGTGCGCGTCGTCGCGTAGTCGCGCGCGCAGCTGTAGACCGCCTCCAGCGCCCCGAGCGCCCCCCAGGAGATCCCGTAGCGCGCCTGCGTCAGGCAGCCGAGCGGCGATTTGAGCCCCTTCGCCTCGGGGAGGATTGCCTCCGGGCCGACGCGGCAATCTTGCAGGACGATCTCGCCGGTGCAGGAGGCGCGGAGGCTCATCTTCGACTCGATGATCGGCGCGCTGAAGCCGGGCGTATCGGTCGGGACGATGAAGCCCCGGACGATCCCCTCGTCGTCCTTCGCCCAGACGACCGCGATGTCGGCGAGGGGGCTGTTGGTGATCCACATCTTGGCGCCGTTGAGGACCCAGCCGTCGCCGTCGCGCCGGGCGCGCGCGCGCATCGCGCCCGGATCGCTGCCGCCGTCGCTCTCGGTCAGCCCGAAGCAGCCGATCAGCCGCCCTGCCGCCAACTCGGGGAGGTAGCGCCGCCGCTGCTCCTCCGAGCCGTAGGCGTAGATCGGGTACATCACGAGCGCGCCCTGCACCGACGCGAAGGAGCGCAACCCGCTGTCGCCGCGCTCCAACTCGTAGTTGATCAGGCCGTATGCGATGCTGTCCACCCCCGCGCAGCCATACTCCTCGGGCAGATTCGCGCCGAAGAGCCCGAGCGCGCCGTACCGACCCTTGATCGCGGCGGGGAATTCGTGCCTGTCCCACCAGCCGCGCACCTGCGGGATGATCTCCGCATCCACGAACTCGCGGACCGTGTCGCGGATCGCCCGCTGCTCCGCCGTCAGCAGGCGGTCCACCGCGTAGAAATCGAGCATCGCTCCCCTCCCGTGGCCGGAACCGCCCCGGCGCACGCCGCCACCATCGCCCACACTTCCCCAGACAGGAGAGGGTATACGGGATAGTGCAGGATCGTCAAGCGCGCCGTGCCATGTGGGACTTATGAGAGGGGGCGGGCGGTTGAAACCGCCCGCCCCCTCGTCGCCCATCCTACTGCCGCGCGATCCCGCTCTGCCCGCCTCGCAGCACGAACTTCTGGATCTTGCCGGTCGCCGTCTTCGGCAGTTCCTCCACGAAGTGGAAGCGCTGCGGCACCTTGAAGTGGGCGAGATTGTCGCGCGTGAACCGGCGCAACTCTTCTTCTGTGACTTCCGCCACCCCCGGCTGGCGGATGATGAAGGCGTGCGGCGACTCGCCCCAGCGGTCGTCCGGCAACCCGACGACCGCCGCCTCCTGCACCGCCGGGTGGCGCAGCAGCACCCCCTCCACCTCCACCGAGGAGATATTCTCGCCGCCGCTGATGATCACATCTTTCAGCCGGTCGCGGATCTCCGCGTAGCCGTCCGGGTGGACGACCGCGGCGTCGCCGGTGTGGAACCAGCCGCCGCGAAACGCCGTCGCCGTGGCGTCCGGGTCGTCGTAATACCCGGCCATCACCACGTTGCCGCGCACCACGATCTCTCCGACCGTCTGCCCGTCGCGCGGCACCTCGTTGTCCCCCTCGTCCACCACGCGCAACTCGCCGGAGGTGATCAGCTCCACCCCCTGCCGCGCCTTCAGCCGCGCCCGCTCACCGCCAGGCTGCTCGGCGTGCTCCAGGCGCGGCTCGCAGACCAGGATGAGCGGGGCCGTCTCGGTGAGGCCGTAGACATGGGTGATCTCCCAGCCCAACTCCCCCTCGACCCGCTCGATCGTCGCCGCCGCTGTGGGCGCACCCGCCGTCAGCACCCGCACCCCCCGTGGCACCGCGCGCCGCGCCTCGGTGGGGCCGTTAGCGAGGCCGATCAGCACCGTCGGCGCGGCGCAGAGGATCGACACCCGCTCCTCGGCGATCAGGCGATAGACCGGCACCGGGTCGATCTTCCGCAGGCAGATATGCGTCCCGCCGACCGCCGTGATCGTCCAGACGAACGTCCAGCCGTTGACGTGGAACATCGGCAACGTCCAGAGGTAGCGATCGGCGGGGGTCAGGTGGACATGGATCATCGTGCCGACGGAGTTCATGTAGGCGTTGCGGTGGGTCGTCATCACCCCCTTCGGGCGCGCGGTCGTGCCGGAGGTGTAGTTGATCGTGATCAGATCGCCCTCGCCGATCGTCGCCGGGGCGAAGTCGGTCCCCGCCGCCGCCAGGGTCGCCTCGTAATCGATCCAGCCCGCGCTCGCTCCCTCAAGCGCCCCTTCGAGCGCGACGAAATGCCGGACCCCCGGCACCCGCTCGCGGATACTCTCCACCAGCGCCAGGTAGTCATCGTGGACGCAGACGACCATCGCGCCACTGTGGCCGATGATGTAGGCGAAATCGTCGGCGGTCAGCCGGTAGTTGATCGGCACCAGGATCGCGCCGATCTGCGGGACGGCATAAAAGCCCTCCAGTTGCGCGTGCGTATTCGGCGCGATGTAGGCGACCCGATCCCCCTGCGCCACGCCCAACCCCTGCAACGCCTTGGACCAGCGGTCGCAGCGTGCGAAGAACTCGCCGTAGGTCAGCCGCAACGCGCCGTCCACGACCGCCTCGCGGTCCGCGTACAACCGTCGCGCCCGCCGCGCGAAATCCAGCGGCGTCAACGGCGTCTCCATCGCCCTTTCCTCCTTAGAACTTGCGGCAGGTGGTTGAGACCGGGCCTGGGGGCCTGAGGGCCACGAATACCGATGAACGGCACAATGACCGCCCTACGGCGGTTAGGTTCGTTCATATCACGCTGCCTCTCTCGGAAGGCACCGCCTCACATCACGTCCTAACCCGCGACGGCGGGCATTGTGCCGTTCAGGGGTATTTCGTGGCGCGCACGCCCCCAGGCGCGGTCTCAACCGCCTGCCATACTGGGGACATCACCATTCCCGTAGGATAGCACGGCTCGTGCAAGGGATCGCCACACACCAGCTATACTGCGCGCGAGTGCGGAACCGTGGGAAGATCGTGGGGAGGAAGGGCCGATGCCGGAGACAGGTCGCCCGAAAGTCTTGCTGGTCGAATCGCTCTACCATCCGGACGGCGAGGCGTTGCTGGCCGAGCACGCCGACGTGATCACCGCCAGCGACGCGACCGACGAGGAGCTGGCAATCGCGATCCGCGACGCCCACGCCGCCCTCGTCCGCTACCCCGCGCGCCTGGGGCGGGAGGTCATCCGCGAGGCGCGCAACCTGCTGGTGATCAGCACCTCCGGGCGCGGCACCGACGCGATCGACATCGCCGAGGCGACCGAGCGCGGGATCGCCGTCGTCAACAACCCCGGCCTCGGTCGCGTGCCGGTCTCCGAGCACACCCTCGCCCTCATCCTCGACCTCGCCAAGGAGGTCACGCGCGACGATCGTCGTGTCCGCGCCGGGGTGGGCTGGGAAGATCGGCACGAGTCGCAACGGTTCGAGCTCGAAGAGCGCACCCTGGGGATCATCGGCCTCGGCAGCATCGGTCGCGAGGTCGCGCGCAAGTGCCGGGCGGCGTTCAACATGCGCGTCATCGCCTACGATCCGTACGTCGAACCGGCGACCGTCGCCCCCCTCGGGATCGAACTGGTCGAGACGTTGGACGAGCTGCTGACGGCCAGCGCGGTCGTCACCTGCCACGCCGAGCTGACCCCCGAGACGCGCGGGATGCTCGGCGAGGCGCAATTGCGCCGGATGCGTCCCGAGGCGATCCTGGTCAACACCGCGCGCGGCCCGATCGTCCAGCCCGACGCCCTGGCCCTTGCCCTGCGCGAGGGCTGGATTCGCGGCGCGGCGCTCGATGTCTTCGCGGTCGAGCCGCCCGGCCCCGACAACCCCCTCTACGCCCTCGACAACCTCGTCCTGACGCCGCACACCGCCGGCCTGACCGCCGAGGCCCGACGCGAACTCGCCCTCTCCGCCGCGACACAAGTCCTCCAGGTCCTGCGCGGCGAGCGCCCGCGCGCCCTCGTCAACCCGATCGTCTGGGACGAGGTGCGCGAACGCCGCCCGACGACGTACTAGCGGGCCGGCACCGTGCCAACCGGTCAAGGAAGATGGTAGAATCGCTCTCGAACTACTTCGAGTACAGGCCAGGTCGGTGTCGCGGGGGCGCTCTGCCCGCCCGGCCTCCGACCCGCGAGGAGCTTGCCCCGATGGATCTGCGGCTATCCAGCCGACGCGCATTCCTCACCTCCCTCGGCACCGGCGCGCTAGCCCTGCTCGCCGCCTGCGGCGGGTCACCACCGCCCACCCCACCGACCGAGGCGAGCGAGACCGCCGAACCGGCGCGGAACGTGCCCGCGCCCATCGTGCGAATTGCCATCGGCGACGGCGCGGGTGCGGACCTCTTCGCGCGGGGGTTGCGCGGTTTCCTCAGCGCGCAACTGCCCGAGCAACCGATCGAGTTCGCCGCCACCATGACCGCCGACGCGCAGATCGCCATCTCGACGAGCGCGCCGACCGCGCCGACCGGCGCGCAAAGCAAGCTGACGCGCGTCTTCGCGCCGGTGACAAACTGGCGGCTGCCGCTGCGCAATATCGCCCGCGCGGACCTCAACGCGATCCTCACCGGCAGGTTAACCGACTGGGCGCAGCTCGACTCGCCGGTCCCCGGCAAGATTGTCCGCTGCGAGTACACGCCGGGCGGGGTCGTCCTCCCGCCGGAGCTCGGGCAGGCGATCCCCGCCGCCGCCGCCTACGACAGCTACGACCTGATCGTCTCCGCCCTGGAGGGTGCGCCCGCCGCATTCGCGATCGTGCCGCTCGATCTGATCGATTTCCGCGTGCAGGCGCTGGCGATCGACGGCCTGGACCCGCTGGCCGGGCGCGGCGATCTGGCGGCCTACCCCCTGAAACAAGACCTCTGGCTGAACTGGGATCCGGGCCTCGGGGTCGGGCTGCGCGACGCGATCAACGCCTTCGCCAGCGCCCAGGGCTTCGCGGTCGATCCGGCCGCGCCGCCGGGCAACCCGGTTAACGTGACGGTCGCGGGCGACATCATCTTCGGGCGCACCGTCCACTCGCGGATGGTGCGGTACAACGACTTCGCGCACCCGCTCCGCAAGGTCGCCCCGCGCCTGCGCGACGCCGACCTGACGATCGCCGACCTCGAATGCTCCCTCTCCGACAACACCGAGAAGCCGTCCGACCCGCTCACCTTCCTCTTCACCACGGACGCGGCGGCGGTCGAGGGGCTGACCCTGGCGGGGATCGACGGCGTCAGCCTCGCCAATAATCACTCGATGAACTTCGGGGAGTTGGGGCTGCGCGACACCCTGGATGTCCTGGCGCAGAGCAAGATCACCGCGTTCGGCGGCGGGATGACCCTCGCCGAGGCGCGCAAGCCGGGGCTCTTCGAGGCCAAGGGGGTGAAGTTTGCCTTCCTCGGCTACGACGGGATCACCGCCGACGATTACGGCGCGGGGCCGAACTGGGGCGGCACCTGCCCTCTGCGGATGAATCTGGTCCTCGAAGACCTCGCCAGGGCCAAGCAGCAAGGGTCGGAGCTGATCATCCCGTTCTTCCACTGGAGCGAGGAATATGTCGCCGTGCCGAGCGCGCTGATGCGCCAGATCGCGCACCAGGCGATCGACAACGGCGCGGCGATGGTGATCGGTTCGCACCCGCACTGGGTCCAGGGGACCGAGTGGTACAAGGGGAAGCCGATCCTCTACTCGCTCGGCAACTTCGTCTTCGATCAGGAGTGGTCGGAAGAAACGAAGCAGGGGATGTTCACCGAAATCGTGGTCCGCAACAAGAAGATCGCCCGCGTCCGGCTCGTCCCGGTCCTGATTGAGGATTACAATCAACCGCGCATCCTCGGGATGGCCGAGGGGATGCCGGTCCTCCAGCGCGTCTACGACGCGACCGACGAGATCAAGGCACTGGGGTAGGTACAGCGGACCCCTCCCCGTCGCCCCGGCGGCGACCCTCCCCTAAAAGGGAGGGCAAGGGCCGCCTCGGACAATTTCAAAGGTGGCGGCGAGCAGACAACGAAGCTTCGTTGTGCCAAGACATCGGCAGGCGAATGAGCGACGACCGTGACTAATTGCCGCAGTTCCCGACCATCAGGAGACTCGGATTATCCCATCCCCACCCTCCCCGCGTCGGGGAGGGTCGCCGCCGGGGCGGCGGGGAGAGGTCACTCCACCCCTCCAATCCTCACTCGCCGCCACCTCCTCGCCACGGCAGCCGGGCTCGCGCTGACGACCGTGCCATTCCTCAGCGGCTGCGGCACGGTGGCCGCGCCCAGAACCCCTTTGCGGGTCAATCTGCGCCTCACCGCCTACGAGCGGGCGTTCTTCGCGCGCGCTGTCCTGCCGCCGTTCGAGGAGGCCAACAACGCCCGCGTCGAATTCACCAGCGGCACGACCGACGAGGCGATCGGCGCGCTCCGTGGCGGCACGTCGCAGGTCGACCTCCTGGCGGTCGATACCGAGATCCTCGGCCTGCTGATCGCCGAGCGCCTGACGACCGATCTGAGCGCCGAGCGGGAGCGGCTGCGCGCCGAGGTTATCCCCAGCACGCTGGCGGCGGGCGAGGCGGGCGGCGCGCTCCACGCCCTCCCCTACCGCCCGACGACCTGGATCACCTTCTATAACAGCGCGCGCCTCGCGGCTGCCGATGTGATGCCGCCGCGCACCTGGGATGAGTTACTGGTGGCGGCCGAAACACTCCGCGCGCCCGACGGGGCCGGCCAGGTCGCGCTCCAGGGGGCGACGACCGAGACGGTCGGGGGGCCGGCGGCGCAAACGCTGGTCGAACTCGTCTGGGCGTTCGGCGGCGACCCGCTGACCCTCGCCGACGCCGGTTCGCGCGCCGCCGGGGACTTCCTCGCGCGCCTCGCGCCGCTCCTCGCGCCCGCCTCGTGGGAGGCGAAGTTCGACACCCTGACGCGCGATCTCGCCAACGATCGCGTCGCCCTCGGCCCGAACTGGCCGGTCGTGGCGACCGATCTGATCCAACGCGGCGGCAAGGCCGACATCGCCGCCACCCCCACGATCGCCGGACCGGCGGGCGGCCCACGCGTCCTCTCCGGCCAAGTCCTGATCATCCCGAAGAACGCCACCCAGCCCGAACTGGCTCGCGCCTTCGCCGCCCACTTACGTGGTGAAGAAACCCAGGCCGCCCTCGCGCGCGAACTCGCCTGGTTCCCCCTGCGCGAGGATGCCTTTGCCTTCGCACCGACCTGGCAACAACCGATCGCCGCCGCCGCGCTCGACGCCCTGCGCGGCGCGCGCGCCCTCCCCCCCCTCGCCAACCGCGAGGCGTTCGACGCCGCCCTCGGGGTCGCCTTCCGCCAGATCGCCTTCGAGGGCATCGCGCCCGCGTCGGCGCTCGCCACGGCGGCGGAGCGGCTGAGGGGCGTGCGCTGAAGGATGTCGGGGCGTATTGCATACGCCCTTCCGCCTTGCCTTTCTGCAAACGTCTACAGGAAGGAGATGTGGGTTGGGCGTAGGCGATACGCCCCTACAACCAACGATGCTCGGCCTTCGGCGCATCGCTGGTCGCGTCCCCGGCGCCAGGGATGCCGCGCGCCTGTGACTGGTGGCGAGGCGATCGGTCGTATGGGCGTATCGCCTACGCCCGCACGTCGCCCTCCCACCAACGTTCGTAGACATACCCGGCGTGAGTGGACATATGCACCTATCGCCTACCGACTGCCCCCCAGTATTGGTGAGTCGTGGGGGGTGACGGCACTGCACCGGCAGCGCCACCACCACCACTCATACCGACTTCGGGTGAAAATCTTGCCTGTCCAGCCCGCGCAGGCGGGCTTTGTGGCCGCAGGCCCGCGAGGCGTGGCTTCAGCCGCCCGCCAGCATCGCAGGTTTTCCGCCGAAGTCGGTATCAGTGGCCCGCAACTCGATCGTCCCCGCCGGGAAGCAGCTAAGAATTGTGTGCAGATCGGTCGGGGAACGATGTCGATCCGGGATGCCGCCGAGCGACTATTCGATGAAGGAATCGTCCCGCACTGGAGCGTCGCCGCCGGGAGCGCGCAAGGAGGACCGATGAACGAGATGGGACAGGGTGTGCAGGGCGACCTGCCGACGACGATCGGGAAGCCCGCGACGCGGGCGCTGCACGGCGCGGGCTACACCCACCTCGCGCAACTGACGACGGCCACGACGCGCGATCTGCTCAAGCTGCACGGTTTCGGACCCAAGGCGATCAGGTTGCTCCGGGAGGCTCTGGCCGAGGACGGTCAGACATTCGCCGACGAACGCCCCCAGTGACGCCATCACCCCCAAGTGGAGGTGCCGGGGATGTCTGACACGAGCCTCACTTGCGCCTCATCCTTATGGGATATGTAGTAACTGCGGGGCAGCACCGCTAGCTCTGACGCGGGGTCGCCCTGCGGCGTATCCCGCCTTGCCCGACGAGGAGCGCGGCCACACCGACGAGCAGCGCCACAGTCGCGCCACCGCCCACGCCGACGTAGAGGAGGTTGGCGAAGCTGCTCGGCAGCGGCAGGATCGCGATATACCACGGCCAGAGGTCGAAGAGGTGTTGGTTCCGCTCGGTGAAGAACCAGGCCCAGCGCTCGGGGTCGTCGTCGGGGAATGGCAAGATCAGCGGTCGGCGCACGATCGGCAGCGCCTCGCCCTCGCGCGAGACGGCCACTGCGTGCGTCCAACTCGGGCCGAGCGCCGCGAACTGCTCGTTGCGAACCGTCACCGTGAAGTCAGAGTCGCTCGCGCCACCCTCGCGCACGGGGAAGGCGAGTCGGTAGGCGTGCGGGCCGATCTCCGGCGCGGGTGTCGGGCCGGTCGTCGCGACGACCCGGCCGTTGACCAGCACCGTGAAGCGCGACGGGGGCTCTGGGATCGCGCGGGCGTCGTCGTAGAGGAGCGTGCCGGTCAGCGGCGCGGTGCCGGTCGCGTGGACGCGCAACGCCGCCTCCTGAGGGAGGAAGCGCGGCCAGATCGGCGTCGTCTCGGTCGTCACGGGGATGCCGCGCTCGGGGATGATCGCATCCTGACTCGGGAAGCGGATCGCCCACCACGCGCCGACCCGCTCGCGGAGGAACCGCGCGTGGACGAGCGGCGGCGAGTTCGCGGGGGTCCAGTAGCGCCGCCCGGTCGTGATCGCGTTGTAGCCGGTGTCGAAGTTGACCAGCACGCCGAGGAGTTGCACAACGATCGCCAGCGCGATCACGACGCCCGCGAAGCCGCCGACCGCCAGGCGCACGCCGCGCCCCTGCCCGCGCAACCAGTCGAGCCCCGCAGCGACCGGCAGGACGAGGGTCGGCACGATGAAGTCGAGGTAGCGCGGCCCCCAACTGGTGCCGCCATCCCACTGCGGCACGCGCGCGTAGAAGGCGATATGTTCGACGGCCAAAGCACCGGCCAGGAGTGCCAGGCGCGGGTGCCGCCGGGCGAACGGCCACCAGGAGAGGAGCCCCAGGATCACAATCGGCGAGAAGAGGAGGAGCCCCTTGCCGGGGCTGATCAGCAAGCCCGGCAGCGCCTCGCGCCAGTTCCCCCGCTGCACCGCGCCGACCTCGCGTCCGCCGTAACCGGTCTCCAGCGGCGAGGCGAACCGGACCCAGTTGTAGAGGCCGACGAGCGCCAGCGGCATCGCCAGCACGAGCGCGGCGACCAAGGCGACACGCACCACGTCGCGCGTCGCCAGATCGCCGCGCCGCCAGCGCCGCCAGAGGCTGGCCGCCCCGGCGAGGCCGAAGACCGGCAGGATAATCCCCGCGCCGAATTTCACCCCGACCGCCACGCCGCAGCAGAGGGCAAGCCCGATCGCCCAGCGGGTCGCCACCGCCCCATGCCGCTCGCCCTCATCCGGCTGATCCAGTCGCCACCAGCAGTAGACCGCCCCGAGGATCAGCAGCGTCGTCAGCGGATCGGCGAAGAAGGTCTTGGCGCGCGGCCACGCCTGCGTCCCCAGGCCGTAGAGGAGCGCCGTCGCCAGCGCGATCCCGTGCCGATAGCCGAGTCGTCGGGTCAGGCTGTAAAGGAGGGCGCCGATCGCGGCGGTCACGAGCGCGGTCAGCAACGTCGCGGCGTAGCGCGTGCCGACCCAGGTCGCGGCCCCGTCGCCCGCCGCCAATGCCCGCCCGACGAGGTATGGCGGGATCGCCACGAGCGACTGCACCGGCCCGTAGCGCGAGTAATTCCGCCCCTCCGGCATCGGGATCGAGCGCAGCACCGCGCAACCGGGGCAGGTGGGGACGACGATGCTGCCGCGCTCGACGATACTCGCCGTCAGCCCGAACATCGTTTCTTCGTCGTAGCTGTACGTATGCCCCCCGCTCGTCAGCAGATAGATCCCCGCCAGGACGAGGAAGGTCGCCAGCGCGGGCGGGAAGAATCGCC
>CADCWN010000307.1 GCA_902806415.1 uncultured Thermomicrobiales bacterium | reverse complement strand
TAGTCGAGGTCGGTCCAGCGCAGGCTGAGCGTTCCCTGTCCCAAACCCCTCGGGGTTGTCGGCACCTTTCGTTTGACTTGAGGGTATGCGTCGCGAGGGTGGGTGGGCGGTTTCACCCGCCCGCCCACCTTACATGGTCAGGTTGCTGAACAAGGAGCCCGATGCCCCGACTGCTGCGATTAAACGAGGTCCGCGCGACAGCGGAGGGGGAGCAACCGGCGGGCTATCGGCTGCTGGGGCGTGGGCATCTCAACCTCGGGCTGCTCTCGGCCCTGAGTCTGGTCATCATCATCCCCGCGACGCTCCTGTTCGCCCTCATCACCGCGCCGCTCGGCGGCCCGATCGATCCGCGCGGCGGCTCGTTCAGCTTCCAGGTGGGGTTCGTCGATGTCGTCCTGCTGACGCTGGCGGCGGCGGTGATCCTGCCGATCGTCCATGAACTGGTGCATGGGGCGGTCGCGGCGGTTGTCGGTGCGCGCCCGGTCTACGGGATCGGGCCGGGGGTCGCGTTCTGCCACATCCGCGAGTTCGTTGGCAAGCGGGCCTACGCTGCGATCCTCGTCGCGCCGCTCCTGACGATCTCGATCGTCGGCGTCGCGATCATGCCGCTCACGCCGACGATCTTGCGCGGGCCGCTCCTCGCGCTGCTGATCACGAATGGGTCGGGCGCGATCGGCGATCTCGCCTCCCTCTGGCAATTGCGCCGCCTCCCCGCCGACGTGCTGATCGCTGACACGAACTCGGGCTTCGAGATCTACGTGCGTGATGCGCCCCTCCAATAAGCGGCGCGACGAGTTGCGTGAGTGGCGCGAGGTCACTGGACGTGCCACAATGACAATCGCGCGTCCTTCGGGACGGTCGTCGGGCCGGTACGGGTGCGCGCATGCTGGGAGGGTTCGCATGGCACGGATCGGGATCCTGGTCGTGGCGTACAACGCCGAATCGACGCTGGGGGGCGTGATCGAGCGGATCCCCCCGGCGATCCTGGCGAAGGTCGAGGAGATCTTCGTCTTCGACGACGCCAGCCAGGACCGCACCGCGGCGGTCGGGCGCGAGTATGAGCGGCGGCTCGAGCGGGGCAAGCTGGTCATCCACCGCAACCCGGCCAACCTGATGTACGGCGGCAACCAGCGGCGCGGCTATCGGTACGCCATGGAGCGCGGCTTCGATTTCGTCGTCCTGCTGCACGGCGACGGCCAGTACGCCCCCGAGGTGATGCAGGACCTGCTGACCCCGCTGGAGACCGGGCGGGCGCAGCTGGTGATGGGCTCAAGGATGCTGGTGCCGGGCGCGGCGCTGCGCGGCAACATGCCCCCCTACAAGTTCGTCGGCAACAAGGTCCTGACCTGGCTGGAGAACCGCCTGATCGGCACCCGCCTCAGCGAGTTCCACTCGGGGTATCGGGCCTACTCCGTGGCGGCGCTGCGGACGATCCCGCTGGAGAGCATGACGAGCAACTGGCATTTCGACACGCAGATCATCCTCCAGTTCCTCAAGCGCGGCCACCGCATCGCCGAGGTGCC
>CADCWN010000306.1 GCA_902806415.1 uncultured Thermomicrobiales bacterium | reverse complement strand
TCCCCTGGACATCGATGACGATTCTGCCGTCGTTATCGCGGCGGAAGCGCCGGCCCAGGCCCGGGATCTGGTTCCCGCGCCGATTGAACACGACGACATCGAGGTCGTCATCGTTGAGGTCGTTGGTATCGAGGGTGACCCGGACGGCGATCGTCGAGCTCGCGGTCGCGGTCGCGGTCGCGCTCTGACTCTGGCTCTGGGTCTGGCTCTGGGTCTGGCTCAGGGGCTGAATCACGCCGATGACCGTGCCGGTGACGCCGGTCAGCACGGGGGCCGTGGCGACGGGCTGCAATGCCACGGTGCAGGGAATCAGGTTCACCCCGGCACCCGCCGTGGGCGTGGGCGTGGCGGCGAAGGCGCCGAGCGGCGAGACCATGGAGACCACGGCGGGCACCACATAGGTCGCCCCGCCGATCACCAGGCCGCGCTTCATCACCTCGCGACGCGATATCCCATTCGACTTCGACTCGGGGGTTTCCTGCTGCTCAAGGTCCGAAGAACTCATCCGGGCTACCTCCTAGTGCATAGCGACTAACACCAACGCTGCACGCACTCTGCGTACGAACTCAGCATAGCACACGCTGTCAAGCCCCCCGCCGGCGGCGAGGGGCGCGCGGCGGCTCAGGAGAGCGGCGCGCGGTTGAGCTTCTCCGCGAACGCGACCATGCTCCGCGCCGCGGCGGCGGAGACCTCGGCGCCGAAGGTCCAGCCGTGCGTCAGGGCGTTGCGGGCCCGGCCCCATTCCGAGAATTGCCACACCTCCGGGGGGGTGACCATATGGTAATAGAGGGCGAGATGGAACAGATCCCACACGTTCCACCGCCACGATCGCCGTCGATGCCGGAAAAACGGCGTGTGGGCGAGGCGCGTCCGGAGGGTGTCCTCGACCAGCCCTTGCGCGCCCAGGATCGCCGCCTGGTACTCCTGCCTGGCCAGGTAGTCCTCGACCACCGCCGCCTTCTGGGCGATGGCCGCGGCGGGGAGGAACCCGGCCTCCGGGGCGCCGGCGTCCTCGCGATCGGCGGCGTCCTCTTCCACCCAGCGATACACGGTCAGGTCGAGCCGGAAATCCTCCTCGATCGTGCCCTGCCGCGAGAGGACCTCCGATCCGGGGTGCACGTCCTCGTCGCTCGCGACCTGCAGGAGGCGCCAGCGGAGCCCCTGCTCGTGCGGCTCGGCGCGCAGATAGTGCGGGATCGCCCCCGGATCGACGTCCGGCGCGATCCCGTGCCGGGTGGTCGTGACGATGGGGAGCGGCTGCTCGGTCGCCGTCGCGGCGGCCGGCACCTCGGAGAGCTTGAACACGGC
>CADCWN010000305.1 GCA_902806415.1 uncultured Thermomicrobiales bacterium | reverse complement strand
CGCTGGCCCTCGACGCGCTCACCATGGCCCTGGGCGCCCGCCGCCCGTCGCCGGGGCTGGTCCACCACACCGATCGCGGCTGCCAGTACACCGCCGCCGCGTATCGGGCGTGCCTCGCCGCGCACGACATCGCCTGCTCGATGAGTCGAGCGGGCGAGTGCCTGGACAACGCGATGGCCGAGAGCTTCTTCGCGACCCTCAAGGCCGAGATCGCCGACGCCGGAACCTGGCCGACCCGCGCGGCGGCACGAACGGCAATCTTCGCGTGGCTCGAGGTCTGGTACAACCGCCAGCGACGCCACTCGGCGCTCGCCTACCGGACGCCCGTCGCCCATGAGGAGCAGCATGTGTTGTTGTTGCAGGATCTCGCCGCCTAGCGCTACATTGTCCGTGTTATCGGGCCAACCTCAGCAATGAGGGGATACGGTGGCGTTGTGGCGCATCTATGGCGAAACGACCGCGCACAATTTTTGCGGATTACACCATCCTCACAGCGAACTTAGACTACTTCAGTAGGCTTCGTGGCCGCGGCCACTTAGCGCCGATTTCAATCGGCGGCCACCCCGCCACGGCGACACCCGCGCCGCTATATCCCTCCTCAACCACTCCCGCCCCAATATGACAGGAGATGTCCTAAACAGCCCCTATACTCGTGATCAGTGCGGCGCGACGACAGGGAGTCATGCGCGACGGAAAGGGCGGACAATGCGATACGGCTTCGTGATCCCCAATGGCGATGTCCACACCGTCGCCGCGCTGGCCCGCGAGATCGAGGAGGCGGGCTGGGATGGGGCGTTCTACTGGGATGGGATCTATGCCGGGCCGGAGACGCCGGTCCTCGACCCCTGGGTGACGGGGGCGGCGATGGCGCTGGCGACGAGTCGGGTGCGGATCGGCGCGGTGTTGTCGCCGCTGTCGCGCCGCCGACCGTGGAAGGTCGCGCGCGAGGCGGCGACCCTCGACCAGCTCTCGGGCGGGCGCCTGGTGATGCCGGTCGGGCTGGGCGCGCCGGACAGCTTCGGCCCGTTCGGCGAGGTCACCGATCGCCGGGAGCGCGCCGAACTGCTGGACGAGAGTTTGCAAATCCTTGTCGGCCTCTGGCGGGGCGAGCCGTTCGGCTTCCAGGGGAAGCACTACCAATTCCCGGAGGTGACCTTCCTGCCCGCGCCGACCCAGGCGGGCGGGGTGCCGCTCTGGGTCGTCGGCGCGTGGGGGAGCGAGCGGTCGATGGCGCGCGCGCTCCGGCACGACGGCCTCCTGCCGAACAAGCTCAATCCCGACCGCACGCATGCCGCGATCACGCCCGACGACATCCGCGCGATCCGCGAGTACGTCGCCGCCCGCCGCCCCCCGGGCAAGCCGTTCGAGATCATCGCGGAGGGGACGACGCCGACCGGCGACCCGGACGCCGCCGCTGCCCAGGTGCGTCCCTACGCCGAGGCGGGCGCGACCTGGTGGATCGAGTCGCCGTGGACCCCGCCGAATGGCCCCGCCGAGTTGCGGGCGCGGATCGCGCAGGGGCCGCCGCGCGGGGTGAGGCGGGGTTGTGGGGGCGAGGGATACGGGCAGGGGTGAGGTTGGCGGGAGGCGGTGGCGCATTTGGACACGGGACGGCAGGCGGTTTCAACCGCCTGCCGTGACCCGGTTAAGTTCGCCATGACCATCAGTCGCCCGCCTGATTATCCCGCCCCCGCGCCGCGCCGCCTCGCGTAGTGTCGCCGCCCCTTGACGCGGCTGCCGCAGCCCTCCATGCTGCACCAGCGGCGGCTGCCATTCTTGCTGGTGTCGTAGAAGAGCCAGCCGCAGTCGTCCGTCCCGGAGCACTGCTTAATCCGCGCCGGATCGCCGACAGTCAGCAACTCGACCGCCGAGCGCGCCACGGCCCACAGCGGCCGATCCAGCGCCGCGTCATCCTCGGCCCAGGCCCAGTCGTGGCCGTTCCCTCGCGGGACCAGCCGCGCCCGCGCCAGGGCGGCGAGATAGGCGCGCTGGAGGTGTTCGAGATCGGGCGGGGCGGGTGACCCCCCGGCAGCGACGGCGCGGAAGATCGCGGTCAGCGCCGCGCGCAGGGCCAGCGCCCGATCGAAGGCCACCCCGGCGGCGTCCGGGTCGCGCGCCGCCCCGTCCAGCAGGCGCGCGGTCGCCGCGTCGTCGAGGAGGCCGGCGTGGCGCGACCAGCGGGCGAGATCGGGATAGCCCCGCAGGAACTCCTCGGGGTGCGCGCCGAGCGGGCTCTCGATCGTGTTCACATAGTCCAGGCACGGTCGCGCGCCGAGGAGTCGCGGGAAGGCCGGGTCGCGCCCCCGCCCCCGATTCTGCTTGTTCCCGCCCATCGCCCGCTCCTCGTCCGACCTCTTACCGTCATAAAGCCCTTGACTGGTAAGACGAGCGCCGCTACTATCCTACCAGCTATCCGAGTATAGCAGGTGAGATTCGCGGCGAGGTGGGGAATGGCGACGGGAGTGAACCGCGAGGCGGGCGACGGGCGGGCGCGATCGGGCGATCTGCGGGGCGACGGCGACTTCCGCAAGCTCTGGGCGGCCCTGAGCAGTTCGCTACTAGGGTCGGAGATCACCCTGCTGGCCCTGCCGCTGCTCGCGGCCCTCACCCTCGGGGCGTCGCCGGTGCAGATGGGGCTGCTGGCCGCCGCCGGGCAGTTGCCGTTCCTGCTCGTCAGCCTGCCAGCGGGGATCTGGGTCGATCGCGCGCGCCGCCGCCCGATCCTGATCGCCACCGACCTCGGCTGCGCCCTGCTCCTCCTCTCCGTGCCGCTCGCGGCGGCGCTGGGCCGACTGGGGTTCGCGCAGCTCTGCCTCGTCGCCTTCGGCGTCGGCACCCTCGCGGCCCTCGGCGAGATCGCCCACTACGCCTACGTGCCGTCCCTCGTTGGCCGCGCGGGGCTGGTCGAGGCCAACAGCCGGATCCAGATCAGCCATTCGGCGGCGAACTCGGTCGGGCCGGGGATCGCCGGGGTGCTGGTCCAGGTTCTCTCGGCCCCGGTGGCCGTCCTCCTGGACGCCGCGTCGTTCCTCGTCTCCGCCGGGTTGCTGCGCGCGATCAATCGCCCCGAGCCGCCCCCCGCGCGCCCGGACCGGGCGGAACCGGCCGGGCGGGCGATCGTCGCCGGGCTGCGGGCGCTCCTCGACCACCCGCTTCTGCGCCCGATCATCCTCAGCTCGATCGCCGCCGCGCTCTGCCTCGGCGGGCTCGAAGCCCTCTTCGTCCTCTACGCGACCCGCGAATTGGGCCTCGGCCCGGCGACCCTGGGGCTGATCTTCGCCATCGGCGGTCTCTGCGCCATCCCCGGTGCGATCCTGGCGCGGTGGGCCGCGCGGCGCTGGGGGGTCGGCCCGGCGATCCTCGGCGGTTGGACCCTGGAGGCGGGCGCGGCGATCCTCATCCCGCTGGCTGGCGGCCCTGTCTGGGCGATCATCGCCACCCTGGCCGCTTCGCGGGCGCTTGGCGGGCTCGTCGGCACGGTCGCCAATATCCACCAGTGGAGTTTGCGCCAGGCCGTCACCCCCGATGCACTCCAGGGCCGGGTCACGGCCAGCCACCGCTTCCTCGTCTACGGTTCCGGGGCGATCGGCGCGATTCTCGGCGGCCTCCTCGGCGCGGGGCTGGGCCTGCGCCCCGCTCTGCTCGTCTGCGCCCTCGGCATGGTCCTCGCGCGGCTGGCGGCGCTCCCCTCGCCGTTGCGCCGCCTGCGCGAGAGCCCGACGCGCGCGGATGCGCCGTCGCCGGTCGCCTAGCGTCGGCTCGGTCCCCACACCGATCGCCCCCACGGTGACAGCCGAGTCGCTGTTTCACAGCAAACATTTTTCTGTCCACGCGCCGCACACAATTATCGCTCGGTGGGCTGCGCGAGGATCATGCAACCCCGCGCGATTCGCGGTACGTACGCGGTTCAACCGTTGCTCGGCTGCTGTCCACGCGCCGCACACAAACGCACTCCCCGCCCGACCGCTCCCTTCGCATCCCTCGTCCACGCGCTTCACACCGACGGCCCGCGTGGACACCAGCAGGGCGATTCAGCCACGACCTCCTTACATCGCGATCGGAGGCGCAGGTGCCAGCTGGGGGCGATCCGCGACTGTCCACGCGCTTCACACGATCGGGCGCGTGGACAGTCGCGGATGGGCTGGGCGAACCGGGTTACCTTCTCAGGGCAGGGTCGCGGCCGCAGCGGCGGGGAGGGGTGCGCCCACTCCCACAAATTCGCAGCCGACTACGAGGCAGAGCACCTGGTATCGTCTCCGCCCCTACCAAACTTTGGTAATCATCCCCTCGCCTCACCCAGCATTCGGCAAGGTTCTTGCATAAGATTGCGCAGCATGCACGAACCCTTGAATGAGATCGTCGAAGAAAGGAGCGCGACATGCCAGCGAAGAAAGGTGCGGTCTGGATGCAGGAGCGGACCACCGGTCGCAAATACTCCGGCGGCGACAGCGACAAGGAGCCGGAGCCGGGCGAGCGCAAGCAGTTTTGGGTCTCCGGCTACACGCGCGCCGGTGGCAAGAAGGTCGAGGGGTACCACAAGAAGAACCCGGCCTACGTGGAGAAGTAGGACACCGCGCCGCGCGGACGAGTGGCGATGCCCGCGACGATCACCGACAGGCGAGGTATCCAGGTTCCTGAAGGGCGGGGCGATGAACGTAACATCGCCCCGCCCTTCGTGTATCCGTCGTTCGTCGCTCATCGCTCAGCGCGCTGCCCGTTACCAGACGTTGGAAACGGGCGTACCGTCGCGGCGGGCGGCTGAAGCCGCGCCGCGCCTCCTTGCGGGTAAACGCGCCCTCGTGCATAGTTATCCACGTACGGGGCGTGGGTCTCAACGCCGTGGGGATGGCGACGATGGGGACGGGGCCGGTAGGCGGGGGATGGCCGCACCCACCGGCCCCGTCCCCACCGCGAACCTCGTCGTGTGCTGCTCCCCCGGCGAGCGTTCGCCGTGGCGGAAATTACGGTGTGGACAGGGCCTGCCAGACCGTGATACGCGTCGGCGTGATCGGTCGGGGGCGGGCGTCGGTCGCGGAGTCTGGGGAGCGGCCATGGACGACTACACGGCGGCGAACCGCGCGAATTGGGATGCCCGGACGCCGATCAACGCCACGTCGGCCCACTACGACGTGGCCGGCTTCCGGGCCGGGCGGCTGAGCCTGCACCGGCTCGAGCGCGACGAGCTGGGCGACGTGGCGGGCCGCTCGCTGCTGCACCTCCAGTGCCACTTCGGCCTGGACACCCTCTCGTGGGCCAGGCTCGGGGCGACGGTCACCGGCATCGATTTCTCGCCGCGCGCCATCGCGCTGGCACGGTCGCTGGCGGAAGAAACGGGGCTGGATGCCCGGTTCGTCTGCGCGGACCTCTACGACCTGCCCGAGGCCCTCGCCGGGCAGTTCGACATTGTGTTCACCTCCTACGGCGTGCTGCCCTGGCTGCGTGATTTGCCGCGCTGGGCTGAGATCATCGCCCACTTCCTGCGCCCCGGGGGGACGTTTTACGTTGTCGAGGAGCACCCCTTCGCCAACGTCTTCGATGAGGAGCACCCCGGCCCGGACTTGCGCGTGCGCTGGCCGTACGCCCACGCGGATGGGCCGGTGGAGGTGATCGGGCACGGCACGTACGCCGATCCGGCCGCCGACTACCACCGCGTCGAGTATTGCTGGGGGTACGGCCTCGGCGAGGTCGTCGGGGCGGTCCTGGGGGCGGGGCTCCGGCTCGCCCGGGTCCGCGAGTTCCTCTTCTGCCACACGCGGCGCTTCCCCGACCTGGTGCGGGGGGCGGACGGGTTGTGGCGCTGGCCGGACCCCGGCAACACCTTCCCGCTCCTGTTCTCGCTGCGGGCGACCAAACCCACGTAGGCGGCGGGGCACGACGGCCCACCGACGGCACGACCCACCGCCCCTGCCCGGGCCCCGGTCGGTCGTCGCGCTGTCGCTCCGACCGGTCCCACCTCCCCCAACGAACACGCAGCGAACAACGGCCCGCTATGCTGGTCCCAGCGGATAGCAGCGCGACCTGCGGCCGCCGCGCGAGGGGAGATTCGACGACGCACCTCTACACCTCGTTCCTGATCCGCCACCGGCAACTGGCGACCAGCGGGAACCGGATCACCGGCGAGCATATCCAGACCGGCGAGACGATCACCGTCGCCAGCCTCATCGCGCCCAACGTGGGCCATCGGGACGTTCAGGCGGACAATAGCAGAGCCTGCCCCGATGCCCTGCCCGACTCGGGCCACCGCGCGGACCTGGCGACCTACCTGCGGAACGCCGGGCTGGTGCGTGGGACGGTGCGCGCGACCTGAGACTTCAAGCAGCCGGGCCTACTTCGCCTTCGTCCTCTGGCGGGCGCTGGACCGCCACTTTTCCGTGGACCGTGTGCCGTCATGCGGCGGATTACCAAAGTTTGGTAAACGAGGTCGCGAGCGGCCAGCCCTGGCCGCTCGCGACGACCGTACAAGACAGTACAGGGGGGGGCGATGGCCGAGCCATCGCTGCGCGAAGTCCTGGCGCGAGTCGAGACGCTGCAAAGCGAGGTCGCGTGGCTGCGGCGCGGGCGGCAAACCCGCCACCCCGGCGGCGGGGAGAGGTCCGCTTCCCGCCGCCGGCTACACCTTGGCTTTCTGCGGATAGATCGTCTCGCCGCGCGCCAGCATCGCGACATACTGCGCGATCCGGCGGGCGCGCGTCTCCGGCTTCTTCGCGTCCCCGACGCGGTGGATGATGGCGTAGCGATTGACCTTGTTGAGCCGCTCGAACGCCTGGCGCGCGGCATCGTCCGCGTCCAGGGCGCGCTGGAGATCGTCGGGGACCACCGCGCTGCTCGGCGGCGCGTAGGCGGCATCCCAGCGCCCGTCGGCCCGGGCGCGCTCGACCTCCCGCAGCCCCGCCGGTTGCATCCGCCCCTCCTCAATCAGCGCCAGCACCCTGGTGCGGTTGACCTCCGACCATTTGCTGCGCGGCTTGCGCGGGGTGAAGCGCACCAGCCAGAAGTCCTCGTCGAACTTGGCCCCCTGCCCGTCGATCCAGCCGTGGCAGAGGGCCGACTCGACCGCCTCCTGCATCGACACGCTGGCGATCCCGGACTCCTTCTTCGCCAGCTTCAGCCAGAGCCCCTTCGACCCCTCCGGTTCCGCCGCCAGCCACGCCTCTCACGCCCCTTGCGAGGCGAATGCGAGGATCGGCAGATCGCGGTGTAGGTCCGGCATCACCCCTACTCCTGTCACAGATCTAGCTTATAAATCACAGCCCAAGGTGCGATCATAGCATACGCGCCGCGCTATATTGAAGCGGCTAATAATTGTGCTAATGTTGTATCTAGACACAGACGAGGGCTTACTGTTATTGTACTATTGGAAGAGATGGCCAGAAATTCTACTGCGCTAGATAACGTCGATCTGCTTATGGCGCTGCCAGTGCCGTGCCAGCTGCGGGATCTGATTGAAATTCAGCGCCGGGGCCAGAGTCGGTGTGGGACAGGCGGCTGCTGATGCCCGAGGAATTCAGGGCAAGGTATGAGATGAAGAAGTGGGAAAGGCAGACGCCATTGCGCGTTTCTTCTTATCCTGGCCTGAAACCTTAGCCTAACCGTAATGGTGTAGCAACTACTGCCCGAATGACCAGAGGCGTGTGGTGATGGCGAGCGTATACTGTGGTTGATGAGCGCGGTCTGGTGGCGTATCGAATATTCCACCGGACGGTCAAGACCGACCCGCCGAGCCGCCGCGACTTCATGTCGAATAAGGATCTCGGCAAGGCACCACGCGGTGATGAATTACGCGATCCGTCGCTCTGGGAGGGACTTTCCGTCATGGACACATTGGAGCGAGGCGTTGCACGCGCGGAGCAATTTCAGATGCACCGCTCGTTCGTCGCCGAACTCACTCTGCCTATCGGTGGCTTAATACATTGGAAGCGGACGGGCAAAGCCCAGGGACATTTTACGGTGTGGGGAAATGCCGACGCGATCCTGGCGTGCGTCACCGGGGTAATCGACGTGAATGCGCCGGAAGAAGGGCAGCCATGAGCGCATTGATCTATGAACTTTGGGATCAAGAGTCGGGTAACTGCGTCGGCTCGTATGAAAATTTGGAGTCAGCACTCGCCGATGTGCGCGATTTGATCGACCGGTATGGGCGCGCTAGTGCTGAGACACTTGCCCTTTTATCGAGTGATGCCGAGGAAGTGCTTGAGCGGGTGGCCATCGGCGATGATCTCATCGAACGCGCGGTCGCTGCCGTCGCCGCCGTTTCTTACCTGGGCGTGGGCCTGTACACGATCCGTGATGCCGCCCGGATCATCAAAGCGAAGCCGAGCGATCTTCGGCGATGGCTGCGACGAGACAAGTATCAGTCGCACGGCAAGACATATCGGCGTCTCCCCTTCGTCGCGCGGATGCTCCTTCCGGACGCCGATGCGGTAACGTTCAGCGAACTGATGGAGCTCCGCGCCATTCGTGAGCTACGACAAGAGGGTATCTCGATGGCACGGATCAGGAGATTCTCGGCGCAACTAGCGGAAGAGTTTGGGACCGATTTCCCCTTGTCTTTTCCGCGGTTCGTCGAAGAGTATCAGCATGACGGCACATACATCTACGCGCGGCCCTCTGGTCGCCGGGTGCGCGAGCGCAACAGCGGCCAACTCGCCATGTTTAATATCGTTGCGCCGTTGCTGCGCGACATCGAGTTCTCCCAAACTGGTACGGCGTTGCAGTATTGGCCGCTATCAAGGCGCTCGCGCGTGGTACTGGATGCGCAGCGCCAGTTCGGGCAGCCGATCGACGCGCCTTCGGGGTATCCCACGCGGGTTCTGTATATGGCGACCAAAGCCAATCCGACCGACGGGCCGGACGTGATTGCTCGATGGTACGACGTTGAGCCCGAAGCGGTGCGCGACGCAGTGGCCTACGAAACCTCTCTGGCGGCGTAGTTGGATTCGATGGCGACGTATTTCTTCGACAGCTACCTGCCCTCGCGCCTCGCACATATGCTGCGAGTTCTCGACGTGTCAATTGTTCACCAGTCGGAATTGACACCGCACCAGCCAGGTGGAAGGATTACTGCCGATACCGATTGGGTGACTGTTGTCCGCGAGAACGGATACATCTTCGTCACGGTGGATCGCGTGAGCAGGAAGGATACCCCGATACCGCTTGTGTTAGAGCTCAACGATGTTCCCATAGTGTTTCTGCCGCCCAACTTCCTGAAGCTCGATAAGTGGACACAAGCGAGTTGGCTGATCAAGAACTGGCCGACTATTGACGCCTACAATCGCGAAGTGCAACTCAAGAAGTGGGCACGGGTATCGCTTGGGGGCGATATTGAGCCGATTGGCGGCGTCTAGTCGCCGCTAAGTCATACCCGTGCCGCCCGCGTGCCGTCGCTCGAGGTGAGCCAATGCACAATGTAGTGAGATGCCGCTGTATCCCACTCCCGACAGCGGTAACACAGTACTATTTCCCCCGGCGACGCCCCAGCCTCGCCTTTCGTCACTCGCCACTCGGCACTCTCCCCTGACATGGCAGGGGACCACGGTCACGCATCACCCGGTGGTATGGAAGCGGTACAGGTCGTCTGGTTTAAGCGGGATTTGCGGGTGGAGGACCACGCGCCGCTCGTCGCTGCGGCGCGGCGGGGGCCGGTGCTGCCGCTGTACATCGTCGAGCCGGGGCTGATGCGGCGGCCGGATTATGGCCCGGCGCACTGGACGTTCGTGCGGGAGAGCCTGCGCGAGTTGCGGGCCAGCCTGGCGGCGCTCGGCCAGCCGCTGCTGGTGCGGGTCGGCGAGGCGACCAAGACCCTGGCGGCCCTGCACGACGCCGCCCCGTTCGCCGCCCTCTGGGCGCACGAGGAGACCGGCCTCGCCTGGTCGTTCGCGCGCGATCGGGCGGTGCGCGCCTGGGCGCGCGAGCGGGGAATCCCGTTCACCGAATTGCCGCAGCATGGGGTCGTGCGCGGCTACGCGGCGCGCCACCCCACGCGCACCGCCTGGCCCGCGCGCTGGGAGGCGCGGATGCGCGGTCCGGCGCTGGCCCCGCCGGTCGCCCTGCGCCCGGTGCCGGGCCTCGCGCCCGGCTCGCTCCCCACCCATCAGCAACTCGGCCTGCCGCCCGACGACCGCGCCGAGCGGCAGGCAGGCGGCGCGGCGGCGGGCCTGGCCCTGCGCGACGCCTTCCTCGGCGGCGGCGCGGCGGGCTATCGGCGGTCGATGTCCGGCCCCAACACCGCGCCCGACGCCTGCTCCCGCCTCAGCCCCCACCTCGCCTGGGGGACGGTGTCGCTGCGGGCGCTGGTGCTGGCAACACGAAAGTCGTCAGTCGTCACTCGTCAGTCGTCAGAAGGTACTTTGCCGTTGCTGGACGATGCGTTTGCTGCCCAGCCACCACAGCTCAACGCCCCGGCCACTGACGACCGACGACTGACGACTGACGACTTCCCCCGCGACCTCGCCGCGTTCGAGTCGCGCCTGCACTGGCATTGCCACTTCATGCAGAAGCTGGAGGATGCGGGGCGGATCGAGCGGGAGAGTCTGGTCGCGCCGTTCGACGAGTTGCGCGCGGTCGAGTTGGATCTGTGGCGCGGGGGGCCGGATCGCGCCGAGCGGCTGGCGGCGTGGCGCGCGGGGCGGACCGGCTACCCGCTGATCGACGCCTGCGCGCGGGCGCTGCGCGGGACCGGCTGGCTGCCGTTCAGGATGCGCGCGCTGCTGGTCTCGTTCGCCGCGCACGACCTCTGGCTCCCCTGGCAGGACTTCTCCGACGGGCTGGCGCGACTCTGGCTCGATTATGAACCGGGGATCCACCTTTGCCAGGTGCAGATGCGGTCGGGCGTGACCGCCGGGGACGCGCTGCGCCTCTACAACCCGACGAAAGGGGCGACCGACCACGACCCGGCGGGTCGCTTCATCCGCCGTTGGGTGCCGGAGTTGCGCCGCGTGCCGCTCCCCTACCTCCATCAGCCCTGGACCCTGCCGCCCGAGGAGGGGGCGAGCGTCGGCTGCCTGATCGGGCGCGACTACCCTCTGCCGATCGTCGAGCACGAGGCGGCGAGCCGGGCCGCGCGGGAGGCGATCGGCCTCTTCCGCCGCCGCCCGGACGTGATCGTGGCCACGCGCGAGGCGCGCGAACGCCACAGCGACCCGCGCCGCGATCCCGCGCGTCCGGACGCGGCGGCGCGGCGACGTGCGAAGGGGCAGTTGTCGTTGTTCTAAATGAGTTGTGATGGGTCGAAGGTTTGAAGGTCGAAGATCGAAAGTGGCTTGGTGCTGATCGGGTGGTTATCCGCATAGAGCGACCGACCTTCGACTTTCGACCTTGGACCTTGGACCCTAGACCTTGGACCTTCGACCGACCTTCGCCCTACCCGATTTCCGGCGCGAGGCAGTCCATATAGACGACATCGTGGAGGGTGCCGTCGTGGGGGCGGCATTCGCGGCGGCGGCCGAACTCGCGGAAGCCGGCCCTGGTGTAGGCGCGGATGCCGGCGACGTTGTAGGCGTTGACGGTCAGCATGACGTTGTGCAACCCGAGGACGGTGAAGGCGTAATCGAGGATGAGGCGGGTGACCTCAGTGCCAAAACCCTGGCCGCGCGCGTCCGGCTCGCCGATCCAGATCCCGAAGCTGGCGCGACGGTAGCCGTGGTGGATGTCGTAGAGGGTCGCCGTGCCGAGCGGTCGCCAGGTCGCCAGCTCGTAGATCAGGAAGACGATCTCGTCGCCCGCGACCTGGCGCTCGTACCACGCCGCGACCCCTTCCGCCGTCTGCGGCGTGGCGTTGCCGAGCATCGGCGCGGTGCCGAAGTCGTTGAGCCAGCGTGCGTAGACCGGCAGCAGGTCGCGGCGCAGCGGCCCGAGCGCCACGCGCGCGCCGCGCAGGTTGATCGTCGGCGGCGTGTCGGGCGTGTCGGTCGTGTCAGCCATCGCCCCTCCCATTGCGCGCGGCGTTGTTTCTCAGAGGTATAGAGTAATCGAGCGGCTGATGCCTCGCTAGAGCCTGTTATGCACTTTCTGATGTACGGACGGCCCTAGTTGGCCGTGGTCGGCACAGCAGCGTGATGGAGGTCTGGTCCGGCCCGCCAATCGGCAGCAGGAGCGGCGCGATCTGACGCGAAGTTACCCCGTGT
>CADCWN010000304.1 GCA_902806415.1 uncultured Thermomicrobiales bacterium | reverse complement strand
GGCTGCGCGCGGGCGGCTTCCGTGCCGCTCACCGCGCGCGGACTGGCGACCAGGAAGTTGATATAGTCCTCGGGCTGGCATTTCGGTGCGTTCACGCACCAAGTCTAGCCGACCGAGGGGCAACTGCGTAAGTCCTATGTCTATTCCGCCACCCTCCCCGCGGCGAGCACGTCGCGGACGCAGCTCGAGCGCGACTTCGACCCGGCTGCCATCGGGCGGCTGAAAGCGCGGGCGTCCCGGGACCTCGGCATCGGCGGGCCGACGCTGGCGGCCAGCGCGTTCGCGGCGGGGCTCATCGACGAGTGCCACCTCGTCCTCGCGCCGGTCATCGTCGGCGGCGGCACACGGGCGCTCCCGGACGGGGTCCGCGCGACGCTCGACCTGCTGGGGACGCGCCACTTCGCCAATGGCATGGTCTACCTGCGCTACGGCGTCGCGGCGGGGGTGGTCGGGTAGCGACTATCCCGAGAGCCGCGTCGGCAGGACGCCGCGCTCAGGGCACCCTCCGCCATTGCAACAAGCGGCCAGCCTGCTCCTGCCGCACGAACCGGTCGCCGATACGCAGCACCGCTACGACGCGATCCTCGATCTCGCCTGCGCCCTGATCAGCCTCAAGGGCCTACGCCGTCGGGCTAAGAGGTTATGCAACGAGTAGTTAGCGCCACCTGTGCCGGCCGAAAAGTACAACCGCCGTCCCGAACGGCCTGATTGGCCATCCATGCGTACGGCGCGCAGGTGCCCCATCCCCGAATGGACGGATTTTCGCCCGGCACAGTCTCCGACTCCTGGTCGCACCGCGCTGAGCCTGCATGGTGGATACCCTCCACCCGTCGCCGCTCCGGTGTGGCACACCGCCGTCCCCGCGCCCTCTTCCACGCACCCCCCGGGCGGTATCCCGTCGCCCGCCCGGGCGCGAGGGTGTGGTGGCCACCGGTCGGCGTCGGCCCCTACTGACGCATACGCCCCGAGTCCTCGCGCGGCGACGCGGATAACGACGAGCGGTCGCGGGTATACTGCGCATCGGGGGCGCCTCGTGGCAGTCGCGGTGCGCGCGGCGCGAAGGATACCGCTGCGGCACCACGTGCGGCACGCGCCGTGGCGGGGTACGCCCGCGTGCGGGCGACAATCGCGGCGTGGCGCGCGATGGCGCGGCCCAGCCTGACGGGGAACCAGCGATGGCGGTCAGTACGGCGATATCGCCCGATCCTGCGCGAACGACGGTCCGGTCCGGTCGCGTCGCCACTGGCACGCGGACCTGGGCCATATTCCTGACCTTCCTCGGCTTCTATCTGCTGACCGCCAGCGGCCATCTCTATGCGGTCGATGAGGAAACCCTCTATCGGATCACCGAGAGTGTGGTGGAGCGCCGGACCCTGGCGCTGCCCGAGGACGCCTGGGGCGTGGTGCTGAGCGAACAGGTGCGGGCGGATGGCCGCAACTACGCGCAATACGAGCCGGGTCAGCCGCTCGTGGCGATCCCCTTCTACCTGACCGGGCGCGCCGTCGCGCCGCTGTTCCCGCCGGGGGCGGAGGCCTACATCATCCGCTTCTTCGTCTCGCTCTTCGCCGCCTTCGTCACGGCGGCGACCGTCGCCCTGTTCTACCGCCTGGTCGGCGCGCTCGGCTATGGCGAGCGGATAGCCCTCGGGCTCGCGGCCCTCTACGGGCTGGCGACGTTCGCCTGGCCCTACGCGCGGACCTTCTACGCCGAACCGCTCGCCACCCTCTGCCTGCTGGCAACGTTCTACGGGCTGCAACGCGGCACGGCGCGCCTGGCCGACGCGGTGGGGGCCAACAGCCAGCTCGGGCACGTCCCTGCCCATGTCTTGCTCCCACTCTTCCTGGCGGGATTGGCCGCCGGTGCGGCGCTGCTGGTGAAGCCGCACGCCGCGCTGGTCTTACCATGCCTGGGCCTGTACCTGCTGGGGCGTACCCCGACCGGCCCACAATGGTTGACGCGACTACGACTGGCCGCGCGGGCGGCCGCGGCCTGGATGGCGGGGGTCGGCATCGCGATCGTGCCGCTCCTGCTGATCAACGCGGCGATCTACGGCGGCCCGTTCCAGACCGGCTACAGCGCCGGTCGCCTGCGCGGCCTCGCCCTGCCGTTCATGACCGGCCTCACCGGGATGACCATCTCGAGCGGCAAGGGCTTCCTCTGGTATTCGCCGCCGGTCATCCTGGCAATCTTCGGCGCGCGCGCCTTCTTCCGCCGGCACCACGCCGAGGCGCTCACCTGCCTCGGGATCATCCTGATCCACCTCGCCTTCTATGCCCGGCTCAGCCTGTGGAACGGCGACTGGGCCTGGGGGCCGCGCTATCTCCTGCTGATCCTGCCCTTCGCGCTCCTCCCGGCGGCGGCATTCCTGGCCCGGGCGCGCGGGCGGCCGCTCTGGCGGGCGACGGTCGTCGCCGTGGCGCTCGTCGGCGTCGCGGTGCAACTCCTCGGCACGCTGGTGAACTTCGGCTGGGACCGGACGCGGATCTTCGACGAGCCGAAGACCGATGCCGAGCGGGCGGCGCGGATCGATGCGCGCTTCTTCTCGCCGCCCGAATCGCCCCTGGTCGTCCACGCCCGCTACCTCGCGCGGCATCTGGGCGAGTGGCGACCGCGCGTCTTCACGCCGCCCGACACGGCGCTCCTCGGCGCGGGCTTCGCCACCCCGGAGACCAACCCGGCCCGCGCGACATTCCCGCGCTGGACGACCGGTGCCGGGACGATCGCCCTCCACCCCGCCGCGAAGATGCCGCTGCTCGTGAAAGTGACCTTCTTCGATCACCGCCCGCCCGCGCAACGCGCCGCGGCGGGGCCGGGCATCCTGGTCAACGGCACCCCGCTGCCGGGTGCGGCGATCGAGCGCCGCGACTTCAGCAGCGACGGCACCGGCTGGATCTACCAGTTCACCGTCCCCGCCGAGGCGCTCCGCGACGGGCGCGCGATCATCACCCTCGTCAGCCCGACCTGGCACCCCGGCACGGCGGGACGGGGCGAGCGCGATGAGCCACTCGGACTCTACGTGAATACAATCGAAGCCTGGCGTGAGGGCGAGTCGTTGCGGGTGCGCGATGGGGCGGCGCTGATCGCGTCGCGGGCGTTCGGGGCGGTGCCGCAGGATCCCGCCGCGCTCTACCTCTGGTTCAACGACGAGCGCACCTTCGGCGGTCCCGAGGACGTGGATCCGACCCATCATCTCATCGATCACTGGGCCTGGTACGCCGCGGTCGCCGGGCTGGAGCGCAGCACCGCGCTACGCTGGATCGCGGCCTACGGCCTGACGGCCGCCCTGCCGCTGCTCGCCGGGCTCGCCCTCTTCGCACGGGATCGCGAACGGCAAGCGCCAGCCTCCAGGTCGCGCGTCCCCGAGCTCCACCGGGGCGAAGCCCGCGCGCATCCATGAGCATCAGCACACCCGTTGTGCGAGCTACTTTCGCCACCCGTACCACCTGGCTAGCACTCCCATACGGCCAGCGCCGGAAATAGTCCACGGAGGGGCAAAGTAGCCAGCAAAGGCGTCTCGCCCGAGACGATCCGCGCCGTCCTGCGCCGTGCAGCGCGGCGCGTTGCTCGCCGACGCAGATAGGCGATGATCCCTGGAGGCAGCTGCTCCCCTGCTCCCGCCCGCCCCGGCCAAGATCTGCAAGACCCGTTACGGCGAGGTGGCGCTGCTCTGCCAGCGGCACACGCAGGCGGAGGTGGCCGCAATCTTCGGGGTCAGCCAGATGGCCAACTGGCGGATCCTCCAGCGGGCAGCAGAGCGGGGAGGGCGGGAGGCGGCAGGGATGGGCGGAGCCTGGGCTGTGCCATCTCAGCCCTCACCCCCCGTCCCACCCGCCCCCGCTTCGCCGCGGTACAGCGCCCGATGCGCCTTGCTCTGCCACGAAGGTGGTGCGAAGATGGCGACACCGAACTCGATCGCTGGCCGATTCGGCAGGAGGGCACCGATGTCCGAGTACTACGACCTTGGCGACCACCGTCGGGCGATCGCCACGACCTCGCCGGACGCGCAGCGCTGGTTCGACCGCGGCCTCAACTGGACCTACGGCTTCAACCACGAGGAGGCGGTGCGCTGCTTCGAGCGGGCGATCGCCGCGGACCCGGACTGCCCGATGGCGCACTGGGGCCTGGCCTACGCCGCCGGCCCCAACTACAACAAGCCGTGGGAATTCTTCGTCCCGGCGGACCTCGCGGCTACGGTGGGGAAGTGCTTCCTGGCCAGCGAGCGCGCCCTGGCGCTGCTGGATAACGCTAGCCCGGCCGAGCGGGCGCTGATCGCCGCCCTCGGGGCGCGGTATCAGGCGCCGGCCCCGCCCGATCCCGTCGAGGGCCTGGCCGGGTGGGACGATGCCTACGCCGACGCGATGCGCGCGGTCTACCGCGACCACGGCGACGACCTGGATATCGCCGCGCTCTTCGCCGAGGCGCTGATGAACCGGACCCCCTGGCGGTTGTGGGACCTGGCCACCGGCGGACCCGAGGACGGGGCGAGTACGCGCGAGGCGCGGCGGGTGCTGGAGCGGGCGCAGGAGGACCCGGCGAGCCGTGCGCACCCCGGCGTGCTGCACATGTACATCCACCTGATGGAGATGTCGCCCTGGCCCGAGCGCGCGCTGCGGGCCGCCGACCGGCTGCGCGGGCTCGTGCCCGACGCCGGCCACCTGCAGCACATGTCCACCCACATCGACGTGCTCTGCGGGCACTACCACGACGTCGTCGCGTGGAACCACGCGGCGATCGTCGCCGACCGCAAGTACCTCGAACGTGCCGGGCCGATGAATTTCTACACCCTCTATCGCGTGCACAACCACCATTTCAAGATGTACGGGGCGATGTTCCTGGGCCAGTACGAGGTCGCGTGGGATGCCGCCGACGAGCTGGGGCGCGCCATCCCGGACGAGTTGCTGCGGGTGCAGGTGCCCCCGATGGCCGACTGGCTCGAGCCGTTCGTGCCCCTCGGGCTGCACGTCCTCATGCGCTTCGGCAAGTGGCAGGCGATCATCGACACGCCGTTGCCGGCCGACCGGGAGCTGTACTGCGTCACGACCGCCATGACGCACTACGCCAGGGGGGTGGCGTTCGCGGCCACCGGCCGGGTGGACGAGGCCGCGCGGGAGCGCGAATCGTTCCGGGCGGCGCTCGGTCGGGTGCCCGAGACGCGGTACTTCCAGAACAACCCGAGCGTCGCGGTGCTCGCCGTCGCCGCCGCGATGCTGGACGGCGAGTTGGCGTACCGCCAGGGCGACTACGCCGCCGCTTTCGCCCATCTGCGGCGCGCGGTCGCCCTGGAGGACGGCCTGCCGTATGCCGAGCCCTGGGCGTGGATGCAGCCGTCGCGCCACGCGCTCGGGGCGCTCCTGCTCGAACAGGGCCGCGTCGAGGAGGCCGAGGCCGTCTACCGCACCGATCTGGGCCTGGACGACACGCTCGCCCGCGCCTGCCAGCACCCCGAGAACGTCTGGAGCCTGCACGGCTATCACGAATGCCTGGTGCGCCTGGGCAAGCCCGAGCTCGCGCGGATGGTCAAGCCGCGCCTCGACCTCGCGGTCGCGCGCGCGGATGTCCCGATCGAGTCATCCTGCTACTGCCGCATGACCCACGCGGCGTGAGCCTCCGGGGGCGGGCGGGCGCTCGACCCTCCTGGCCCAAGCCGGGAGGGTGGCCACGACGCTTGCCCCTCGCTCGACCTCGGCAATGCGGGTATGTGAACGAGTATCAGCGCTGTGCCGGCTCATTGTTCAGCCGGCTGCCCTAGGATGGACGATGAGCCGGCAAGGGACATGATTGCCGGGCTGGCCGGTGCGCCGGCGATGGAGGTTCGCGATGAAGGCTGCGGTCCTGCGCGCGGTGCACGCGCCGCTCACCATCGAGGAGGTCGAGATCGATCGGCCGGGGCCGCGCGAGGTGCTGATCCGCACCGGGGCGGTCGGGGTCTGCCACTCCGATCTGCACTTCATCGAGGGCAAGTACCCCTGCGCGACGCCGGCCATCCTGGGCCACGAGGCGGCGGGCACGGTGGAGGCGGTGGGCGAGCTGGTCGCCTACGTCCGGCCCGGCGACCGGGTCATCACCTGCCTGTCGGTCTTCTGCGGCCACTGCGCGATGTGCCTGAGCGGCCGCCCGGCCCTCTGCACGAAGTCCGACGTCGCCCGCCGCCCGGGGGAGGCCCCCCGCCTCTCGCAGGGCGGGACGCCGATCCAGCAGATGTTCAACCTCTCGGCCTACGCCGAGCAGATGCTCGTCCACGAGCACGCCGTGGTCAAGGTGGAGCCCGACCTCCCCTTCGCGCAGCTGGCGCTGATCGGCTGCGGCGTGACGACCGGGCTGGGCGCGGTGCTGAACACGGCGCGCGTCGAGCCGGGGAGCACGGTGGCGGTCATCGGCTGCGGCGGGATCGGCCTGAACTGCATCCAGGGCGCGCTGATCGGCGGGGCGGGCCGCATCATCGCCATCGACACCGTGCCGGACAAGCTGGAAATGGCGCGCGAGTTCGGCGCGACCGACGTGCTCGACGCCGCGCACGGCGACGTGGTCGAGCGGGTGCGCGCCCTCACCGCCGGCGGGGTCGATTACTCGTTCGAGGCGATCGGCGCGAAGAGTGCCGCCGAGCAGGCCTTCGCGATGCTGGCACGCGGCGGCACCGCCACGATCATCGGCATGATCCCGGTGGGCCAGACGATCGAGCTGGACGGCGCGATGTTCCTGGGCGAGCGCCGGGTGCAGGGGAGCGTGATGGGCTCGAACCGCTTCCGCATCGACATGCCGCGCTACATCAACTGGTACCGGCAGGGGCGGCTGAAGCTGGACGAGCTGGTGACGCAGCGCCTGCCCTTGGCCGAGATCAACCGCGCCTTCGCGGACATGGTCGCCGGGCGCGTCGCGCGCAGCGTGATCACGTTCGACTGAACCCCGCGCCGGTGCCGAGGACCGAGGGTTGCAGGGGCGGCTGGGTGACCCCGGCGAGGCACTCACCACGATACCGTAGGATCGGCTACGCCAAGGTAGTCTCGCTGTGCCAGCGGCATACGCAGGCCAAGGTCGTGGTGCAGCTCGGGGCGAGCCGTGCCACCATCTGGCGCATCGTGCGGCGGGCGACGGGCCGGGAAGGCTGGGGGCGGCTGGGAGGAGCGGTGTCTGATCCGGACCATCCCGCCTACCCAGCGCCCGTGGGCGGCCGGCACGTCCCCTCTCGCGCCACGAACCGATGCTCAAGCAGCGCGCCCAGCCTCTTTTCCCCCACCACCCTGTCAGGTTCCGTCGTGCCCCGGCGAAGGCGTGACGATACGACGATAAGACGGTACGACGAAATCGTCGATCCTCACGTGGACAGCACCGTCGCGCTGCGACCACCGCAAGGATACGTCTCGGAGATCGCGTTCATCGGGCGCAGCCGCAGCGCGGTGCGAGCGGTCTGCATCGTCTCCTCCACGACCGTCACCATGTCCGCGCCCAGCCAATCGAGGTCGATCCCGTCGCGGAGGTGGGCGCGATGGCCACCAACGTGCGTCGTCGGCGGCACGGTGTCGCCGCCCCCCCTGGGGCGGTCGAAAGGGTGGGAATGGGGGGCGTAATGGCGGGCGTGGATCGGGCGACGGGGCAGGTGAAGCGAGCGGTGCGGGAAGCGAGCCCTTGGCTGGAGCGGCTGGGGCGCTGCGGATTCGCGGCGAAAGGGGTCGTCTACGCCCTGATCGGGGTGCTGGCGGTGCAGGTGGCACTGGGGGTGGGCAAGGAAACGACGGATGCGCAGGGGGCGCTGGGGCGGATCTTCACCGCGCCGTACGGGCGGATGCTGCTGACGGCGGTCGCGGTCGGACTGGCCGGGTTCGCGTTGTGGCAGTTCGTGCAGGCGGTGCTGGACACGGAGCGGAAGGGGGTGGACGCGAAGGGGCTGGCGACCCGGGCGGCGTACGCGGGTAACGGGGTGCTCCACGTGGGGCTGGCGCTGTCGGCTTTGCGGCTGCTGCGGGGCGCGGAGAACGGGGGCGGTGAGGCGGCGGCGCAGGGCTGGAGCGCGCGGCTGCTCGAGCGGCCCGGCGGGGCGCTGCTGCTGGGACTGATCGGGGCGGGGGTGCTGGGGTTCGGCGGGTACCAGCTGTACCGGGCCTATCGCGCGAAGTTCCGCGAGACGTTGGAACTGGGGCGCATGAGCGCGGACGAGGCGCGCTGGGTGACGCGCCTGGGACAGCTGGGCTATGCGGCCCAGGGGATCGTCCTCGGCATGGTCGGGATCTTCCTGATGGTGGCGGCGAAGACGGCATCGCCGGGCGAGGCGCGCGGGGTGGGTGGGGTGCTGGCGGCGCTGGCGCAGCGGCCCTCCGGGCCGCTGCTGCTGGGGCTGGTGGCGGCGGGGCTGGTGGCGTCTGGTCTGTTCATGCTCGTGGAGGCGCGATATCGGCGGATGGTGATCCGCTGAGCGAGCCCCGCCGCGGCGGCGCTGCGCGCCAGCGCACCGTTCGGGTCGGACTGGCCGATGTCTGACCGGAGTGGGGCCGCCTCCCCGGCGGTGCCTGGCCAGTTGCACCGCCCACCTGACCGCCGATTGGGTCACCCGGCAGGCGCGGCAGCTCGCCTGGACGCTGCAGAGATGGACGCCCCGCCGCGCTTCCTCCTCCACAATCGTGACGCGAAGTTCCCGCCCACCTTCGACGCCGTCTTCGCGAACGGGGGGCTGGAGATCGTGCGCACGCCCTACCGCGCGCCGAACGCCGACGCCGTGCGCCGGGTCCGCCCGGTGCGCCGGGAGTGCCTCGACCACCTGCTGATGCGCACCCGCGGCACGTCCTGGCTGACTATGTCGCACACTACAACGGGGCACGCCCGCACCACGGCCTGGAGCAACAGACGCCGATGCCCTCCGCGCCGAGCGCCCGCGCCGGTCCGGGCAGGCGGCGGGATGTGCTCGGCGTACTCGTCCAGGAGTACGAGCGCGAGGCGGCCTAGCCCAGTTCACGGTGCCGGATGGGGTTTTCATACCAAACAGGTTCCTCACGCCGCCGACGGAGATCGCCGCGACGGTCGCGGCGTTCGCCCTGCTGGGCCGGGCGCTCGACGAGACGAGCGACATCGGCCGAGGTGTTGGTCGAACGGTTGGACCTCAGTGGACTGGGGGGCGATTATCTGTCAATTGAGCAGACCCGATCTGGGGTGGATTCTGTTGGATTGTGCAGTGATGCGTAGTCTTGGTGTCCCTTTGACGCGCGGTCCGTGGGTTGTCAGATGTCAAAAGTGGTCGAGGTACCCAAAAAAAATTGCTTGCACCTGTGACTCTTGATGACGCCTTTTTCTGCCTGGCAGTTCATCACTGCACAACCCAACAGAACCCGGTGCAACAACAACATTGCGGCGGCGGACTGACCCGGAGTGTATGATAGCGGCGCTGACTCAGCGATCGAGGCAGCCATGACTGAGCAAGCCGCACCGTGCCGGGCGGCGGGATGACTGAAGACCGCAGGGAGTAAGGGCGAATGCAATATCGGCGGCTGGGCAAGACGGGCTGGCAGGTCTCGGCAATATCGATGGGGTGCTGGGGGATCGGCGGCCAGTGGGGGCCGGTGGCGGAGGCGGAGGCGCTCCGCACGATCCACGCGGCGCGCGACCTGGGGATCAATCTCTTCGACACGGCGGACGCCTACGGCAGCGGCGTCAGCGAGGAACTAGTCGGCAAGGCATTGCCGAGCCGCCGCGACGACGTCTACATCGCGACAAAAGTTGGCAATTTCGGGCGACGGCAAGGCGCGGCGCTCAGCTATGCGTCGCCGTTGCACATCGAGCTCTGCTGCGACGCCAGCCTCGGCCGGCTGAAGATCGACGCGATCGACCTCTACCAGTGCCACATCGGCGACATTGCGGACCCCTCGATCTTCCTGGAAGCATTCGAGCGCCTGGTGGAGAAGGGGAAGATCCGCGCCTACGGGATCTCCACCGACTCGCTGGCGGTCGCGCAGGCGTTCAATCGCGACGGGAAGTGCGCGACGGTCCAGCTCAACTACAGCCTGCTCAACCGCAAGGCGGAGGGGGGGCTGCTGCCCTGGTGCGCCGCGAACGACATCGGCACTTTGTTGCGCGGCCCGATCGCGCAGGGGGTCCTCGCCGGCAAGTTCACGCCGGATTCGCACTTCGATGACATCGTCCGCGTCGGTTGGAACGAGGGGGCGGGGCGCGAACAGTTCCTCAAGCGCCTGGATCAGGTCGAGCAGATCCGCTTCCTGGAGCGGCCCGATCGCACCCTGGCGCAGGCGGCGCTGCTGTGGACGCTGACCAACCCGGCGGTCACCTGCGCCATCCCCGGGGCCAAGGATGTCGCGCAGATCACCGCCAATGCCGGGGCCGGCGACGGCTCGCTGGGCGAGGACGAGCTGGAGCGCCTGGACGGGATCATCGCCCGCTGGTGAGCCCGACCGCACACCCTGCGGCGACCCGCGAGTCAGCAACTGAAGGAGGACTGTGATGCCCGCGATCCGTTTCACGCTCGCCCTGCCGCCCAGCCACATCGGCTGGCCCGACTACCTGGCCGCCGTGCAGGCCGCCGACGCGCTGGCCTTCGAGACGTTCTGGACCTTCGACCACCTGATGCCGATCTTCGGCGACATGGACGGCTCGAACTTCGAGTGCTACACCACGCTCGCCGCGCTCGCCGCCGCCACGACGCGCATCCGCCTCGGGGCGCTGGTCAGCGGCGTCACCTACCGCAATCCGGGTATTCAGCTCAAGGAGGCGACCCAGATCGACGTGATCTCGGGCGGGCGCTTCGACTTCGGCATCGGCGCGGGCTGGGCCGAGCGGGAGTTCCGGGCGTTTGACATCCCGTTCGGCGCGCCGAAGGATCGGATCGGGATGCTGCGCGAGACGCTCGACGTCGCCAAGCTCCTCTGGAGCGGCGACCCGCGTAAGAAAGTGTCGTACGCGGGCAAGTACGTCACGGTCACCGACGCCTTCCTCAACCCGCAGCCGGTGCAGCGGCCCCACCCGCCGATCCTGATCGGGGGCGGCGGCGAGCAGCTGACACTGCGCGTCGTCGCGCGCCACGCCGACATCTGGCACGGCGGCGGCGACCACGAGACCCTGCGGCGCAAGATCGGGCTGATCGACGAGTACGCGCGCGGCTACGGGCGCGACCCCGGCGCGATTACCAAGTCGACCAGCGTCAGCATCTGGGTCGGCGGCGAGATCCCGGACGCGGCAGTCGCCGAGATCGCGCGCCTGCGAGGCCAGACGGCGGAGCAGGTTCGCGGGGGGATCCTCCAGGGCGACCCGGAGCAGATCGAGGCGAAGCTGCGCGGGTTGGTCGAACTGGGGATCACCTACTTCATGGTCAGCGGCGGCAGCCCGGGGCTGACCGACAACTGGCGGCGGATCTCCGAGGAAATCATCCCGCGCTTCGCCAACGGCTGAGGCCGACGCGCAGCGTTTTCGCGCCACAATCGCCCAGAGCATGCCCCTATTCCCTCGCTGATCGCCGACGCCATTCGTGCGGGGCCATCATACCGAAGGGGACGGGGGAACTGGGTGGCATCACGAGTATCAGCGGAGCGCAGATGGGGTTACCGCACCTTGCGGCTACCTGCGGCGGGTGCTCACCAAGTATATCGTGCACTACTAACCCGTGATCTGCAGTCTTGGTCCGTCAGGCCGACGGCACATGTGCCGCCGCGCTATCGGGCCGACAGGACTGCCGAGCACAATGCCGGCTAAGCGGCAACGCAAACTCTAGGGGGCGGGACTGACGGGGGTCACACACGCACGATAGAGTTTTCCCGCCGTCCCCGTTTCCGCCCGTTGCGGCGCGCCCACCCTGACAAATGGCCACGCCCGCCGCGCACCGCTGGCCCGCGGGTGTCGCATGAGGACTGGCCCGCGATCGTCGCCCGTGCCGAGGGCGAGGGCCTGCGTCCGATCGCCGCCGACTACGGCGTCTCCCAGGAGACGATCCGTGCCGTCCTGCGCCGGGCCGGGAGGGCCGACCTGCTGGCAGATGTCGGGCGGCGGCGCTCCCTGGAAGCCGCGGCACCCTTGCCCCCGCCCGCCCCGGCCAAAATCCCGAAGGAGCGCCACGCCGAGATCGTCATTCTCTGCCAGCGGCACACGCAGGCGGAAGTTGCCGCGATCTTCGGGGTGAGCCAGGCGACGGTCTGGCGCATCGTGCGGCGGGCGACGGGAGCGAAGCGTCCAGACGCGGGGGTGACGAGCGGAACTTGATGCAGCCCGCCCCGCTCGTCCGAACCCGGCG
>CADCWN010000303.1 GCA_902806415.1 uncultured Thermomicrobiales bacterium | reverse complement strand
GGGACAACGCGGGGTGGCACATCAGCCGCGCGGTCCGCGCCTGGCTGCGCGCCCACAATCGCCGGGTCAAGGCCACCGGGGTCGGGGTGCGCCTCATCGCCTGCCGCCTGCCGGTCAAGCGCCCGTGGCGCAACCCCCTCGCGCCCAAGTGGGCCCACGGCAAGCGCCGCGCCGTCTCGCTCGACCGCACGCTCACCGCCCGCGAAACGGCGGAGCGCGCATGTGCCGCCCTGGGGTGCGCCTACGAGGACCATCTCGCCCTCCCACAACAGGCCACCTGAGCATGCACTAGGAGGCCGGAGGCCACCTAGCCGGGGACTTGAGTCCCCGGTCCTCCACCTCACCAGAAGACGCTGTTCACTTTCCCGATCGCTCGCTCCCACGCCCCCCTTCACCCCTCGCCAGAAACGTACCCACGCGCTCGCGCAACGCCTCCGACCACCCAGCCTGAGCCACGTCGAAGCGCTCGGCGGCGCGGTTGCGGCGGAACCAGGTCTCCTGGTGGCGGATGTAGCGGTGGGTGTTGGTGGCGATCCGGGCGACCGCGTCGGGCAGGGTGGTTTCGCCGCGCAGGTGGGCGACGATCTCGGCGTAGCCGATCCCGGACAGCGCGGGTAGGGCGGGGTCATAGCCGCGATCGAGCAGCGATCGGACCTCGGCGACCAGCCCGGCCTCGACCATCCGCGCGATGCGGGCGTCGGCGCGGGCGTGGAGAGCGGCGCGATCGAGCGTCAGGATCGTGTGGAGGATGCGGTAGGGGGGCGGCACTTTCCCCTCCTGTGCAGAGATCGGGATGCCGGTGAGCGTGTAGACCTCCAGGGCGCGGATGATCCGGCGCAGGTTCCCGGCGATCCGTGCGGCGGCGACCGGATCGACCGCCGCCAGCCGCGCCTCCAGCGGGGCGAGGCCGTCGCGCTCCGCCTCGGCCTCCAGCGCGGCGCGTAGGGCGGGGTCGGGCGGCACGCGGGGGATTTGCCAGCCCTCTATGACCGCATTGAGGTAGAGCGGCGTCCCGCCCGCGAGGATCGGCGCGCGGCCCCGCGCGCCGATCGCGTCGATCGCCCCTCGCGCCGGGGCGACCCATTCGGCCAGTGAGAATTCCTCATCGGGGTCGCGGATGTCGAGCAGGTGGTGGGGGGCGGCGGCACGTTCCTCCGCGGTCGGCTTGGCCGTGCCAATATCCATCCCGCGATAGACCTGCCGCGAGTCCGCCGAGACGATCTCGCCGCCGAACTCGCGCGCCAGGGCGATCGCGGCCGCCGTCTTGCCGACCGCCGTTGGGCCTGCAACGACGAGGAGCGGGGGTCGAAGGTCGCAGGTCGCAGGTCGAATGGCGAGTGGTGAGGAGCCTTCGGCCCGCGCCGTCTCACCGCCCCCCTTCGACCTGCGACCTTCGACCTTCGACTCCCCTTCCCCACTCATCATTATTGAAAGGCCGGCAAGACCCGCTCGCCCAGCAGTCGCAGCCCCTCGCGCGCGGTGAGGCCGTGCGGGGTGCCGAACTCGACGCGGGCGGCACCGGCGGCGAGAATCGCCTCGGTCTGCCGGATGATTTGTGCCGGGGTCCCGGCGAAGGCGAAGCGATCGAGGATGTCGTCGGGGACCAGCGCGCCCGCCGTCGCCAGGTCGTCGCGCGCCACGGCGGCGTCGATCCGGGTCAGCAGTTCGGGATCGAGGGCGATCGTCGGGTCGAGCGGCGCGACGACCGGCAGGTAGCGCGCGACCTCCCGGCGGACCTGCGCCCGCGCCCGCTCGCCGTCCTCGTCCACGACCGTCACCGCGCCGAGGACGATCCCGACCGCCCCGGCATCGCGCCCGGCCTTCGCCGCCCCCGGCGCGATCCGCGCGCGGATCGGCGCGACAATCGCCGGGTTGGCCGAGCCGCCGACCTTCAGTTCCGTCGCCACCTCGCCAGCGTAGGCGGCAAGTCGCGCCCCCCAGGTGCCGATCAGCAGCGGAATCTCCGGGCGCTCGACCGCCCATTGCAGGGCGTGATCGGCGCTGAGTCGGAAGACCTTGCCGTTGAACTCGCGCCGCTCGCCGCGCAGCAACTGTTGCACGATCGTCACCGCCTCGCGGATCGTCGTCAGCGACCGCGCGTCGGCGATCCCGAGCGAGTCGAGCCAGGCCCCGCGCGCCAGCCCGAGGTAGGCGCGGCCGCCCGAGGCGGCGTCGAGAGTAGCGATCTGCCCGGCGATCTCGACCGGGTGGAGGGTGTAGGGGTTGAGGCAGGCGGGTCCGAGGCGAATCCGCCGCGTCGCCCCGGCGATCATCAGCAGCGCCAGGAGTGGCGGCTGGAACAGCAAGTCGGCGTAGACGCTGACCGTCCCGAAGCCGTAACGCTCGACAATCGCGCCGAGTTCGGCGTACTCGGCGGGGCGCTTGTCGCTCTGGAAGGCGATGCTGAGCCGATCGTCCGGCTCGCGCGGCGTCCCCATCAGGTCAGGTCCTCCGTGCGCAACTCGCGCCGCCCGATCCGCTCGATCCGCATGATCAGCCGCTCCTCGGGGTCGGGGCAGGCGACCAGGTTATCCCGCGCCAGCCAATCGGCCCCGTCGAGTGCGCGCTGCTTGGCGGGCAGCAGCGACAGGACCGCCGCCAGGGCGTAGAGGCAGAAGTGCCGCCCGGCGGGGATACGGACGCGGCTGCTCTCGGTCAGCTCGAAGAAGTCGCCCACGCGCAGCCCGCAGACTGCGCGCCCCTCGATCGCCGCGACGGTCACGCGCAGATCGTGGAGGGCGAAGGTGCCTTTTGTTTCGGGCGGGTCGGTTGGCGTGGTCATCGTTCCCCCTCGTGCGTGAGCGGATCGCGCTCGGGGAGTTATCGTTGATGGATGGGGGGTGGGGCAAGGGGGCGAGTAAAGAATGGCTCCTCCTGTCCCCGATACTGGAGGATGGGAGGTAGGGGCGGCGTAGATGGTGATGTGCGGGCAGGGTGGTCGGGGGTAGGGGCGTATGGCATATGCCCACCCACATCGGGGATTCTGTAGATGTAGGCGAGATGCCGACGTGCGGGCGTATGCAATACGCCCCTACAACCGACTATGGTGCTTGTCTGCGAGCGCAAGGGTGGCCTTGCGTCCCTGCTCGACCCCTGGCCCACTGGTCCCCTGGCCCACTGGCCCACTCGCCCACTGCCGACTCCTTGCCCCCCCACCCGTTCCGTGCTATCGTGCCGCCGCTTGGCGAGACGGGCCGCGTTGGCGACCGTGGGGTGCCGTGGCACCGACCGGAGGGGGGATTCCGTGCCTGAGCAGCTCACCGCCATCGGCGATCAGATCATCGCGCGCTTGGATGCGACGAACGCGGCGCGGGAGCGCGCGCTCGGCGAGAGCCGACAGATCGTGCGCCTCTGTGCGAACTGCATCCGCGCCAGCCATCGGGGCGACCTCGCCACCGCGCGCCGCCTCTCCAGCGAGGCGCGTGACCGGCTAGCCGCCCTCGCGACGGGGTTGCGCGATCAACCGGCGATCTACTGGGCCGGCTACGTGCAGGACGCGCAGAAGGAATTTGTGGAGGCGCGCGTCTTCCTGTCCTGGATCGACAAGACCGACCTCCCCGCGCCCGGCGATCTGGGGGTGGCCGACGCGGTCTACCTCAACGGCCTCGGCGAGGCGGCGAGCGAGTTGCGGCGCTTCGCCCTCGACCGCCTGCGCGCGGGCGATGTGCCGCCCGCCGAGTGGGCGCTGACCACGATGGACGATGTCTACAGCCTGCTCGTCACCGTCGATTTCCCCGACGCCGTGACCAACGGCCTGCGCCGCACGACCGACATGGTGCGCGGGGTCCTGGAGCGGACGCGGGGCGATGTGACCGTCACGGTGCGGCAGCAGTCGCTCGAACGGAGTCTGGAGCGGGCGCTGAGTCGAGGGGCGTGACGGGGAGTTGGCAGTCCGTAGTCCGTAGTCCGTAGTCCGTAATCGTTGCTCGTCGAGGCATTGCTCTCACGGCAAGCGTAAGAGTGGCAGGGAGGTTCTACGGACTACGGACTACGGACTACGGACTACGGACTGCCGACATTAGGAGGACCGCATGGACACCACACAGCGCGAGGAACTGCGCGGGAAGATCGGCGCGGCGATCGATGAGCACGCGCCAGGGATCATCGGCGTCGCCGATCAGATCCACAAGCGCCCGGAGGTCGGATTCCGGGAGGTTTTCGCGTCGCGGTTGCTGGCCGATTCGCTGCGCGCGCAGGGGTTCGAGGTCGAGAAGCCGCTCGGCGGGCTGGAGACGGCCTTCCGGGCGACGAAGCGCGGGCGCGGGCCGGGGCCGACCGTCGCGGTGCTGGCCGAATATGACGCGCTGCCGGGGATCGACCACGGCTGCGGCCACAACCTGATCGCTGGGTCGGGGCTCGCCGCCGCGATCGGGCTCGGGCAGGTCATGGACCAGCTCGACGGCACTTTCCAGATCATCGGCACCCCCGCGGAGGAGGGCGGCGGCGGCAAGGTGATCCTGATCGACGCGGGGGTCTTCGCGGGGGTTGATGCGGCGCTGATGGTCCACCACGCCGGGCACCAGACCGGCTCGGCGACCGCTTATCCGGGCGGCACCTGCCTGGCCGTCTCGCACCTCGACTTCGTCTTCCACGGCAAACCGGCCCACGCGGCGGGCGACCCCTACAACGGCGCGAACGCCCTCAATGGGGTGATCAAGCTCTTCACCGGGATCGATGCCCTGCGCCAGCATATCCGCACCGACGCGCGGATTCACGGGATTATCACCCATGGCGGCGACGCGGCGAATGTGGTGCCGCATCGCGCCGAGGCCAAATTCTTCGTGCGCGCCGGTGACCGCGCCTACCTCGATCAGCTGGAGCAGAAGGTGCGGAGGATCGCGCAGGGGGCGGCGCTGATGACCGAGACGACAGTCGAGATCGACTACGGCTCGCCGACCTGCTACGACATGCGCCCGTCGTATCCGATCGGTCGCGCCTACGAGGAGAATATGCGGCGTGTCGGGATGACCGTCAACGCGCGCGATCAGCGCGAGCGCGGGCCGTACTCGACCGACTTCGGCAACGTCTCCTACCTCGTTCCTTCCGTGACCGGCTCGTTCGCGATCAGCCACACGCCGATCCCCGGCCACTCGCAGCAGGTCGTCGATGCGTCGTGCTCCGAGTTCGGCTACGAGCAACTGCTGAAAGTCTCCACCGCGATGGCGCTGACTGCGCTCGATCTGTTCACCGATGCCGAACTGCTCGGTCAGGCGAAGGATGAGCACGCACGGTGGAGCGAGTTATACGAGGGGCGCTGAGATGGTGTGACGCCCGACGATCGCCCGATCGTCGGGCGCACATACGCGAAGCAACCTGAATGCGATGATATTGCGTCAACTGAAATGGGATAGTACACTCCAGCACCGACATTGATTCTTGTCACAACGCGACCGGCCCCGCGCCAGCCGAAGCACGGCGCTCTCGATGAATCTCTCCGTCCAGGTGCGCGAAGACGAAGACCTCGAATACGCCCTCCGCCGCTTCCAAACCCATGTCGATCGCGAATTGTCGATTCCCTGGAAACGACGGCGTTACGGCTATTACGAGAAGCCGAGCGCCCTTCGGCGAAAAGTGCTCCGCAGAGATCCGATTCGGCTGCCCCTGCGGGACCAGTGGGCGAGGACCGGCCCGCTCAATGCCGCCGGGCGCTAGCCCAGGGTGGAACTTCCCTTGCTCCCGGCGCTACTCGCCCTGACGCGGCCAAACAGGAGCCACGCCCACCACCCCAGGATGGCGCATTGCGCGGCGCTGTTCAGGAGGCGGAGGGGGCGGGCGGGCGTGAGGATGCCGTCGCCGAGCAGGGCGAAGAGCGGCGGGTCGTGCAGGGCGAGGTTGGCGAGGAAGGTCAGCGAGAGGGCGGCGTAGAGGGGGCGGTAACGCCGGTCGAGCGCGGCGGCGACCAGGAGCGGCGCGAAGAGCGGATAGAACCAGTTCTCGTGGACCTCCGTCGTCATCATGCAGAAGGCGAAGCTGAGGAAGGCGCTGGCAACGAACGGCAGCGTCGGATCATGCTCATGCCGCTGCCAGAGCAGTGCGAGGGTCGGCAGCGCGACGAGCGCGAAGAGGAGGAAACCGGCGCGGCGGTAGTCCAGACCGGGTAGTAGCGCCGTCGTGTCCGGTCGCGTGCCCTGCCCGCCGGTGACGAGCCACCAGAGGTTGTGCGCGTTCGCGGAGGCGGCGGGATAGAGCCCGACGTTGCCGAAGAGTCCCCGCAGCAACGCCCCGAACTGGCCCCGCAGGAGGATCGGCAGGATCAGGGCGAGCGTGGCGACGAGCGCGCCCGCCGCCGCCCATGCCAGGCGGCACGGGGCGCGCAGGAGTGGGGGCGCGAGCGCCAGCAGCCCCGGCAGTGCCGTCAGCTTGCTGCCGCCCGCGCCCGCGCTCGCCGCGATGATCGCCGCCACCGTCGGCAGGGTGTGGAGGATGTCGATCGAACCCCAATACGCCGTGTTCCAGATTAGAGCCGGATTAAGAAGATAGGCCGCCGTGGCCGCAAGCGCCGGGCGCGGGCCGACGCGCGGGCGCAGGAAGCGCCACAGCAGCAGGCCGAGCAGCAGTTCCGCCGCGCTGGCCGGGAGCTTGATCAGCGTCGCCAGCAGCGGGTCGTCCCATGCACCATCCGGGCGCAGGGCGGCGTAGAGGAGGCCGACCCCGCGCAGGATATAGAGGAAGAGGGGCGAGTAATGATAGGGGCCACCGGGGTCGGGGAAGGGGCTGGCGTAGGCCCCGCCGATCCCGACCTCCCGCAGGCCGCGCGCCCAGACCCGGTAGCCGCGCGAGCGCCGCCAGCAGGATCGTCGCGAGCAGCCAGCGGCGTTCCTTCACGGGTGCCTTTCGGGTGGTGGAGGGTGGGATAAGGGCTGGCGGACGGCGGCCAGTGGGCATCGGTGGCGTCATTGGCGTGGTGCCGCCGGTTGAAACCGGCGCTAAATGGCCTGCGGCCACAAAGCCTACTGAAGTAGGCTGGGTGACAAGGCAGAGCCATTGTCAGCCCGGCGCTTGCCAATAAAGGCTTGCTGTGCAGGAATCCCAGTCCACTTCAGTGGACTTCGTGGCCGCAGCCCTTAGCCGGGATTTCAATCCCGGTCTGCCTGCACTGCCACCGCGTGCCGATTTCGATAGATGGCACCCTTCCCTCCCCCAGCCCTCAACGTCGCCGCAGCACAAAGATGCGTGGGTGCAGCCCGCCCAGCGCGACGCGCAAGGTGTCTTCGAGCGCCCAGTCGGCGGAGGCGGCGAGCAGGGTTTCCAGCAGGCGGATCTCGTGGGTGATCAGGACGAACGGAGCCTCGCGGCGGGCGACGCGCGCGGCCTCGGCGAGGATGGCGGGGTAGAGGGTCAGGTTCTCGTCGTGCGTGCCGACGAGATGGCCGAACGGGAGATCGGCGCAGAGGGCGTCGATACTCGCGTCCGGGAGGTTGAGGGCGCGGGCATCCCCCTGGCGCAACTCGATCCGGTCGGCGTACCCGGCGGCGGCGACGTTGGCGCGGGCGATTTCGAGCGCGTCGGCGCTGAGATCGACGCCGAGCAGCCGCGTGGCCGGGCCGCAGGCGGCGCGCTCGATCAGCAGCGTGCCGGAGCCGCAGGCGAGGTTGAGGAACTGATCGCGCGGATCGGGCGTGGTCAGCAGGGCCATCGCGTGGGCGACCGTCGCGTTCAACGCCCCCTCCAGGTTGCGGACGCGCCAGGCGCGCGCGCCGAGCGGGCGCGGCGAGAGCCGTGCCAGGAGTTCCCAACCCGCGCCGCCGCCGGGCGGTCGCCGCAGGCGCAAGTGCAAGTCCCCCTCGTGGGCGGTCGGCGGGGCGACCCGCAACCCCGTCCCCTTGCCGAGTTCCTCTTTCAGCCGGGCTAACACCGACGAGTCGGACCCCGCCGCGCTGAGGTAGAGGCTGCGGTAGGCGTCGTCGGGGGCGGTGGCGCGGATGCTGGCGATCAGGCGCAGGATCGCGCGGAAATGCTCGTCGCCGAGCAGGGCGCGCGGGCGCGGCACGGCGAAGCGCCGCACCAGGTAGACGGCCAGGACCGTGCGGAGGCGGAGCAGGGGCGCGAGGTCGCCGGTGTAGGTGAAGGCCAGCACGCCGGGGCGCGTCACGCGCGGCGCGCTCGCGCGGTCGCCGAGGACGCGGCGCACCTCGGCGGTCGCGAGCACTTCCAAGCCGGGGGCCACATCGGCTTCGCAGGGGAAGGTCGGGGCGATCTCCAGTCGTGGTACGGTCGGGGGCGCGGGAACGCGCCGGGGCGGCGGGCCGTCCCGCTGAACGGTCGGCGCGCCCTCCGCCGGGGAAAGAGGAGACGCCGCCGGGTGGCGACGCCTCGGGTTGGCCTGGTCCATTGTCAACGGTGGCCGCTACTTCAGGCCGCGCGGAGCCTTCGCCAGCGTGCGCAGGCAGCGCGTGCAGACCTTCTGCGACTTCAACTGGCCCTTCACCATGATCGTCGCCTTCTGGATGTTCGGGCGGAACAGCCGCTTGGTGGCGACTTTCGAGTGGCTGACGTTGTTCCCAGCCCGCTTGGTCTTCCCGCACATATCGCACATCGCCATGATCGACCTCCCCCTTTACGCGCCCTACGCTATTCGTTATGATGCGTCGCAATGTCGGCACCCGCCGGGGGCCAAGCATCTATCGGTCAATGACTCAACCGGGCCGCGCGCACATTACTACTCGGACCGAGGGCCGAGAGGGGCGCACAAAGTCCCCGCGACCGGGGACGCGACAGCAACAGATAGTAGCACGAATCGGGCGCGATCACAAGGAACCGGGCAGTCCGTAGTCCGTAGTCGGTAGTCCGTAGAGGGCTAGCCTTGGCTCATCGCCAGATGGCAGGCGCGGCGCGGCAGCAAGACTCTACGGACTACGGACTACGGACTACGGACTGGGGGGCCGAGATGCTACGCAGGGGCAGGGTCGCCACGGCGAGTGGGGCGACCGGCAAGGTGGAGATTTCGCGCGCGGCGATCGCCTCGATCGCGCATGGCGCGCTGATGGAGTCGTATGGCGTCGTGGGGATGGCCCCGAGCGGCCTGCGCGGGAACCTCGCCTACTATTTGCGGCAGGACGATCCCCGCCGGGGGATCGCGGTCGAGGTCAGTGACGAGCAGATCACGATCACCCTCTCTGTCATCCTGGAATACGGGGTGCGGATCTCCGAGGTCGCGCAGAACGTGATGGGGTCGGTCAAGTTCGCGGTCGAGCGCGCGCTCGGCATGAAAGTCGTCGCGGTCAACGTCTATGTGCAGGGGCTGCATTTCAGCGACGATGTGAAGGGGAAGGGGTGAAGTCGTCAGTCGTCAGTCGTCAGTCGTCAGTGATCGCTTGCCAAGGTTGTAAGTTTGCCGCTCAATGTGGTGCGGGTGAGAGACACTGACGACTGACGACTGACGACTGACGACTCCCCAGGGGGGGCGGGAAGTGAGCAGCGAACCCACACACACCCTGTGCGATGGCGCGGGCCTGGTGGCCGCGCTCGACGCGGCGGGGGCGAATCTGGAGCGCCACGCCGAGGCGATCAACGCCCTCAATGTCTTCCCGGTGCCGGACGGCGACACCGGGAAGAATATGCTGCTGACGATGCAGGCGGCCCTGGCGGCGGTCCATGCTGCGGCGAGCGAGGGGACGACCGGCACGGGCGACCTCGCGGCGAAGCTGGCGCGCGGGGCGATGATGGGCTCGCGCGGCAACTCCGGGGTCATCCTCTCGCAGATCCTGCGCGGCTTCGCGCGCGGCCTCGGCGGGGAGGAGCGCTTCGGCGGCCTGGCGCTCGCCACGGCGCTCCGCGAGGCGTCGGCGACCGCCTATCGCGCGGTGCAGCAGCCGGTCGAGGGGACGATGCTGACGGTGATCCGCGTCGCCGCCGAGGCGGCTGAGGAGGAGGCGGCGCGGGGGGATGCCCTGCTGCCGGTCCTCGACGCGGCGCTGGGCGGGGCGCGGGCTGCGCTGGCGCGTACGCCGGAACTCCTGGCGCGGCTGCGCGAGGCCGGGGTGGTCGACGCGGGCGGGCAGGGGGTGGTGTCGCTCCTCGAAGGGGCGGCCCTCTTCGCGCACGGCGAGGGGTTGGCGGCGAGCGCGGGGGTCGTCGCCCCACTCGGCGGCGGGCGCGAGCTCGGCACGATGGCCGGTTTCCTCGATGAGCACGGCGAGGACGAGGTCGGCTACTGCACCAACGTGATGATCCTGCCGCGCGAGGGGCGGCCGCTCCCCTTCCCCGAGATTCGCGAGCGGCTGCTGGCGCTCGGCGAGTCGGGTGTGGTGGTCGGCGACGAGGAGATCATCAAGATCCACATCCACACGGAGAACCCCGGCGCGATCCTCTCCGAGGCGGTGCGCTGGGGCGAGCTCGATCAGATCCGGATCGACAACATGACCTATCAGGTGCAGGCGGTGGCGGAGGGGGTGCAGGGCGCGACCGCGACCGCCCCCGCCGCGACGATGACCGCCACCGACCCATCCGATGGCGCGATCACGGGGCCGCAGATCGTCGCGGTCGCCTCCGGCGCGGGACTGATCGCGGCGCTGCGCGGCCTCGGGGCGGCGGGGATCGTTTCCGGCGGGCAGACGATGAACCCGAGCACCGAGGAACTGCTGCGCGCGGTCGAGGCGCTGCCGGGCGACGAGGTAATCCTGCTACCGAACAACGGCAACGTGATCCTGACCGCGCGACAGGTCGTCGGGCTGACGAGCAAGCGGGTCGTGGTGGTGCCGTCGCGCTCGGTGCCGCAGGGGATCGCCGCGCTGTCGGCGCTGAACTTTGACGCCGCGCTCGACGAGAACGCCGCGACGATGGCCGAGGCGCTCGGGGGGGTCCGCTCGGCGGAGGTGACCTACGCCGTCCGCTCCGCGACGATCGAGGGGGTCGCCGTCACGGAGGGGCAGCCGATCGGCCTGATCGACGATCGGCTGGTCTACGCCGGGTCGTCGGTGGAGGATGTGCTGCTCGGCCTATTGGCGCGTACAGACGCGGCCTCCGCCGAGCTGGCGACCCTCTATCGCGGCGCGGATGTGACCGAGGAAGCGGGCCGCGCTATGGTAGAATCGTTGCAGGTACACTACCCCGATCTGGCGATCGAGCTGGTGGAGGGCGGGCAGCCGCACTACGATTATCTGATGAGCGTGGAGTAGCGAGTCGTGGGTCGTGGGTCGTGAGTCGTGAGTGGCGCGGAGCCGACAGGCAGGCTCCTGGCGGCAGCAGACCCTCTCACGACTCACGACCCACGACCCACGACTCCCCCGGAGGGGCCGATGGCGCGGATACGAGTCGTCACCGATAGCACGGCCGATATTCCCGAGGAGATGAGCCGGGCGGCGGGGATCGCGGTGGTGCCGCTCTCGGTGAACTTCGGCAACGAGTCGCTGCGGGATAAGATCGACATTGGGCCGGAGGAGTTCGTGCGGCGCCTCAAGGCGTCCGGGCGCGACTTGCCGACGACCGCGCAGCCGCCCCCCGGCCTCTTCGAGGAGACCTATCGCCGCCTCGCCGATGAGGGGGCGGAGGAGATCGTCTCCGTCCACATCTCCGAGAAGCTGAGCGGCACCGCCGGCTCGGCGCGGATCGCCGCCGAGGAGGTCGCCGAGCGGGTCAAGGTGACGGTGATCGACTCGCGCACGCTCTCGCTCGGCCTCGGCTTCATCGCCCTGGAGGCGGCGCGCGTCGCCGCCGACGGGGCCGATCTCGCGACCGTCACGGCGACGATCCAGAGGATGATGCCGAATATCCACATCATCTTCTTCCCCGACACCCTCGAATATCTCCAGAAGGGCGGGCGGATCGGGCGCGCCGCCGCAATCGCCGGGTCGATCCTCTCGCTGAAGCCGCTGATGCGCGTCGATGAAGGGGTGGTGGTGCCGCACGAGCGGACCCGTACCCGCTCCAAGGCGATCGACGGCCTGGTGAAGTTCGCCAGTGATTTCCCGCGCATCCGGCAGATGGGCGCGTTGCAGATCGGCGAGTCCGACATGGTCACCCTGCTCGACCGCCTCGGTGGCCTCTTCCCGCGCGAGCAGATCATCGTGATCGACACGAGCCCGGTGATCGGTGTCCACCTCGGCCCCGGCGCGCTCGGGGTGATCATCGACGCGAGCGAGGGGGCCGCCCCGCCCCGCCCCGCATGAGTCGAGCATAACCGTGGCGACTTCCGCGAGCCCGTTGGGGGCGACAATCGAGCGGGTGGGGAAGATCCTGGCGGAGGAAGAACGCCAGGGTTTCCGCGACCGCGCCGTCCCCGGCGGAGTCGGGGCATTCGCTCGGCAGGGGCTGGCACCGCTGCGCGGCTCCCTGCCGACCCGCGCCGCCGACGACGCGCTCGTCCGCATCGTCGTGCTGCTGCGCGACTACGCGCAGCTCGCGCCCGCCGAGCGGCGACACCGCCTGGCCGACGCCCTGACCGAGTTGCGCCAGCTCTATCGCGTCGTGCGCGACCTCGGCGAGAACGACCCGACTGCGCAGCCGCGCTACATCGGCCCGCCTGCGAACCGCAAGCCGAAGGTGCCGCCGAAGCCGAAGGCGCCCGTCGCCGCGCGGGCGGCGGCGAAGCTGCGCGACCTCACGCCGACCTCGCCGGTCGCTGACCTCCCCGGCGTCGGCGACGAGCGCGCCCGGCTGCTCGGGCTGATCGGCGTGCGGCGGGTCGGCGACCTGCTCACGATCCTGCCGCGCCGCTATATGGACTACTCGCGCGAGTACCCGATCGCCCACGCCTTCTACGGGAGCGAGGGGACGGTCAAGGGGACGGTGCGGTCGATCGAGGATCGTCCGCTGCCGAACAAGCGCCACCTCGTGACCGCCGAGATCGCCGACGAGACCGGCACCCTGACCGCGACCTGGTTCAGCCCCTATATCGCCAAGGTCTTGTATCCCGGCACCCAGGTGGTCCTCAGCGGCACCTTCGGGCAGCGACGCGGGAAGCTGGTCCTCGAAGGCCCGGAGTGGGAGCGGCTCGACGCCGATTTGCTGCACACCGGGCGGATCGTGCCGATTTACGCCCTGACGAAGGGGCTGAACCAGAAGCAGTTGCGCGGCTACGTCGCGGCCGCGCTCGACGCCTGCGCCGAGCGCCTACCGGAGTTCGTGCCGCCGGGCGTGCGGGCGCGGGCTAAATTGCTGCCGCTGGTCGAGGCGACCCGCGCGATCCACTTCCCGCCCGACGACGCGACCCTGGAGCGGGCGCGGCGACGCCTCGGCTTCGATGAGTTCTTCCTCCTACAACTGGGGATGCAGCGGCGCAAGCGCGAGTGGCAGACCGGCGCGCCCGGCCACCAGTTCGCCGTGGACGAGGCGGCGGTCGGGCGGTTCGTCGCGGCGCTGCCGTTCGCGCTGACCGGGGCGCAGCGGCGGACCCTGGCGGACATCTTCGCCGATATGCGCCGCCCGGTGGCGATGAGTCGGCTGGTGCAGGGGGATGTCGGGTCGGGGAAGACGGTCGTGGCGGCGGCGGCGATGCTGGCGGCGGTCGCCGAGAATTTCCAGGCGGCGCTGATGGCCCCGACCGCGATCCTGGCCGAGCAGCACGCGCGCACCCTCGAACGCCTCTACGGCGCGCTGCCCGAGGGGGAGCGCCCGCAGGTCCGCCTGCTGATCGGCAGCACCGGGGCGAAAGAGCGCCGCGCGATCGCCGCCGGGCTGCTCGACGGGACGATCGATATCCTCGTCGGGACGCAGGCGATCATCCAGGGCGGGGTCGAGTTCGCGCGCCTCGGCTTCGCCACGGTGGACGAGCAGCACCGCTTCGGCGTGGTCCAGCGCGCCACCCTGCGCGCCAAAGGCCACAACCCCGATCTGCTGGTGATGACCGCCACCCCGATCCCGCGCAGCCTGGCGCTGACCCTGCACGGCGACCTCGATGTCTCCGTCATCGACGAGTTGCCGCCCGGTCGGCAGGCGATCGTCACGCGCGCCGCCGGGCCGGACGATCGCCCGCGCGAGTACGCGGCGATCCGCGAGGAGGTGCGCGCGGGTCGGCAGGCGTTCGTGATCTGCCCGCTGGTCGAGGAGTCGGACCAGATCGAGGCGAAGGCGGCGACCGAGGAGTGGGAGCGCCTGCGGACCGAGGTTTTCCCCGATCTGCGCGTGGCGCTCCTGCACGGGCGGATGCGCCCGGCGGAGAAAGATCGGATCATGGCCGAGTTCCGCGCGCGGGAGCACGACATCCTTGTCTCCACCGCCGTGATCGAGGTCGGGATCGACATCCCCAACGCGACGATCATGCTGATCGAGGGGGCCAATCGCTTCGGGCTGTCGCAGTTGCACCAGTTCCGGGGGCGGGTCGGGCGCGGCGCGGCGCAGTCGTACTGCATCCTCGTCGCCGACGAGGCCAGCCGCGACGCGCAGAGCCGGTTGGAGGCGATGGTCGAGACGCAGGACGGCTTCGTGCTGGCGCAGAAAGACCTGGAGATGCGCGGCCCCGGCGAGTTCCTCGGCACGCGGCAGAGCGGCCTCCCCGACCTCCAGGTCGCCCAACTCGCCGACGTGCGCCTGCTCGAAACCGCTCGTCGCGAGGCCGAGACGATCCTCGACGCCGACCCCGACCTGGCCCGGTCCGAGCATATCCCCTTGCGCGACCGTTTGCGCCTGTTCTGGAAGGGCGGCGCGGGGGATGTGAGTTGAGTCGGGTCGGCGGCGTGGGGTAATATTTCGCCTATCGGCAACGGTGATCGTTCAACCATTTTGGTGTGGTGGAGGTGCCGATGGTATTGACGGTGAATTTGTCCCCGGAATTGGAACATCGCCTCGCTGAAGCCGCCGCCCACGAGGGACTGCGGGAGGCGGATTACTTGTTGCGTCTGCTCGATCAGCATCTCCCGCCCACCGATCAACAGCGCGCATTACTGCGCCTGTTGCAAGGGTGGATCGACGAACCGCAGACCGCCGATGACAAGGCGGACGGCGAGGCGGTTTTCCGAGCGCTCGATGCCGACCGACTATCCGATCGCCTACTCTTCCCCGAGGAGTTGAAGGGCGTGACCTGGTGAGCCGCATCGTTTTTCTTGACGCCGGACCACTCGGTATCGTCACCAATCCACGACCTTCGCCCCAGTCGCTTGCCTGTATTCAATGGCTACAGTCGCTGGTCGCTGTTAATCGGCGTGTCATAGTCCCGGAGATCGCGGATTACGAGGTCCGTCGAGAGTTGCTTCGTGCGAATCGGGCGCGGGGAATTGCACGCCTCGATCAGTTGAGCGAGTTCGCCGAGTACCTTCCATTGACGACAACAGCAATTGACGACAACAGCAATGCGCCGGGCGGCTGAATGTTGGGCGCAAGCACGCCAGCAAGGGCGACCGACTGCGGGTGATAAGACGATCGATGGCGATATGCTGCTCGTCGGCCAGGTGCTTGCGCTTGGAGTTCCCCTGACAGAGGTGGTCATTGCCACGACGAATGTGGGTCATCTGGCGAGGTTTGTTCCGGCGGCACTCTGGCCGACAATTCTCCCCGATAGATCGCCCCCTACCCAAGCAGATGAGTGACATACCACGGCAGGAAGGACAACGCGCCGCCCTCGCGGCCAGCATCGTCGGCTTCGTCGCGGCAGTCGAGCGGCAGCCGGGTGAATTGTTCTTGCGGGCGGTCGATGGGCGCACGCCGCGCGATATCGTGGCGCACCTGATCGGCTGGAATCAGGGCGCGGTCGCGGCGAGCGCGGAGTTGCGGCGCGGGGCCTTGCCCGCCTGCCTGACCGATCCCGGCCCGAACTTCAGCCGGATTAACGGGCTGTCGATGGCCGAGTACGGTTCGCGCGACAAGGCCGAATTACTC
>CADCWN010000302.1 GCA_902806415.1 uncultured Thermomicrobiales bacterium | reverse complement strand
TGCGCGCCAGGCGAGAAACCCTTGCAACCCCGGCGCGACCCGCGTATACTATTTGCCGGACGGTGGGCTATCGTCTAATGGTAGGACGCCTGACTCTGAATCAGGTAGTCGGGGTTCGAATCCCTGTAGCCCAGCCAGCGCGTTGCCCTAGCCAGAGAGGGAAATCCGTGAAGCCGCCCCAGCAGGGCGGCTTCACGGATTTCCCTCTCTGGCATACAACCTGACATACAAACGTGGACGCGCTGCACGATCCCACCCACAGCGACCAGAAGAACCGCCGTGGCAACGCCAAGGGTATTAACGGGTAACCGAGGGGGCTTCGCGGGAGGAGCCTGCAGTGCGATGACCGAACTGATACTGACTTCGGGAGAAAACTTGGTATGCGCCCGGCTGGCGGCTGAAGCCACGCCTCGCGGGCCTGGGGCCACAAAGCCCGCCTGCGCGGGCTAACATCGCAGATTTTCAACCAAAGTCAGTATGAGACTCTCCCGGTGGACTTCCCGCCGCCACCGTGTCGGGGCGCTCGAGCACAGCCTCGATGGCGTCGGTCGGTCCTAGCGCGCGGCCGGCGGACCAGGCGGCGGCAAATGGGGACGCACCCGCCTCTTGGCGCGCCCGCGCCATCAACCCCTCGTGGCTCGGAGGCTGCCTGCGCAGGGGCACCACCCCGATCGTCGCCCGCATCCCGTCGGCAGCGCCGCCGAGACGGGCGGCCCACAACGCATCACCCCGACCAGCGGTGATCGCCGCGAGCCCCTCCAGGCACCGCGCGACGCCCAGGATATCGCCCAGGTCGCGGCGCAGCTCCAGGCTCTCCCGGTACGCCGCCGTCGCCGCGGCCCAGTCGCCCAGCTCGATCAGGATCGTGCCGAGGATACCCAGCGATAGCGCGCTCCCGGGTTTGTCGCGGAGCTGTCGGCAATGCAGCAGGCTTTCCTCCAGCAAGCGGCGCGCCTGGTGCAGATCACCCCGCTCCTGGGCCGCCAGGCCCAGCAGACGCAGCGCATCCGCCAGGCAGTGCCCATTCCGCAGCTCCCGCGCGACCACCAACCCCTCTTCCAGCAGTACCAGCGCGCGGTCGCGCTCGCCCAGCCGTTGCAGCATCGCGCCGAAGCAATTCACCGTCAGGGCGATCTCCCAGCGGTCGCCCGCCGCGCGCGCGATCGTCTGGCTCTCCTCGAAGAGCCGCGCGGCCCCTTCCACGTCGCCCTGGGTCTCGCGCACGTGCGCCAGGTGGTGCAGCGCGTCCGCGAGGCCGGCGTGATTCCGCGCCGCGCGGCAGAGCGCGATGCCTTCCTCCAGTAGCGTCGCCGCGTGGGGGTAGTCCCCCTGGCGCCAGATCAGCATCCCGAGACCGGTGAGCGCCTTCGCCCGGCTCGCGGCATCTCCCTGGCCGCCCACGCCGAGGGCGCGCTCCAGCCACTCCCTACCTTCACCAAAGTGCCCGCGGATGAACCAGAACCACACCAGGGCACCGGCCAGGCGCACGCCGGACGCGCCGTCGCCCGCAGCGAGGAACCAGCGCAGCGCCGCCCGGAGGTTGTGGTGCTCGGCCTCAAGCCGGTCGAGCCAGCGCTGCTGGTGGGGACCGCGCAACTGACCCTCGCCGCGCTCGGCCAGCGCGAGGAAGTAGGCCGCGTGCCGCCGCGCGGCATCGTCCACGCCGCCAGCGCGCCCGAGGCGCATGGCGGCATATTCGCGCACGGTCTCCAGCATCGCAAACCGCGGCTCGCCGTCGTCGTCACCGGGTTGGCCCCAGATCAGGCTCTGGTCGAGGAGGGTCCCGATGCGGTCCGCCACGGACCGGCCGGGCACCCCCGACGCGCAGACGGCCTCCGCCGCCTCGAGCGACCAGCCGCCGACGAAGATGCTGAGCTGGGCGAAGACGCCGCGGTCGGCCGGGTCGAGGAGCGCGTAGCTCCAATCGAGCAGGGCGCGCAGGGTCTGCTGACGCTCGGGCCGGTCGCGCGGCCCTCCGCTCAGGGCGTCGAGCCGATTGGAGAGCTCGGCCAGCAGGGTCTGCGGCGAGCGCAGCTTGAGCCGCGCGGCGGCCAACTCGATGGCCAACGGCAGCCCATCCAGGCGCGCACAGATGGCCGCCACCGCCGCGGCGTTCGCGGCGTTCAGGCGGAAGTCGGGCCGCACAGCCTGCGCGTGCGCGACGAACAGGCGGACCGCGTCGTACTCGGCGAGCGACCCTGCCGCCGAACCGGCCTCCGGCGTGGGGAAGGCCATCGGGGGCACGACGAACTCGTGTTCGCCGTAGCAGCGCAGCACGGCCCGGCTGGTGACCATGATCGGGACCCTCGGTGCCTCCGCCAGCAGCGCACCGATTTGGGGCACCGCCGGCAGCAAATGCTCGAAGTTGTCGAACAGCAGCAGGTGCCGGCGATCCCGCAGGTAGGCGAGGAGCCGCGGGAAGAGGGGCTGGCTGTGCGACTCGGCAAGCTCCAGTGCCCGTGCCAGCGCGATCGGTACCAGCGCGGGGTCGTCCAGCGGGGCCAGGGGGATGAAGGTCACGCCGTCGGGGAAGGCATCCGCCGCCGCCGCCGCCACCTGGAGGCCGAGCCGCGTCTTGCCGACGCCGCCCGGGCCGACCAACGTCACCAGGCGCACCCCCGACCGCACGAGCAGTTCGCTCGCCGCCCGCACGGTCTCGGCGCGCCCGATGAACGGCGTCGTCGGGGCGGGCAGGTTGTGCCGCGGTTGGTCGCTGAGGTTCTCACGGTCGGCAGCTATCGGGCGGTGTTCGTCGTCGCGGTCGATCGGTGGCGGCTTTGGCGCGGTTGTCATGGCATGTGGGGTCGGCGTCTCCCGGAGGGTAGCGAACGGCGGGGCGGCCCACTCCTGGGGGGTGAAACTGGTCGGGGCCAATCCCAGCATCCCCAGCAACCCGATCACCTGCTCGCGGGTGGTGAACGCCTCCCAATCGGCCAGTGCGCGGACGATTTGCTTGATTTCACGGTGGGTCAGTCGTGCGTTGGCGCTGCCGCGCAGCTTCCGACTGAGCACCTGTGGGCTGAGGCCCAGCGCGGCCGCGAGCGCCTCCTGCGACCGCTCGGTCGGGAGCCGGTAGGCGCGGACTGCCTCGCGGAACGCCTCCAGGGTCATCGTCGCCCACACGAGTCAATAGCACCGGCCGCAACCCGATCGCGGGGATGGCTGCGGCGACGCGGAGCATGATCGGCAGCAATCGCGGCTCTTCCGCAATTCGCGTGATTCTCGCCGAGTACGAGGGTAGGATGATCCCCTGTTGGGCGATTGCGTTCGCAGGGGGTCGGCGGGTGTACGCGTTAGCCGGGGTGCGCGCCGAGCGCATCATTGAGGAGGAG
>CADCWN010000301.1 GCA_902806415.1 uncultured Thermomicrobiales bacterium | reverse complement strand
TTCGTACTTTACTCCGCCTGCTGCCCAGCCAGCGTCCGCTTGATCGTGATACCGGGTGCGACGCCGACGCCGCGCTTCTCGGTGACTTCCGCGAGCTCATCGCCGACCATCACCTCGTCGGGGGCATAGGTCTGACGCAGCCAGTCGTAGCCCTTCACGTCGAGTTCCTCGGCCAGCTCGGGGCCGCCGTTGGCGACGATCCGACCGTTCATCATGATGTGGACATACTGCGGCTTGATGTAGTTGAGCAACCGCTGGTAGTGCGTGATCACCAGCGCGCCCAGATTGCCGGTGAGCTGCGAATTGACGCCCTCGGCGACCGTCCGCAGCGCGTCGATGTCGAGGCCGGAGTCGGTCTCGTCCATGATCGCGAACTTCGGCTCCAGCATCGCCATCTGGAGGATCTCCATCCGTTTCTTCTCGCCACCGGAGAAGCCCTCGTTGAGGTAGCGGCCCATGAACGAGCGGTCCATCCGCAGATCGCTCATCTTCCCGGTTAGGCGCTTGCGGAACTCCGCCACCGGGGGAGCCTTGTACTCCCCGCCGGGGTTGGCCTGCATGAAGCGCGACTGCTGCACCTTGTTGTAGCTCTGGCGCAGGAAGTTGGCGACGTTCACGCCGGGGATGGAGGTCGGGTACTGGAAGGCGAGGAAGATGCCGCGATGCGCGCGCTCGTCCGGCTCCAGATCGAGGATATTCTCGCCGTCGAGCAGGACCTCGCCCTCGGTGACCTCATAGTTCGGGTGGCCGGCGAGGACATAGGCGAGCGTGCTCTTGCCGGAGCCGTTGGGGCCCATCAGCGCGTGGACCTCGCCCTGATTGAGGGTCAGATTGACGCCGCGCAGAATTTCGCGGTTTTCGACTTTCGCGTGCAGATTCTTAATCTCCAGAGAGGCCAATGTACCGTTCCTCCTTCACGTCGTCCCCGCCCACCTGGTGGTCGGCGGGAACTCACCCTTCGTCACGCCCCGTTGCCTGTGATCAGCCGCGCGATTCGGCGCGCACGACGCCTCTACGGAGCGCGGCGGAAGGGACTTTCTCAACCAAATTATCTCATAATGCCGGGGGTGGGGCAAGGGCGTCGGCGGCGACCGAGGCCTGACACGAGGCGCACCGCCCGCGGAATTCCACCTGCGGGCGCACATCCTGATACCCCGCGGCGCCGCCGATCGCCAGGGCTGCGGCCGCGAGGAGGGCGGCGTCGCCGAGCGGGCCATCGAGGGTGAGGTCGCTGATCGTGCCGCAGACCTCGCAGATCAGGTGGGGGTGCGGGCGCGGATCGCGGCCATCGTAGCGGTGGCTTTCGCCCACGCTCAACTCCAGAACCTCGCCGATCCCCTTCAGCATGTCGATCGTCTTGTAGATCGTCGCGAGGCTCGTCGTCGGGTAATCGGTGCGCACCCGATCGTAGACCTGCTCCACCGTCGGATGCCCGGTGTCGGCGGACAAGACGCGCAGCACCGCCATCCGTTGCGGCGTCAGGCGGAAGCCATCCTGGCGCAGGCGCGTGAGCAAGTGGTCATAGCGCGTGGCGACCATGATTCCTTTCGACCATCCTTTCCTGAACTATCCCGCTATTAGCTGAGAATTGTTCTTATCTGCCTTGTGCAAAGGATACCAAAGTTGTGCGCCCGGCGCAACAAGGGCGTTCCGGGGTCGAATGGCGATGCTGGAATTTGCCTGCCGGATGCGTTATCTCTACATTGTTGTGTGCGACGGGTCTCGGGATCCACGGCGATTCTCCGCCCCCTACCTGCGCGGGCAAATGTCACTCCAGATCCAGCGCCGGATAGTACCGCTCGGCCCCGATCTTCCGCACGTCGGTCAGCCAGTCGCCGCCGTAGACGTCCAATGGCTCCTGCCCGGCGGGCAGCAGGCTCCAAGCCTGGCGCTTGTACGTCCAGTTATCCGGATGCAGGCGGTACGCCGCGCGGAAATGTCGCACCGCCCCGTCCCCATCCCCCGCGAGGTGGAGGTGCTGACCCAGCGCGAAGTGCGCCGCGGCGGTCGCCTCCCCGATCGGGCGCGGTCGGCTGCGCGCCAGCACCGCCTCATCCGAGAGCGCGAAGCGGCTGGCCGCGCCGCGCGCAACCCAGTCGCAGAGGGCGGCGATGTAGCGCTCCGGCTCGATGCGCAGCTTGCGCACCTCCGCCGCGCGCGCTTGCGCGATCGGGCTGGCGTCGGTCGGGACGGGGCTGTCCAGGAAGGACGGGCGCCGGGGGTAGGCCGTCTCCGGCGGGCGCACGATCATACCCGCCTCGTCGATCCAGATCCCGCTCGGCACGTTGACGATGCCGAACAACTCGTCGAGCAGGTGCGCCCGGTCGATCAGTGACGGGTGCGCGGGTCGCGCGGCCTCGATCCACGGGCGCGCCGCATCCGCCCCGCCCGTGTCGAGCGCGACTGTGACGATCTCCAGGCCCCGGGGATGCAGCTCGCTCCGCAACTCCTGCCACACGGGCAGGTCAAGCCGGCACCCTCACCACGAGGCCCAGGCCACCAGCAGCACCTTCCGCCCGCGCAGGGAGCCGAGATGGAATTCTTGACCCGCCAGATCGGGGAGTGCGAAATCGGGCGCTTGCGCGGCGGTCAGGGCGCGACCGCCAGCCTCCGGGCCGAGCGCCCAGAGCCCGGCCACCTCGTCCCGGACGAGCGGCATCCCCAGCCGCGCCGCCAGCGCCCGCACATCGACCGGCCCGCCCGGGGTGATGGCGGCGGGCAGCGGGACGCACCGCGCGCCCTTGCACGCGCCCTCCGGCTTGATCGCCCACCCGGTCTGTCGTTCAAACGTCGCGGGGTCGACGTGCAGCGAGTCGAGGATCATCACGCATCCCTCCCAATATGCCGACCTGACGACCGGCCAAGCGGTGGCCGCCCCGACATGAGCCGCATCCACGCCCCCTAACATCCCCACGCCGCTATATTGGCGATGCGACGAGCACCCCGCCGCACACCGAGAACGAGTGGGTGGTGTCGCGCAAGAACGATCGACCCGCTACTGCGGCGATCAATGCGCTGCCACATGGGACGCCGTGTCAAGGATACAACGAAACGGCGACGCGGGTACTGAGCATAACCGCGGCCAGGTGCCGACACCAACGGGTTGCATTCTCGCCACCTCTGCCCACGCGCGCGTCCTGCTGTTTCGTTCTCCGTGCGCCCCGTGCCCCTGCGGTTCAACCACGTCTCCTCCACCTTGACTGCGTTTCCCGCCCGGTGCTACCCTTCGCCGACGCCAGCCCACGCGCGACTATGTCACCGCACGATGTTCGCCCGCACGCGGGCGCGACCGAGCCTGCGAAGAGTTTGATGCGCCTCGCCACTCCACCGGCCACCGCCGCAGCCAAGCCGACCTTGCCGCGCCGTCCCAAACGGCGGCGGCAACGCTGGCAACTCCCGCGACCGACGGCGGCGCAGTGGCGCGAGGCGCTCGTGGTGACCTTCCTCTACAGCGTCGCGACAGTCGCGATGCTCTGGCCCTACTCCGCGAATCTCACCGACTCGACCGCGCCAACCGGCGACCCGGTGCTGAACATTTACGTCGCCCGCTGGGTGCAGCACGCGCTCGTCACCGACCCACGAAAGCTCTACGACGCCAACACCTTCTACCCGCTCGAACACACGCTGGCCTACACCGATTCCGACGTGCCGATGGCCCTGCTGATGGCCCCGATCCAGATCGTCACCGGCAACGCGATCCTGGCCCACAACCTCGTCCTCTTCGCCACCTTCCCGCTCGCCGCCTGCGGGATTTATCTCCTGATCCGGCGGCTGACCGGCAATCGCGGGGCGGCGTTCCTGGCCGGCCTCGCCTTCGCCTTCCTGCCCTATCGCTACGCCCACCTCTGGCACTTGCAACAGCTCGGCCACGCCTGGACCCCCTGGGTGGTCCTCGCCCTGCTCGCCCTGCTCGTTCGTCCGACCTGGCCGCGTTCGCTCGTCTTCGGCCTGCTGCTGGCGACGCAAGTCCTCACCAGCTTCTATCTCGCCTTCCAGATCGCCCTGGTCCTGGTGATCGCCGTGGCGGTCGCCCTCGTCGCCGATCGGCGGGCGCGGTCGCCGCGCTTCCTGGGGCTGTTGGCGGCGGGCGGGATCCTGGCGACGACCATCGTCGTGCCGCTGACGATCCCCTACTTCTGGGTGCGCGACGACCAGGGGCTCGAACGTACCCTCGCCGAGATCGACGTCGAGCACCACTGGATGGCGACGCCGCGCTCCTACCTCACCACCGAGGATAAGAACTGGGTCTGGGAGTGGATGAGCGAGCCGCACAACACCGAGAACGCCCTCTTCCCGGGCAGCGTCGCGATCGTCGGGGCGGTCGCGGGGCTCGCGGCCTGGCGACGGCGGCGGGCCTTCACGGTCGCGCTGGTCCTACTGGCGGTCAGCGCCTTCGTCCTCTCGCTCGGCCCGACCTGGGAGCCGGACAAGGGCGGCACGACCCCCCTCCCCTACCGCTTTTTCTTCTATTACTTCCCGTTCTTCAAGTCGATACGCGCCCCGGCCCGCTTCGGGATCCTGGTCGGCTTCGCGACCGTCGTTCTCGCCGGGTTCGGAGCGGCGTGGGCTTGGGAACGCCTCTCGCCGCGCTGGACGGCGGCGCGGGCGCGGCCGGTCGGCGCGGCGCTGACGGTGGGGCTCGCCGCCCTGATCCTGCTCGAACTGGTCTCCACGCCGGTCTCGCTACGCCGGATCGACGGCAGTCCCGCCGTCGTCGCGCCCTACGAATGGCTGGCCGCGCAGCCAGACAACGACCCGGCGATCGAGTTCCCCACCAATCGCCGGGGGCGCGATACGGCAGTGGCGATGTACCGCTCGATGGCGTCGTGGCGGCCGCTGGTGCAAGGCTATTCCGGCTTCCACCCCGGTCCACACCGCGAATACGTGTATGCCTTCGACGCACCGGTGAGGCGACCGGACGGCGCGCGCGGCGCGACGATCAGCCACCTGACGCCGGACAACGTCGGGCTGCTCCACGACATCGGCGTCCGCTGGGCGATCGTGCAGCGCGACGGCTACGCCGCCGACGATTGGGCGGCAGTCCTCGCGCGGGCGCAGGCGGCGATCGGCGCGCCGCCGGCTTTCCAGAACGAGGAGACCGCCATCTTCCGCGTCCCGGCTGGTCCCGCCGCCGCCCCGCAACTGCGTTTGGATGCGCCGGTCGAGGCGACCACCGCGAATGGTTGGGCACCGACGCTGGAGGTGACCAACCCCCTGCCGCGCTGGGCGCTGGTCTACATCAAGAAGCCGGTCGTCCTCACGACCGTCTGGCGTGACGGCAACGGCGAGGAGGCGTGGCGCGAGCGCGTGCAAATGCCCGTCGCCGTCATCGGCCCGCCCGGCACAATTCAATGCACCCTCACCGGTTGCGGCCTCGACGACCGCCGCGCCGACACCCCCGCCCCACGCCTGCCCGCGCCCGGCCAGTACAGCGTCGAACTCACCCTGAGCGGCGGCCTGCAAACGAGCACGACCCTGCCGGTCACCGTCCGCTAACGTGGTCAGCCAGTCGGAGTGATCAACGCCAGCAATTGCGACTTGATCGCCTCATATTGCTCGCGCCGCCCCGTCTTGGCGTAGAAGCGCAGATCGTCCAGGCCGAGGGCGAGTTCGTAGCAGGCGATCCGCTCGCGGTAGTGTGGTGCCGCGCCGTACCGCGCGTCGAGCAGCGCCGGATCGACGAACGTTTCGCCGAGTGCATTGACGCGACCGAGCCAGGCGACATCGTAGAGCGGGTCGCCGTAACCGGCGTTCCCCCAATCGATAACGCCGGTAATCCGCCGCCCATCGGACAGGATATTGTCGAAGTGCAGATCGCAGTGGAGCAGGTGCCGCTCCTCGGGGCAAAAATCGGCCAGCCGCAGCATCCGCCGGTAGAGCGCGTCGAAAAGGTCGCGTTCGAGGAACGAATCGCGGAAGAGGGCGTGCCAGTCCTGATAGTAGCCCTCCGTCCGATTCTCCGCGACCGCGACGAGGAAATCGCGCCAGGTTGCCGCCTCGCCATCGCCGATGGCCGACCACGGTCCATAGCCGCGCGTCCCGCCCACCTCCACGGCGACGATCGCATCGAGCGTGTCGAGCAGCGCCGGGAAAAGCACCGGGCGTTCGGCGGGCGGGATCATCTCCAGCCGCTCGCCGGCCACTCGCTCACTGATCGCGAACTGCAGCCCACCCTCCTCGCCCCGCGCGACGACGCGCGGGATCGGCAACCCCGGCGCGGCGAAGTGTCGGTACGCCCACTCATCCTTGGCGTAGACCTCGGCGGCGTGCGGGGAGGTGCTGACGCGCACGACAAACGCGCCATCCGGCGCATCGAACGCGAACGCCCGCGAGAATTCCCCGCCCGCCAGCGGACGAATCTCCCCGACTCCGGGCGCAAAATGCTCTCGCAGCAATGCCCGGACTCGCCTCTGTGCCTCCGGCAGCGCCAACGCCATCGCGTCTCCTACCGTTGTTGTAGCCACACGATCGCGCAACCGTCGTAGCATCTTGCACGCCACCATCCACTCACTGACGGTGGCACACTCGCTCGGATTACCAGGCAGTCTAGCCCATATAGGCGGATCTATCCTGGACTGCTGCGGGGCCTTGTGGCGTGAGTAGCCCGCGAGGCACGGCTTATGGACATTGACTCGATACTTCGGTAATCTCTAAATTCCTGTAGGAGGGCCGTCGTCCCGTGTCAGGTCACAGGCTTATCCCGAGTGCGGTCTTGGAGTTCAACCATCGACCTTGGAGTCCCAACGATGACGATCACCCGCGCCTACCCCCTCGCCCTCGTCACCGGCGGCGGCAGTGGGATCGGTCGCGGGATCGCCCTCGCCCTCGCCCGGCGCGGCGTCAACCTCGCCCTCGTCGGACGCCGTCCCGCCCCCCTCGCGACGGTCGCCGCCGAGGGGGGCGCGCTCGGCGTCCGCGCTGTCGCCCTCCCCGCCGACCTCGCCGACCCTACCGCGCGCAGCACCCTGCTCGACCGTGCCCACGCCGCGCTCGGCCCGCCGACGATCCTCGTCCACGCCGCCGGAACCCTGGCGGGCGGCGATCTGGCCGACCTCGACGCCGACACGATCGAGCGCGCGCTCGGGGTCAACCTCGCCGCCCCGCTCGCGCTGACCCGCGCCGCCCTCCCCGAGCTCCTCGCGGCGCGCGGCGCGATCATCCTCGTCGCCAGCCTGGCGGCCGACGTGCCATTCCCCTCGGCCACCCTCTACAGCGCCACCAAGGCGGGAGTGGCCGCGTTCGGCGAGGCCCTGCGCCACGAGGTCGGCCCGCAGGGCGTGCGCGTCCTCGTCGCCTATCCACCCGCCACCGCCACCGCCATGACACACGGGATGGCCCGCGCGGCCGGTTTCCCCGGCCACCACCTCGCCGACCCGGACGCTGTCGGCGAGGCGATCGTCGCCGCCCTCGTCGCCGGGCGACGCTCCTGGCACGGCAGCGTGGGCGACCGCGCCCTGGCGCTTCGTCCATCGCCTCGTCCCGAGCCTCACCCGCCCGCTCCTGCGCTCGCAGCGGGTGCGCTTGCGCCGGATGCTGACCGCCCCGGACCGCTCTGGGTCGGAGGGGGGGCGATGAGCACCCTTCGCCGCGCCTTCTCCCGCCTCGCGGTCGGCCTCACGGCCCTCTACGCCCTCGATCGGATCGCCAAGCTGGGCGCGCTTGCCGCCCTCTTGCGCCGTCCCGCGCCGCCCGCGCCCGCCCTCTGGCCCCCGGTCACGGTCTTGCACCCGATCACCTGCACGCTCAACGAATATGCTCCCCTCGCATCGAACCTCGCCGCCTGCGCCCGCCTCGATTACCCCGCGCCGCGCCGCCATCTCCTCCTCTGCGACGCGGGCGACGCGGCCTCCCTGGCGACCTGCCGCGCCTTCCTCGCCGCCCACCCCGCGCTCGACGCCGCGATCATCCCGGTACCCCACACCGACGGGCCGATCGCCCCCAAGATCGTCAAGCTGGCGGCGGGACTCGCGTACCGCGCGCCCGACACCGCCGACGCCGTCCTCTGCTTCATCGACGACGACGTCGCCCCGCGCCACGCCGCCCTGCGCGACCTCGTCGCGGCGTTGTGCGCACCGGGGGAGCCGGTCGGGGCGGCGTTGGGCCTCCCCTGCTACACCAACTGGCGCACCCCCTGGTCCGCGCTCCTCAGCGGCTTCAGCAACGCCAACTTCCCGCTCTCCTCCGCCGCGCTGGCGTTCATCGCCCCGCCATCCCGGATCACGGGCCACCTCGTTGCCTATCGCTGGGATCTCTTCGTGCGGGCGGGCGGACTCGACGGCCTCGCCGACCAGATCGACGACGACTTCGCCTTCGCCCGCCGTCTCCGCGCGATCGGCGCGACGATCAGGCAAACCCCGGTCGTCTACGACGTGGACAACGACCTCGCCTCCGCGCCGATCCTCGCGCGCCAACTGCGCCGCTGGTTCGTCCTGCCCCGCCAGGCGATGGCCCGCGCGCTGACCCTGCGCGAGGCCGCGACCGGTCTGCTCGTCAGCGTCGGGCTCCTGCTCCCGCCGCTCGTCGCGCTCGTCGCCGCCCTCGCCCGGACCCGCGCCGCCCTGATCGCCTTCGCCTCCTGCCTGGCCCTCTTCACCGCTGCCGCCCGCGCCAGCGAGCACCTCCTCCGCAACCCTTCGCCCCTCCCGCGCCGCCACTGGTGGACCGGCCCCGTCGTCGCCCTCGCCCTCCCGCTCGGCGCGCTCGCCGCCACCCTCCTCGCTGGCAACGACATCGAATGGCGCGGCCAACACCTCCGCATCGCCCCCGGTGGCCGCTTCGAGCGCCTCTCATGAGCACCGTGTATCGCCTTACAGCCGTCCAGGGAGGTCCACCGCGTACTCGTCCTAACCCGCGAAGGCGGGCTTGTCCTGTGCCGGGTCACAGGGTTTTGTGGCCGCTGCCCTTAGCCGGGGATTTCAATCCCCGGAATAGCCGCACCCGGCGCGCCCCCTCCTCCCTCCTCCCTCGCCTCCACCTCGCCCTCGCCCTCCTCTGGCTGGCCGAGCGCGGCTGGAAGTGGTGGCGCGTCCGCCAGTTCTTCCACCAGCCCATCCCCGCGCCCGACCACGAACCGGCCCAGACCCTCGTCAGCATCATCCAGCCGATCCTCAGCGGCGACCCCACCCTCGACGACAGCCTCGCCGCCACCCTACGCGCCCGCAGCAGCTACCCGCGCGAATGGCTCTGGCTCGTGGATGAGGACGACGCCGAGGGCCTGCGCGTCTGCCGCGACCTGATCGCCCACCACCCCGACCGCGCCATCGCGCTCATCCCCACGCCGCCGCCCGCCCTCGACGACTGGCGCAACCCCAAGACGATCAAGTTGATCGCCGGTGCCGCCGTCGCGCGCGGCCGGATTCTTTGCGTTCTCGACGACGACACCCGCCTGCCGGATGACGGCCTGGAACGCTGCCTCCCGTTCCTCGATCGGCCGGGCGTCGGCCTCGCCTACGGCCTCCCCTACTACGTCAGCTTCGCCGACCTCTGGTCGAGCCTCGTCGCCGCCTTCGTCAACGCCAGCAGCCTGCTGACCTACATCCCGCCCCTCGCCCTCACCGCCCCGTTCACGATCAACGGGATGTTCTACGCCGTCCGGCGAGAGGCGCTGGCGGCGGTCGGCGGCTTCTCCGGCCTCGAAGCGACCCTCGCCGACGACTTCGCGGTCGCCCAGCGCTTCCGCCACGCCGGGTACAGCCTCGCCCAGACCCCGCTCCGCCACGCCATCAGCACCCACGTCGCCGGTCCGCGCCACTACACCGCCCTGATCGCACGCTGGTTCGTCTTCCCGCGCGAGTCGGTCCTGCGCCACGTCGCCCCGCGCGACCGCGCGATCGTCAACGCCCTGATCGTCGTCCCCACGGCCCTGCCGCTCGCCCTCCTCCTCGCCACCCTCGCCCGTCCCAACCGCCGCGCCGTCGCCCTCCTCGCCCTCTGCCACGCCGTCAGCTTCGCCGTCTTCGCCCACACCGATCGCGCCTACCTCGGCGGCGCGACCCCGCCCTCGCGCGCCCCGCTCGTCCCTCTAGTCCAGACCCTCCTCCCCCTCCAGGTCGCCGCCGCCCTCCTCCGCCCCCAGCGAATCGAGTGGCGCGGCCACACCATGGAAGTCGAGCGCGGCGGTGGCTTCCGCCTCATTCGCCGCCGTGACAACCCATCGGCCTGAAGCATCCCCGCTCATCCCCACCCTCCCCGCGTCGGGGAGGGTCGCCGCTGGGCATTGTCCTGACTTGCGGCAGGATACATCCGGTCCATCCGGACCCTACCAGTGGTACGATTCTTGTACTATTCACTGAGCGGATACCCTGCCGAAACCTTGCTGCCGCGCGATGACGCCATCGACACACCATGAGGGAGAGATGACCGCCCAGACGGCAGACCGCGCGCCGCGATTCGCCCTCGCCCCGCGCCTCCGCGCGCTCCAAGCCTGGCGCTACGAGGGCGGCAAGCGCGATCTCCGCTTCGATCTCCTGCGCGGCTTCGCCGTCTTCGCGATGGTCGTCGACCAT
>CADCWN010000300.1 GCA_902806415.1 uncultured Thermomicrobiales bacterium | reverse complement strand
CGGTAGCGAGGTCCGCGATCAGATCAAGTGGATAGCCTTCGCCGCCTCGCTCCTGGGCCTGGGATTACTGGTCGAAGTGGTTAGCGCGCTCCTCGTCGCCCCGGACAACTTCGGCACCGGAGGCACGCAACCGTTCTGGCTGAAGCTCTTCCAGGACGCCGTAACGCTGAGCTACGCCGGCATCGCCGTCGCCGTGGGCTTCGCCATCTTGAAGCACCACCTCTACGACATCGATATCGTCATCAACCGTACCCTCGTCTACGGCGCTCTTACAGCAAGCGTCGTCGGGATCTACCTGCTCGTCGTCGGATACCTCGGCGCGCTCTTTCGCACAGGCGGCAACCTGCTCATCTCGCTCGTCGCCACCGGCCTTGTCGCGGTCCTGTTCGCGCCGCTACGCGACCGCATGCAGCGCGGCGTCAACCGCCTGATGTACGGCGAGCGAGACGAACCGTACAAGGTGCTTTCGCGGCTGGGGAGGCGTCTGGAGGGCACGCTCGCGCCCGAGGCGGTACTACCCACGATCGTGGAGAACATCGCACGGACCCTACGGCTGCCGCACGTCGCGATCTGGCTCGCCGACGGGGAGGCGCTACGCCTCGGGGCGGCTCACGGCGATGCCCCGGCAAGAACTACCGTGCGGGATACGGGTACCGTAGAGAGCCTGCGCCGCGCCCCTGACGGGCTGCATCCGGCAGAGCTTGCTCCATCGGGGGAATACGGAGCGATACTCGAGGAGTGCGGCGTGGCGCTCGTCTTGCCACTAACTCATCAGGGCGAGCTCGTTGGCGCCCTGTGCATGACGCCTCGAAGGCCCGGCGAAACATTCTCACCGGCCGATCGACAACTGCTGCGGGATCTTGCAACCCAGGCGGGTGCGGCCGCCCACGCGGTCCGGCTCACGGTCGCACTCCGCTCCAGCCTAGAGGAACTGCGGCAGTCACGCGAGCGCCTGGTGGCGGCGCAAGAGGAGGAACGCCGCCGCATCCAGCGGGATCTGCACGACGGGCTCGGGCCGGTCCT
>CADCWN010000299.1 GCA_902806415.1 uncultured Thermomicrobiales bacterium | reverse complement strand
GGGGCGTTCTATATCTTCGCGAATACCGCCTCGACCGGTTTGCCGGCCTTCGAACTCGCGCACCGCTTGCTGATCGAAGGCCGGGTGTTGGTCTTCCCGGGTACCGGCTTCGGCGAGAACTGGAAAGACTATTTGCGTTTCTCGCTCCTCCAGCCGACACCGATCCTGCTCGAAGCGCTCGATCGCTTGCGGGGCGTCCTCGGAGAGGCATGACGATCGAGGATGGGTAGCCGCAATGGGGGCGGCGTGAGTGGAGCGACATATCCTCATAATATTAGGTAAACGATGACACTCGGTGGCTCGTCGATGGCTCGCCCGTATAAAATGCGTCCCGCTAGCAATTAATGTGTCCTCGCGTGAAGGAGTGCGCCCCATGGAGATCCCAGCCCATACATCGGCGGTGAACGCGCAGTACGGCCGCGACGACCTCGCTGCGGCCATCCTGGCGGCGGCCCGCGCCGCCGGCAAGGACCTGGAGGGGCTCACGCCTGCGGACCTCGCCCCGGCGACCGAATTCCACATCGGCGGTCGCGAGGCAACGCTGGAACTCGCCCGCCTTGCCGCCCTGCGCCCCGGCGAGCGCGTCCTCGACGTCGGCGGCGGGCTGGGCGGCCCCGCCCGCACCCCCGCGGGCGAGGTCGGCTGCACCGTGACGGTGCTCGACCTGACCGAGGAATACTGCCGCGCCGGGGAGGCGCTCACCGCGCGCGTCGGGCTGGCCGACCGGATCGCCTTTCGCCACGGCGACGCGACGACCATGCCCTTCGCCGACGGGTCCTTCGACGCGGCCTGGACGCACCACAGCTCGATGAACATCGACGACAAGGCGGCCCTCTACCGCGAGGTGTACCGGGTCGTGCGCCCCGGCGGTCGGCTCGCGCTGCAAGAGATCATGGCCGGCCCGGCACGGCCGATCCACTTCCCGGTGCCCTGGGTGCGCGACCCCGCCATCAGCTTCCTGGGGTCGCCCGAGGAGATGCGCGCGCTGCTGGCCGCGACCGGCTTCCGGGAACTGGCCTGGGCGGATGTGACGGCGGCGTCCCTCGGGTTCTTCCGGGAGCGGCTGGCGGCCCTCGACCGGGGCGCGTTGCCGCCGGTCGGGCTGCACCTGCTGCTCGGCGACGACTTCGGCCCGATGTTCGCCAACCAGGCGCGCAACCTGGAGGAGGGCCGTATCGTGGTGATCCAGGGGGTCTTCGCGCGCCCCTAGGTCGGGCGGCCGGGTACCCGACGGGCGGTCTCAGGACACGGGACAGCACGCTGCCACGTGCGAGTGCAAGTATGCGACGGACAGGTCGCGGCGGGGTCCGATCTGCACACCCCCCGCGCCTCGCTGCCCGCTATTCGCCGCCCAACTCGCGCGCGGCCTCGCGCAGGGTCCAAGCGGTACGGTTACGAGCGCGCAGCAGGGAGACGTGCGCGACATTGGCCGCCGCGCTGCCGGGCGCGGCGGCGGTGAACGCGCGGGTCGCCGCCGCGAGATCGGGGATCGGTGGGACGTCGAGCGCGGCATCCTGGCGAAAGGGGCCGCGCTGGGCGTAGCTGAGCGCGGTGAGTAACCGCCCGGCCCGCAGGAGCGCCCGATTGTGCGCCCGGTTCGCCGCGTCACCCGCCTCGCTGGAAGTCGCCCGCCGCCCGAAACGATCGGCGGCTTCGATCAGCGCGTCGGCGGCGGCGACCGCCGCGCCGAGGTCGAAGCGCGCGCCGAGCGTCCCGGCATAGCCGTCGAGGCTCGCGCGCAGATCCGCGCCGGCGGCGGCGAGGTCGAGCGGCAGGATCGGGGCGTTGGCGAGCCGCCAGACGACCGTGCCGTAGACCGCGATGTCGCGGGCGAGGTTGTCGCGGTCGGCGATCTCGATCGTGTCGTCGACCGTGTGCCAGGCGATGTTGCCGCCGCAGCCGCCGACGGCGTAGTAGCCGTGCTCATCGGCGATTGCCTGCGGCATCGTGGAGGAGAGCATCAGCGTCCCGGCGATCCCGAGGTTGTTGAAGCTGTAGTCCCCGGCGCGCAACGGGCGCTCGGTCCGCGACTCCTGGCCGGTCACGTCGCGGATGACGGTGCTGGTGAAGTCGACCAGTTCGGGCATGACCGAGAGGTCGCGGTACTCGGTCGCCCAGCGGCAGCCGGGGGAGTCGCAGTTCACCTGGGCGACGCAGTTCTCCATCAGGTCGAGGCCGAAGGCGTCGGCGTACCAGGTGCTGCCGGCGTAGCGCCCGTGCGAGTGGCCGCTCCACCAGGCGATCCGCACGCTGCGCGCCAACTGGCCGCGATTCGCCTGGAGGACGCGCGCCAATTCGAGCAGGGTGGCGTCCCCCGTGGCGTTGTCGCCGATCCCCTCGCCCCAGGAGTCGAGATGGCCGTGGACGAGGACGAACTCGTCGGGGTTGGTCGCGCCGCGAATCTCCGCCACGGTGATCGGGATCTCGCGCCAGCCGGTATCGAGGTTCGCGCGAACGGTCAGGCCCTGCACCCGCCCCGCGCCGATCTGCTCCTTGAGCCAGGTGCCATCGGGCTTATTGACCTCCGCGACGCTGATAGTCGGCAACGCATCGATCGTGTCGAGGTCCGGCGAACCCCAGATCGGGGTGCAAATCCCCTCGTGGACCCGCGCGCCGGGGCTGATGAAGACGGCGGCGGCGACACCGGCGCGGGCGAGGTCGCGGACGCGCGCCGGCATCGGCAGGGCATCGAGGACGGCGATCTTGCCGCCGAGGTCCAATCCGGCGATCGCCCCGCCGAGATCGGCGAAGAGCGCTCCGCTGCTGGCCGAGTGCCCGGCCTGGACGACGACCGGCGCGGCGGTGATCCCGGCGTCGCCGGTCGGGATCGCGAAGCCGGGCGTCGTCCCCTCGAACTCGCGGGTTGTGCCGTCGCCGAGGGTGGCGGTGACGGTCGCGCCGCGCGGCAAGCTGATGAAACAGGTCGGGCGGTGGACGGTGTGCGCCACGCCCCACGCGGTCAGGCGGCGCGTGATCGCCGCGACCGCCCGTGCCTCGCCTTCCGTGCCGGACTCGCGCACGAACTGCGTGAATTCATTGATCAATTCCCAGGCCGCATCGGTGTTGAGCGCCGCCCGGAACCGTTCTTCCGCCGCCCCGCCGCTCCAGGCCGCAGTTGATGTCGTCGAGATCGTCATCCAATCCCCTCCTTCTCGGCAAGAACCGCGAATAGCGGTGCAGCGTATCACGGATTGATGATTGTATGCGCCGCCGCGCTGGCCTTGCGGAGCACCAGCGCGACCCCATTGCCACGACGACGCAGCGACGTTTGCAGGAAGCGCGCCTCGCTGCTCTCCGGGTCGAGCGCGGCAAGCGTCGGGGCGTCGCGCAACGCTTGCAGGGCCGGGGCGGGCATCGCCGCGTCGTGATCGAAGCGATTGCCGCTCGTGTAACGCAGCGGCACCAGCGCGCGCGAGACCGCCTTCTGCGCGGCGACGATCGCCAGCGTGGCCGGGGCGGCGGGGTCGAGATCGTCCACGATCGCCTCGGCGGCGTGCGCGTCGAGGGTCTCGATGGCCCGAGTCGTCGCCTCGGCGCGGGCGCGCAGCGCGGCGAGGTCGAGCCGACCGGCGGCCCCGCGCTCGTACTCGGCGAGCAAGTCGGCGATCTCGCGCGCGGCGTCGGCCAGGACGTAGGGGAGGGCCGGCCCGGCGCAGAGGCGGGCGATGGTGGCGGCGTAGATCCGGGTGTCAAGTGCGAGCACCTCGCGGTCGGCGGTTTCGAGCGTGTCGGCCTCGGTGTGCCACCACCAATTCATCCCGCAGCCGCCGACCGCCGCCCACTGATCTCGCGGCAGGTTGGAGAGGAGCATATAGAGCGAGGGGATACCCGGCCCCCAGAACGACTGGTCGCCCGCGCGGGTCGGGCGCTCCGCCTCCGCGTGCTGCCCGGTGAGGTCTCGGATGACGGCGGTGCCAAGTTGCTCCGTCTCGGCCGACATCGTCACCACGTCGTAGCGGGTCGCGCCCCGCGCGCCGGGCGAGTCGATATTGATGTTGATGATCGCGTGGTCGTACAAATCTTCCCAATAGTGATCCGCATACCAGGCGCTCCCGGCATAGCGCCCCTGGGAGTGACCCGACCACCAGCAAATTCGCACGCCGCGACTCAGGTGCTCGCGCGCGGCCCAGGCGATGCGGGCTAGTTCGAGGCAGGCCGCGTTGCCGGTCGCGTTGTCGGTCGTGCCGTGATGCCAGGAATCGACGTGGCCGTTGAGTAATGCGTAGTCGTCCGAGGCGGTGCCGGGGATCTGCGCGGTGACGAGCGGCACCCGCCGCCAGCCGGTCTCGACGACGGTGCTGAAGGTGGCGCGCACCCCACCGTCCTTCGCGCGGTCGACGATCCGCAGGCCGTCGCCGCGCGTCACGCCGAGCGAGGGGATCGTCGGCAGTCGACCGATGCTGTCGGGCGTCGGCGTCCCCCAGATCGTCGTGGTGATCTGCTCGTGAATCGCATCCTCGTCGCTGGCCCAGTAATGGATGTGCGCGAGTGCACCGGCGCGCCCCGCCGCCAGGATCGTGTCGGGGCGACCGCGATCGGAGAGGACGATCTTGCCCCGCACGTCGATCTCGTCGTAGTCGCGCGATCCGTCGCCACTGAAGAGCGCGGTGCCGCCCTTCGTCGGGACGAAGACGAGTTCGCCACTGACCTCCTCGCCACCGGTGGAGACGGCGAACGCGCGCGTCTTGGCGCGGACCGGCCCAAGACCCTCGACGCTCAATGTCCCGGAGATCGGGAATGACAGGAAAGCGTCGAACGACTCCTCGCGCAGATCGGCGATCCCGGCCTTGCGACATTCCTCAGCGATGTAGCGGAACGCCGCCACCTCGTCGTCCGTCCCGGCGTGGCGGATCAGCGTACTGAAATAGGCGACATCTCGCATCATCCGTTCGGGGTCGATCCCGTCGAGCAGCGTCCGCTCCGCCGCCGCGACCGCCGGGAGCGCGGCGATCGGGGTGAAGTCTTGACTCATTTGATCCTCCCCAGTTCTCAAAGAGGGCGCGAAGAGGTACACCCGCGCTATCGCGTATCGTACCGCAAGTCGGCACAAGCAATGGCAGGCGCGGGTATGGGAAGAGGTCTGCGCCACCGCGAAAGTGACATAACATGATGGCGAATGGCCCTATGGATGATGCGGAAAGGGGAGCGGGCATATCAGCCACATTTCCCCGGTTGGGACGTAAGGTAGTGCGCGCGCCCAGCGGCGAGGCGCTCGAGACACGCGATGAAGGCGACCGCCCCCCTAAACCATGTGCCGACCGCCGTCGATGCTGAGCGTCTGCCCGCTGATCCAACCGGCGAGATCGGAGACGAAGAAGAGGACGCCGTTGGCGATGTCCTCGGCCCGCCCGAGACGGCGCGAGGCGATCCCCTCGACCAATCGCTGCTGGCCCTCGTTGCGCCGCTCATTCATCGCCGGGGCGACGGCGCGGATGCAGTAGAATGCCGAGTAGAGGTTCGTTCGCACCACGCGATCCCAGTCGTCATCGCCGACCTCCTCGACCGGGCGACCGACCTGGCCGACGCCGCCGCCCGCGCTATTGATCAGGACACCGATCCGCCCCTCCGCGCCGAGCACCCGCTCGACCAGCGTGCCGACCGTCGCCGCATCGGTCAGGCTCGTCTAACTTCGCCGCCAGGATGTCGGTCGCACAGACGCGCGCGCCGGACGCCGCCAGGGTCTGGCAGATCGCGCGCCCGATCCCGTGCGCAGCCCCGGTGACGATCGCCACTTGTCCGCCCAACTCGATTTGCACCTTGTCCCTCCATCTTCGCGCCGCCATACCGCGCCGACGCGCCGTCCCCGCCGAACCTCCCTGCGCTCGTTAGGATACATTGATAACGCGACCCATACTACCCCGCTACTCACTCTGCGCGCACCCGGAGAGCAACGAGCGGATGAAGGCCGGTACGGAACCATGTTCCTGACTAGCGATAATGGGGTGTTACCGCTAGTCATTGTCCGTTCGTCGTGCTATCCTGTGTCCGTACATTATTACCGCCACCTGGTTGAGTGGCGGAAGGGGGGGGGCGATAGATGGCACGACAACAAGGGAAAGCGCGACCGGGTGGCGATAGCGCAGCGCTCGCCGTTGTGAACGAGCACGCGGACAACTCGCCAGCCATCATCGAGGCGCTGCCCGCCGACCTGGAGGCCGCACTCGCGCGCGTGCGCCGCTACAGCGCCAACACGCGCGCGGCGAACACCGTCCGCGCCTATGACGCCGACTGGCGCGACTTCGCCGCGTGGTGCGGCGGGCACGGCCTGGACACGTTACCCGCGCACCCGGTCACCGTGGCGCTGTATCTCGACGCGCTGGTCGAGGCCGGGCGCTCGATCAGCACCCTGGCGCGCAGGCTGGCCGCCATCGCCGTCGCGCACCGTCGCGCCCGCCTGCCGAACCCGGCTAGCGATGGCGCGGTGCGCGAGGCGTGGCTCGGCATCCGGCGGCAGCACGGGACCGCCCAGGTCGGCAAGGAGCCCCTGCTAGTCGGGTTGCTACGCGCGCTCGTCGCGACCCTCGGCGATGACCTGCCGGGTCGTCGCGATCGGGCGCTGCTGCTGATCGGCTTCGCGGGCGCGTTACGCCGCGCCGAATTGGTCGCGCTGACAACCGGCGACGTTCGCTTCGACGGTCAGGGGATCATCGTCACGATCCGCCGCGCGAAGACCGACCAGCAAGGGGCCGGGCGGCGACTGCGAATCCCGCGCGGCGAGCGCGAGGCGACCTGCCCAGTCCGTGCCCTGCGCGCCTGGCTCGCCGCCGCCGATCTGACCCTCGGCGGCGCGGCGGTCCCGCTCTTCCGCCCGATCGACCGCTGGGGCAATGTCCGCGCGGCGGCCCTGACCAGCCAGAGCGTCGCCCTGATTATCAAGCGCGCGGTCGAGGCGGCGCGCGATCGCGCCCTGGTCGCTGGGGACGGCGAGTTGGCTGCGGCCCTCGATCCCGATCGTTTCGCCGGCCACTCGCTGCGCGCCGGGCTGGCGACGAGCGCCGCGATCGCCGGCGCGACCGAGGGCGAGATCATGGACCAGACCGGGCACAAGAGCCTGGCGATGGTCCGCCGCTACATCCGCGACGCCCGCCTCGCGCGCCCGAACGTGGTGAAGAAGGTGGGACTGTAAGCGATAGCGGTGCGAACGCCCCCACCCTGCTCGTCGCAGGGTCGGTCCGCCCAGGAAGAACATTACGTCAACTATGAGCTTGTTTAGGGCTATCCCCCACCCTCCCTTGTAGGGGAGGGTCGCCGCCGGGGCGGCGGGGAGGGGTCATCCCACCTCCACAACACCACAAACGCCCGCACAATCAAGCCTGCCCTTGCGCGTGTCACAAGAGCGCGATGGTGTATCCTAGCGCCAGAAACGATCTTGCTCGATACGAATATCCTTCCCGCGTGACGATCGTCGCGCGCTCCGCTCAATCTGGAAGGTCGATGAAGATCCTCGATAGCCGACTCTACCGTCTCGCCGAGACGATCACGAACTACTTTCTGCTCAACCTCCTCTGGGCGCTGCTCTCCCTGCCGCTGCTCACCGTCTACCCCGCCACGGTCGCCCTCTTCAGCGTCCTGCGCACCTGGCGCGTGGGCGACAGCGCGGAGATCGTCGGCCCATTCTTCGCCGCCTTCCGAGCCAAGCTCGGGCAGAGCCTCCTCCTCGGACTGGGCTGGACGGCGATCGGGATCGTCCTCGGCGTCGATCTCCTCGCCAGTCGGCAGATTCCCGGCGCGCTGGCCCTACCGGTCCTGGTCGCGCTGGGCCTGATCACCCTGCTCTACTGCCAGCTGAGCGTCTTCCTCTTCCCAACGATCGCGCACATCCGTACCACGCCGCCTGGCGTGGTGCGCAATGCTTTTCTTCTCGCCCTCAGCCAGCCGTTCCTCAGCCTCTTCGCCGCGCTCGGGCTGATCGCCCTCGCGCTCGCCGCCTACTTCCTGCCGTTCCTGCCGCTCTTATTCGCCAGCCCGGTCGCCTACGGTCTCGATGCGCTCTTCCGGCGCGGCGTCGCCCGATTCGCCCCCGGCGGGCTCAGCGGCGCGATCGAGGAGCTGAACGCGCCCGACGACGAGATCGTGGACTGACCGGTGGGAGGTCGAAGGTCGAAGGTCGAAGGTCGAAGGAGGTCGCGCACGGCACTTCGCGCTGACACCTGACGTCTTGTTTTCGACCTTCGACCTTCGACCTTCGACCTGCAACCGCCTATGCCTCGTCGCCCCACCACGGTTCGCCCTCGACGCGTCCCGCCTTGAGGCGCTCTTGATCGAAGTCCAGGCCGAGGCCCGGCAAGGTCGAGACCTGCATTCGCCCGTCGCGGATGACGGGGACGTTGCTCGCCGCCGCCCACGCCTGGTCGTCGTCGCGCCGGCACTCCATCAGCGGGCAGTTGAAGACCGCCGTCGACCATTGCTGCGACGCCATCGCCAGGGTCAGGCCGCTGACGTTGTGGAGGCAGATCGGGATGTGGTAGAGCGCGGCGAGATCGGCAATCCGCTTCGTGCCGGTGATCCCGCCGGAGTTGATCAGGTCGGGCTGGAGGGCATCGACCGCCGCGTGCTGCAGGAATGGCAGCGCCTGCTCGGGCAACTCCAGGTTCTCGCCGGTGAAGAGCGGCAGGCGGGTGGCGCGGCGCAGCGCCAGCCACGACTCCGAGAAGGCCGGCGCGAGGGGATCCTCGTAGAAGAGCGGGTCGATCGGCTCGACCGCCTTGGCGACCCGGATCGCGCTCGGCAGGTCGAGCTCGCAATGGCCGTGGACGATGATGTCGATCTCGTCGCCGAACGCCTCGCGAGCGAGCGCATAGGCCCGCGCGACCTTCCGCGCCTCGCGCGGGCCGATACTCGACACCGCCTGCTGCATCGGCACTCCGAGCGGGTGGTGCAGATCGACCTTGAACGCCCGGAACCCTTTGGGGCCGCCGACCAGCTCTTGCGCGCGATCCCGCCAGGCGCCCTTATCGAAGTAATCCCCCCCGGTGCAATGCGAGTAGAGCGGGATCTCGCTGCGGAACGGCCCGCCGAGGAGGGTGGCGACCGGCTGGCCCAGGAGTTTCCCGGCCAGATCCCAGAGGGCGATGTCGATCCCGCTGAAGACGCGCAGATAGCGCGCGCGCTGCGGGTAGGCGTGGAAGAGGTTGTGGTAGTGGACGCCGATCGCCAGCGGGTCTTTGCCGATCGGGCTGAGATGCGGCAGGCGCGGGCCATCCAGGGTGGCGATCGCGGCCCGGGCCAGCGGGCCGCTCGCGGTGCTCTCGCCGTAGCCCACGACCCCCGCGTCGGTCTCGATCTTGATCAGTGTCTCGTTGCGCAAGTGCCCACCGGGATCACCCACTTGCATCGCCTTGATCGCCGTGATCTTGGTCGCGCCCCGAGTTGCGCCAGCGTGCGCTGTGAGCGATGCGCTGGCATCGGGAGAGCCCGATTGCGGCGTTGCGTCGGCGGGATTTCGTCGCCCGCCCGCAGAATCGGCCATCGCCATCCTCCTGATCCTCCTGCCCTCGATCGGTCGGCCACTACTCGGTCGGCCACTACTTCAGGGGTATGCTCCACTGCGCGTCGTGCAGCCGGGAGTAGGTGCGCCCGGCGGCGATCAGTTCCTGGTGTCGCCCTTGCTCCGCGATTCCGGTCTCGTCCACGACCACGATCCGGTCGGCATTCTGGATCGTCGCCAACCGATGTGCAATGACCAGCGTTGTGCGCCCCCGCGAGAGTTCCGCGAGAGACGCCTGGATCGCCCGCTCCGTCTCGGTATCGAGCGCGGAGGTCGCCTCGTCGAGGATGAGGATCGGCGGGTTCTTCAGGAACATCCGCGCGATGGCGAGGCGCTGCTTCTGCCCGCCAGAGAGCTTGACGCCGCGCTCACCGATGACCGTGTCCAGGCCGTCGGGCAAGTCCTCGATCAGCCCGCCCAGCCGCGCGCGTCGCGCCGCGTCGAT
>CADCWN010000298.1 GCA_902806415.1 uncultured Thermomicrobiales bacterium | reverse complement strand
TAGGACACCAGGCGGAGAGTCCCGCGTGGCGCAGAGTCGTTGAGGTAACGCGATCGGTCATCGGTGGGCTCCTCTCTCCGCAAGGGCTGTGGCTCCCGCAACGCTGACAAGGCTCGGCCGTTACAGCCAGTGTACCGAGCGCACCAACAGTGATCTTCGTCCATCCTGCACGAATGACGCGGGCGCTTTTGTCACTCTCGACAGACCAACGAAGCGGGAGCAGTCGCCACCCGTCCGCTCATTTCGAGCCGGTACACCGATACTGCACGCCAGGGTGAAGTCCGTGCGGAAGGGTCGATCAAGCGTGCTTCACGCCCATCCGTGAGGATGCAGCGATCCTCACGGATGGGCGTGAAGCACGTCTGTTATGTCCACATGGCGAGGGATGATCTCCGCGCCGATCGGTGGCAAAGAATCGCGACAGCACACGGGCGGGGACAATTGAGTACTTGACCTTCTGGGCTCCACTGCCGTTGCCTTGCGCCTCAGCTCCGCCCCCCCCACCACCCCCAATACCCCTGGACCCTCGGTGTCTCGTGCCCCCCTAGAGGCCATCGACGCGGCAAATCTGCCGTAATATCCCCCATCTTACCGATAGCGATACCCCCCCAGAAGGGCTAGGCTAGGCGCGTCGGACAAGTGAAGCCTGCCACGAGGGTGAGGACCAGCCCTGGGTTATGCTCGTGTCCCGTCGTCTTTGTCAGCTATGCAGGAGGGAGAGACGCGCGAGAATGCACGGCGACGCGGCCCCGCGTGGGGCAGCTTGGTGGGCGGCCTACTCCTCGGGGCGCTGCTGACGCTCGCCTTAATCCTCTTCGTCGGAATGCCGCTCGCCCTCACCCGCTCGAGTCCCGCGCCGATGGAGGAGTTCTACGGCGAGACCGCCGTGAACCTGGCTCTGGCACGCGTGGCGGGCGATGCGCCCAATCCAGTGGCGGGGAACCAGGAGGCGATCGCGGCCGGGAAGGCCGCCTACGATCGCGCCTGCGCCGGCTGCCACGCGCCGAATGGCTCCGGGCGGGGCGGGCAGGGGGGCGGCGAGTACTTCTATCCCCCGCCAGCAACCTGACCGCGCGCGGCACGCAGGACAAGAGCGACGCGGAGTTGCACTGGGCCATCAAGCATGGGCTGGGCTTCACCGGGATGCCGAGCTATGGCGCACGGATGGACGACCAACGAATCTGGAACATCGTCGCCTACCTGCGAACCATGCCCCCACAGCCCTAGTCGGCATACAACGGCACCACTCGACATCCCGACGCGCGCAGGCCCGCGCAACGCGCCAGCCTGCCCCACTACTCCGATTCGGGCGCGGCACCGCGCGGCCCAACTGGAATCATTGGACTTCCACACCTCGTGCCGCTGGTCCAAACCCTCGCGAATGATCGCCTCGAATGACCGGGCGAGGGCGGTCCGGCCGAAGTATGCACTTCGACCGGACCGCGCGGTGCTGCCGCCCTACTACTCGCTAGATAATCCCCAGGAGCCGCAGGATCACGATGACCAGGATGATCGCGACCAGGGTGCCGATGATCCCGTAGTTGCGCATGGCTACCCCCCTTGTGCGCTTTCGCGCCGTCCCCCCACCACGCCGGTGAGGGTCGCAGTCTAGCACAACGCGGCAGGTCTGAAGTTTCCGCGCGGCACCACCGGGCGGGCCTGCCGCTCGCCCATCTGGCGGGGTGGCGCACCGACGAATGGTCAGCTCTCTTCCGCCATCCGACCGCCCCACGGCTAGCGGTCGGCAGATCGGCCACCCGCCTGATGTGGCGACCAGGGCGCGGCGGTAGACTGGCCACAGGTAGCGAGAACGGGCTATCGGAACGGTTTTTTTAGATCGGAGGAAGCACTATGATCCAGGCAGGCATCACCAACCGATGGAAGCAACTGGCCCTCGGCGGGGCCGTCGCGGCGTTGGTCGCGGTCGGCGCGGGCGGGGCGCAGGTGGCGGGCGACCCGAGCCAATGGGGCAGCGTCGCCCTTGGCTCGGCCATCGCCGGACACCAGGCGCTCAACTTCACCAAGATCGAGTACAAAAACACCGCGCTCAACTTCACCAAGATCGAGGATCAGGCACGCAACTCCGCCAAGAGCAACGTCCAGGATCTCCACGTCACCATGAGCGAGCACCAGGCACCGAGCTACGCCATGGTCGAGATGTAGGGCCGCGACCTGGGGCGGGGCGAACGCGAAGGGGGCGGGCCAGGTGGCCCGCCCCCTCGCGCTGTCTCCTCGGCGCGGGCAACTAACGCGCAGCTAACATCCGCCTGCTATGCTACGGCCCTCGGCGTCTCGACCCGCAACCACAGAGGAGGACACCATGGCCGACGACACGATCCGCGATCAGTTGCTCGCCCGCTTACAGGCACGCGTGGCCCAACTGGAGACCACACAGACGCGCCAGCGCCCGCGCGGGCACCTCCCCCGCCTCTCCTGCCACTTGCCCTCGTGACGTTGCTCGTGGCGCTCCTCCCGCTCACGCTCCTCGCCGCCAACCCGTTCGGCGACCTGACCGGCGGCGTCCACGACGCCAACATCGACGCCATCTACAATGCGGGGATCACCACCGGCTGCGTGCCGAACGAGTCGTACTGCCCCACCGACAACGTCACCCGGTAGGAGATGACCTCCTTCCTCAACCGCACCGTCGGGCTCGGCACCAACCCGCCCGTCGCCAATGCCAAGACCGCCCAGATCGCGACTAACGCAGTCCAGCTGGGAGGGCAACCCGCCAGCTTCTACCAGCCCGCCGGCCAGCCGATCGCCAGCGCGATCAACGCGCAGAGCGCGGGCAACGCGCTGCGGTGGGCGGCTACGCGCCCAGCACTCTCGTGTGCTCGACCGTCGCCGTCGGCTCGCCCAGCGGGTTGGCGATCACCGGGGGCGTATTCACCGGCTACCAGAATGTCCTCGCGCTCGCCATCGACGCGCCGGCCGCGGGCTACGTCCTGGTCACCGCCACGGTCCAGGTCCAGCACATAATCAAGGAGTGCGCACAATGGACCGTGGAGAGTCGTAAGCAGGGTCTCCAAGCAGAACGAGAGCAGCTGTTAGCAAGCCAGGCGAAATGGCAACGCGCGCAGGAAAAGCTAGCAGGAGTTAGAAGAGTGGTGCCGGGAGGCGGCTGCTACAATTGCGGCAGCCGGGTTTGAGCGTCGTCGCGAGTTACTGCAAATCCTCGATGCGCGGTTACAGCTCTACCCAAGGGGATGCGAGCCGCGTTGGATGCTGGAGGCACGGCTCCCGGCCTACGCCAGCGAGACCGCGAATACTACCTAGAGGCGGGAAACGATGCGAGCCGACGACCTGCAACCGAACCCGAATCCTGTGCAGATGAAGGTGTGCATTTTCCAGGGTTGGGAAGATGACGACAACCCGGAGATCATCGCCACGTTCTACACCGACCCCGATGGCAATGTCCACGTCGATAACGAGGCGTTCTACGACACGGTGCGCGGCATTGTCAGCGGCGCGTCGGGGCGGCGCACCGACGGCCACGACGGCATCGCCTTCCTCCACGCCGTGCGCGCCTACTTCCCCGGCCCGCATATCTGGGCCGGGGAGGTTGTGCCCCTCTTCCCCAAGGACAATGGGACAGTGGCGGGCGGTGAGTGAAGTACGAACTGAGCGGCGGCTCCGCACCACCATCTCGTGTTTCTACCCATAGGGGTGAGTCGTAATCCTGCCGCGCGTATCATCATAGCGGTGCAGTGCCATCCAGGCGATGAAGTTATCAGGCACCGTGTACCACTCCTCGCTCAAGCGCCGGGAATCGCCCCCTCCTGTCACGACCATCCTTACATTCCCTCGCGGTCGCTCCGATCAAATGCGCGGGCAACCGTCACCAGGCCGACCCACCCGGCCCCGGCGTCTTTGAGCGCGCTGGCGCAGGCATCGGCGGTCGCGCCGGTCGTCAGCACATCGTCGACGAGCAGCACCCGCGCCCCGGCGAGACTCGCCCCGTCCCAGGTAAATGCGCCGCGATCGAGGCCGATCTGCGGCGGGGTGGCGCGGGTACGCACCAGTGCGGTATCGAGCGGCCAGCCGCTGCTCGTGGCGAGGACGCGCGCCAACGCTTCCGCCTGGTTATAGCCGCGCTCGCGCCGTCGGGCGATGCTCAGGGGGACCGGAGCCAGACGAGGCGACGGAGAACCGGTATCCTGCGGGAGCTGATCGAGCAGGGGGACGAGGGCAAGGCCGAGGTGCGCG
>CADCWN010000297.1 GCA_902806415.1 uncultured Thermomicrobiales bacterium | reverse complement strand
GAACGGTGCGCCATATCAGGAGTTCCGCCGCCGCTTCCAGAGCGACAACCCGTGCGCGATCTGCGCCGGGTGCGGCAGCAAGTGGAGCGTGTAGTAGGCACCCGCCGCCCCGAACGGCAGCAGGAAGAGGGCCGGGACCGGCACGAGCGTCAGCAGCGGAATCAACCAGACATAATACCAAGGGTAGGCTGGCGTCACTAGGAGGAGGGTCGCGCTCGTCAGCAGTAGGGCGCGACGTGGCACATCGAACCGGTCGAGCGCGCCCGGAGCCAGGTAGAGCCGGAGCGCGAGGGCGAGCAGCAGGAGCGCCACAACGCTGACGTAAGCCGCGTTTGCCAGGGGGATGACCAGGCGCAGGAGGCGGAGCGGCAGGTAGCGCTCGCCGCTGTCGTACCCCTCCTCGGCCAGGTAGGTCGGGAACTGGCGGAAATTGCTGTCGCCGCTCAACAGGGCCGGGAGGAAGCCGAGGGCCACCGTGGCGATGCAGGCGAGCGGCAAGGACCACTGCCCGCGCCGCGCGAAGGCCGGGAGCAGTAGGCCGGGGTAGAGCTTCGTCAGCGTCGCCAGCCCGAGGGCGATCCCCGCCGCGCCCTGTCGCCCGCGCGCCTGTAGGAAGAGCGCCAGGGCGATCAGGGTCACGGCCAGCACATCGATGTGGGCGCTGTGGAAGAACTCGAATACCGGTAAGGGATGCCAGGCGTAGACGACGACGCCGAGTGGCGATTGCCCACGAATTCGCAGCAGCTGGGCGAGCAGTGCGCAGGTCGCGAGATCGAGCGCGAGGAAGCCGAGTTTGAAGATGTCCGTGTTCAGGGGACGAAGGTGGGCGAGGGCGCGGAAGGCCAACTCGGCGAAGGGCGGATAAGCCGAAGTCTGCTCCTTGCGGTTGATCTTCGGCCAGTACTCGGTGTCGCGCAATGGCGTTAGCTCGGCGGCTTGCGGCGGGTAATGATAGGGGGAGTAGCCCTGTCCCTGGATGAAGCCATCCCATACATAGCGATAGAAATCGTCGGAGAGGGTCGGCGCGAGCGGGAAGAAGAACAGCCGGTAGAGGAGCCCGAAAGCGGCGATCGTCAGGAGGGCCTCGCGACGCGGCAGCTGTTCGGGCGCGCGCAGCACAAGCCAGCAGGCCAGCAGATAGAGCCCGCCGAGCGCGGCGAAAAGTCCGAGGAACGACCCGGCGGCGAACGGTCGGTCGTCGCTGCTCAAGCGGTATGCCGCGATGTAGACCGGCACCGCCGCCGCCCCGAGGGCGAGCAGGGTGGCGAAAGCGCGGCCCGCGCTCGTGACTCCCGGCGGCTTCGCGACGGTGTTGGCAGGCAAGCGCTGGCCCCCTTGTGTCGTGTCTGATAAAACGCCCTTCTCGGATGGGACAACGGATACGGCGGGCGGCGAATGCCGTCCGCGCCCGCGATGGCCGCGATCACGGGCAAATGGAGTATGGAGTATAGCGCGGCGGCGATCTGGCGCTCATGGCGGTTCTGTCGACCGCGCGCCGGGTGGTGTGGGCAGAAGTGGCTGGCGATGGGACCGCGGGCGGCGGGGAAGCGCCGGGCGTGACCGGGGCCCTGAATCGTCGCATCCGCCGCTCACGTTCAGCGACTACTCAGACTGACTTCGGGAGAAAACTTGGCATGCACCTGGCTGGCGGCTGAACCCTGTGACTGCGCACAGGACAAGGCCGCGCCTCGCGGGCCTGGGGCCACGAAGCCCTGCTACCCGCGCAGGATACACCCGCCTACACGGGCTAACATCGCAGATTATTAACCAAAGTCAGTATCAGATATCCGCTACGCTGCCCATGTTTAGTGCCGAACCCGCGAATGAAGAAGGCGGAAAATCGCGATCTGGTTGGCCCCGTGGCAATTCGTCTCGCGCGGTTCTCCGGTGTATAGTACCCCCTTCGTGACACTCTTCCCGCTGGCGCTGCGGGCGGCATTCGGGATGGCGAAAGGGGCGGCGGAAGGCGATGCGGCTGGAAGTGAGCGTGCCGGCGACCTCGGCGAATCTCGGGCCGGGTTTCGATGCGCTGGGGCTGGCGCTCGATCTGCGGACAGTTGCCACGCTGGAGATCCCCGCCGCGAATCCCGGTGTCCGGGTCATCGGGCGCGACGCCGCGATCCTCGGTCGCACCCGCAACCTCGTCGAGGATGGGATCCTGCACTATCTGATGCTGTTCGGTCGCACACTACCCCCCTACGCGCTGACGGTGGACAACCGCCTGCCGGTCGCGCGCGGGCTCGGCGGGTCGGCGGCCGCAACCGTCGCCGGGCTGGCCCTGGGCGCGGCGGCGCTCGGTCACGATCCCTCGCGCGCGCGCCTCTTGCCGCTGGCGGTGGCGATGGAAGGCCACGGTGACAACGTCGCGGCGGCGCTGCTGGGCGGCTTCGTCGTCGTCTGGGGGGTGGGGCGCACGATCGGGGCGCGCTCGCTGCCGGTGGCAGCGGGCCTGAGTGCGGTTGTCTTCATCCCCGAGCGCACCTCTAGCACCAAGGCCGCGCGCGCGATTCTGCCGACGCAAGTGGCGCAGGCCGATGCCGTCTACAATATCGCCCGCGCCGCCTTGTTGGTCGATGCCCTGCGCGAGGGCCGTGCGGCCGATCTGCGCGAGGCGATGACCGATCGTCTCCACCAGCCTTACCGCTTGCCCGCGCTGCCGCACGCCCCGCTGCTCGACGCGGCGCGCGAGGCCGGGGCGCACGGTGCGGCGCTCAGCGGCGCGGGCTCGACCCTCCTCGCCCTCTGCGACGAAACTTCCGCCGCCCCGGTGGCCGCCGCGATGACCGAGTGCGCCGCCGCGCTTGGCGTCCCCGGCGAGACGGTGCCGCTCGCGATCGATCGGCGGGGTCTCATCCTCACCGTGGACGGTACACCCCGCTGCGTCTCGTGATGGCGCGACAGCCGTAGCTACTGCTCGGCTGTCGCGCGGCCACGCCCCTCGCGCTCGCCACCGGTAGGCGGTACGACGCGGGAGATTGCGCAGCCTTGCGCCATGCTCGATCGCCTCTGCCCCGTTGCCGTTATCAGCATTCCTCTCTTGCGCTCGAACCACTACTTACGCTTCACGCCAGCGAACCCGACGCGCTGTGCGCGCCCGTCGCATCCGGTGTGAGCGTTGCGATTTCAATCGGCGGCCCCACGCCTCCAGAACGCTGGTACCCTGATGTGCTGAGGGGAGGCCCAAGGGCCTCCCCCTCGCGCACTGATCACAGGACAGGACGCGTACGCCGCTCAGTCGGCGGCGGCCCCGGCGGTGTGTGATGGGCCGGTCGCGCTGTCGTGGGTCAGCAGGAGGTGGACGGCGACGGCCAGGCCGAGCAGGACGAGCCCGGCGACGTCGAAGCGCAGGTCGGCGTAGAGGAGGGCCAGACCGGCCAGCCCCGCGATGATCCGCTCCGGCAGCCCCGCCCGGCGGATGAACCAGCCGCCGAAGGCGATCGCCAGCGCGGCGACGGCGAGGCAGGCGGTCACGAACGTCAGGATGATCGTCGGGACGCTGCCGATCATCAGCAGGCTCGCGCCGTCCGGGCTGAGGGTGAACATGAACGGCACCAGGAAGGCCGGGAGGCAATACTTCCAGGCCATCATCGTGGTGCGGAACGGGCTGCCGCCGGTGATCGCCGCGGCCGCGAACGGCGCGAGGGCGGTCGGCGGGGAGACATCGGCCAGGACGGCATAGTAGAAGATGAACATGTGCGCGGCGGCCGGCTCGACCCCCAGTTGGGTCAGCGCCGGGACGATCATCACCGCCGCGATGATGTAGGAGGCGGTCACCGGCACGGCCAGTCCCAGGAACCAGACGGCGAGCGCGGCCAGGAGGACGGTGAAGAAGAGGACGTTGTTCGAGAGATCGAGGATGATCCCGGACATCTTGATCCCGAGGCCGGTCAGGGTGACGATCGACACGATCACCCCGGCGGTGGCGGTGGTCGAGGCGATCGAGACGGTGCCGCGCCCGCCCACTTCGAGCGCCTGGAGCCAGCGCCCGTTCTCGACGCCGGGCGCGAGTTCGCTGGTCGCGGCGCGCGGCGGCTGGCCGCGCAGCCGCGCCTGGGCGACGATGGCGGCGGCGATGATCGCCGTTAGCATCAGCCCCCAGAAGACGGCGACGGAGAGGCGCTGGCCGGTCACGGCGAGGACCGCCGCGAGGACCGCCCCCGCCCCCAGCGCCCAGAATGAGGTCATCCGGGTGTCCGGCCGGAGGAAGCTGAGGACGAACGCGGCGACGATCGCCCAGAAGACGGCCATGAACGGTGTCTGATTCAGCGGCCCCATCAGGATGATGATGATGAAGAGCGAGCTGAAATGGTAGCCGTACCGCAGCGTCAGTTCGAGCAGCGGCGGCGTGTCGAACTCGACCGCCCTGGTCCGCATCCGGCGGGAGTCGGCCTCCATCATCAGGAGGCAGGAGAGGTAGTAGAGCAGGGTCGGGATGGTGGCGTAGATCAGGACACGCAGGTAGGAGACTTCCAGGTACTCGGCGATGATGAACGCCGCCGCGCCGAGGGTCGGCGGCGACAGCAGGGCACCGATCCCCGCCGCCGAGAGCAGCCCGCCCGCCGTGTCGCGGTTGAAGCCCGCGCGCCGCAGCATCGGCCAGGCGAGCGAGCCGAGGGTGACGGTGGTGGCGACGCCGGAGCCGGAGACGGTGCCGAGCAGGAACCCGGCGGCGGTGACAGTGCGACCGGGGCCGGTGCCGCCGCGCGACCGCCCGAGCGCGGCGAACGACCAGTCGATGAAGAACTTACCCGCGCCGCTGTATTCGAGGACCGCGCCGTAGATCGTGAAGAGGACGATGAATGTGGCGGCCACGTCGAGCGGGACGCCGAACATCCCCTCCAGCGTGAGGAAGTTCTGGCCGATGACCCGGTCGGCGCGGTAGCCGCGATGGCCGATCCAGCGGTCCAGGAAGTCCGGCAGGTTGCTGCCGTACCCGGCATACAGGAGGAAGAGGAGCGCGGTGATCGGCAGCGCCCAGCCGGTGCTGCGGCGCGTCGCTTCCAGCGTCAGGGCGATCGCCAGCCCGCCGAGGAGGAGTTCGGTCGGGGTCGGGTTGGTGATCCGCTGGAGGGCCGACTGGTAGTTGAAGATCAGGAAGGTGAGGCTGGCGGCGGAGATGACCGAGAGGTGCAGATCGTAGAGCGCGATCCGGTCGCGACCCTCCCCGCTGCGCCCCAGGACCGGATAGAGCGCCGCCGTGACGATGGTTGAGGCGGCGATCAGCCCGACCTGCCAGCCAGCGCCGCCGAACCCCAGGTTCGCGGTCGCCCAGGTGTCGGTCGCGCGGGCGAGGATGTAGCCGGTGGCGACCGCCCCGACGAGGGACAGCGGCGCGTCGATCCAGCCTTGCCGCCCGGCGAAGAGCGATTTGAGGACCGGGTAGGCGGCGACGAAGAGGAGCAGCAGCGTGAGGATCGTCAGGTTGCGCGCCGACTCGAAGCCGCGCGCCCAGTTGACGACCAGGGCGATGACCGCCAGGGTGATGACACCGCGAATGATCAGGGTGCGCCCGCTCGGGCGCGCGTAGTCGCTGCTGAACGCGGGGTAGAGGAGGAAGGTTAGCACCAGGGTGAGGAGGAGGAAGCTGGCGCGATAGGCGAGGGTGGCGATGCCGAATTGCGTCCAGTAGAGGGCGTAGACGGCCAGCGCGACGCAGAGGAGGCCGACGATCAGTTTCCAGGGGCCGAGCACCCGGCGGGTCGGCGACTCCGACTCGAACTCCTCGATGATCCGGCTCGCCTGCTCGTCGCTGACCCGTTCTTCCGACGCCGTCGCGGGATCGGGAATCGCGGCCACCGCGCCGCCCCGATCCTCTTTGCCTATTGTGCTCATCGGCACCCCCATACGCGAAAGGTGCAGGGTGGGAAACTCCCACCCTGCACCTTTCGACCTGCCACCTTACGGCTTGTAGACACCCTTCTCGGTGTAGTACCGGATCGCGCCGGGGTGGAACGGCACCGGCGCGACGCGCGCCGCGTTCTCCAGCGTGAACTTCTTGGCCTCGGGGTGGATCCCCTGCACGTCGGCCTGATTGTCGAAGAGGGTCTTCAGGATATCGTAGACCTGCTGCTCCGACATATTGGCGTTGACGGCGAGGAGATTATCGACGCCCAGGCCGACGACATCTTCCGGCATCTTCTGGTAGACGCTCTTCGAGAGGGTCAGCGGGTAGTAGACCGGGCCGTACTTCGCGGCGAGGGGCTGCACATAGTCGGCGGTCGAGATGAACTTGAGCGCCGGGCCGGTCGTGGCGAGTTCGGTGACGGCGGCGGTCGGCAGGCCGCCGATCCAGAAGAAGGCGGCGATCTTCTTGTCCTTCATCGCCCCGGCCGATTCCGCGACGCTGAGGGTGTCGCGCTGGATGTCGGTCTTCGGGTTCAGCCCCGCCGCTTCCAGGATCCGGTCGGCAGCGACCTCGGTGCTGCTACCGGGCGAGCCGACCGAGATCCGCTTCCCCTTCATGTCGGCGATCGTGTTGATCCCGGAGTCGGCGAGGGCGACGACGTGGATGAAGCTCTCGTAGAGGACGGCGATCGTGCAGACCGGGACCGCGCCGGAATCTTTGTAGACGCCGATCCCCTTCTGCGCCTCGTCGGCGGAGTCGGCGGTGGTGAGGCCGAGGTCGGAGTCGCCCTTCTGGATCAGCTTCATGTTGTCGACCGAGCCGCCGGTGACCTCGGCGGTCGCCTCGGTGTTCGGCAGCTTGGCGGTGAGGATGCGGGCGAGCCCGCCGCCGTAGGGGAAGAAGACCCCGCCGGTGCCACCGGTGGTGATGACGAGGCGCTGCCTGCCGCTCGGGCGCGGCTTCGTCGCCGCCGCCGGGGTGCATTGGCCCGCTGGCGGGCGGGCGAGCGCGACCCTGCCGCCGCTGGCGGTGGCAGCGGCGCTCGCCGTGCCGCGAACGGCGGTGCCTGCCGGCGCGGCG
>CADCWN010000296.1 GCA_902806415.1 uncultured Thermomicrobiales bacterium | reverse complement strand
CCGTCTTGATCTCGCCCCTCGCGATCGGGTACACTCGTAGATACGATAGGGCGATAGGGAATGCAAGCGACACGGACGGCGCGTCAGCGATTGGCGCGCGCAGGAGGGGCGACCATGCATTCCGAGCATTCCGAGCAGCAACGCCACTTGCCCACTCGCCCGGCGACGATTCTGGTGGTCGATGACGAGCCAGCGATCCTCGAACTGGTCGGCGAGGCGTTGACCGAGGAGGGATTCCGGGTCACGCTCGCCGCCGATCTCGCCGGGGCGCTCGACGCACTCGACCACGAGCGGTTCGATCTCGTGCTGGCCGACGCGCTGGCCGGGTTCGCCACCGATTTCACGCTCGACGAGTGGCCCGCGCTCGATACGCTGCGCGACCGCGCCGCCCCCGCGCGCGTGGTGGTCTTCTCTGCCCATCCCGCGCGCCATTTCGCCGCCGCGTCCGAGCGCGGCTTCGCCGGGTTCGTCGCCAAGCCGTTCGATCTGGATACCCTCGTCGCGAGCCTCAACAGCTACCTCGCCGCTTCGTCTTTCCCGGTTGCGCCGCCCCCCGAGCCGATCCTCGCGCCTTCCTGAGTGGGCCATGCCGCGAATGTGGGTGGGGATGACCTCTCCCCGCCGCTGCGGCGGCGAAGGGCTCGACGCGGGGAGGGTGGGGAGCGCTGCCCTGCAACGCCTCCTTCCCCCTCTCCCCATCCGAGGAGGGGGGGCCGAGCGCAGCGAGGCGGGGGTGAGGGCCGCCACTGCTCTGAGCGACGGGGCGGTGGGGGTGTCAGCGGGTGGCGGTGCCGGAGGGGCCGACGCGCGGGGTGACGGTGCCACCGGTGCCGGGGGTGCCGTTGGTGCCGGGGGTGGCATTGGCGGCGGGGCTGACGCTCTTCAGGAAGGCGATCAGGGTGTCGGTGGTGTCGCCGGAGTTCAACTGGCCGAGGACGCCCTGGATGCCGCCCGCCATGACGTTGGCCTGATAGCCCTTGACGATCTTGGCGTTCGGGTTGAGGATCGCCTCGCGCAAGTAAGCGTCGTCGGAGATGACCTCCTCGCCGTTCTCGAGGACGGCGACGCGCCCGTAGACGCCGTTGAGGGCGGGGCCGGCCCCCGCCGCGCCCTGCAAGCTGTGGCACGCCTGGCAGCCGAGTTGGTTGTAGAGGGTGCCGCCGCGCGCGGCGAGCGCCTGCTCGGGGCTGGGGCCGCCGGGTCGCTCGGTCGTGCGCGCGACGATCGAGCCGAAGGTGAAGACGGCGAAGAGGACGGCGATACTGAGGGCGGCCACCGGTAGTTTGATCGAATTATTCACGCGACTGTCTCCAAGGGGTCGCGCACCGGGCCTGCGGACCCCGTTGTCCGCCCCGTCGTGCGCGCACTATAGGAAGTATACCGGGGGACTCCCGACGGCACGATGCCCGTCGGCTGGCCCGCGCGTCGTCGCGCCCGCCGCCGCGCCCCGGAGGGTCGCAAGATGTGCGCCAAGCGGCAGCGTGCCGCGCGACGACCGGCATAGTACGATTGAGGGAGGAATCGATCGGCGGGACGAGGGGGTGCGGATTGGGCGATGAGCGACAGCGGCGAATCGAGGAACTCCGGCGGGCGGGCGATGCGGCCCGCGATTCGCGCGAGGCGGTGGGGGGGCCGGATGAGGCGCGACCGGACGAGATCGCGCCCCCCCCCCGCCGCCCGAAGGGGCTGCCGTTCGCGCAGTACGAGAGCTGGATCGATCGGCAAATCCGGCAGGCGCAGGAGCGCGGGTTCTTCGACAATCTGCGGGGCAAGGGTCGGCCGCTCGCCCCGGACGATCCGAATGTGCGGGCGTATGCGGG
>CADCWN010000295.1 GCA_902806415.1 uncultured Thermomicrobiales bacterium | reverse complement strand
GGGCCGCCCCGCCAGCAGGTGCGCGATCCGCACCCATTGGCCATCCCGCAACGCATACCGCCGTATCATCTCGCCCCCGCCTCACGCACGCCCGACCGGCACGCGGGGAGCCTACCACCACCGAGGACACGCCCTAGAATGGGAGGGCACATTGAAGACACAAGCCAAGTGGCGGGAAGAGTACGGGACTTCCATCGTAGGCATCGTTGAAGCTTCAACGGATCATTGGCTGTACAAGGTGTTCGGCTTCATTGGTATTGTGGCCTCACTTATTGGCCTGATTGCCATATTCTAGAAATGGACATGGCGCTAGAGGATGTCCTCTTGCATACAAAAGCCAAATGCCATAAAGCCATTTACCTCCTTGCGAGGTGAAGTCACAGCACCGCTCTGCGTCACATCCCCCGCCCCGCCTTATCCCGCGCCGCCGCGATCAGCCCGAAAGGCTCGGCGAGCATCATGTCGCCGTGCGGAACGGCCTCGTACCATGCGCCATCTTTGACCGACGATCAAGCACCTCATCCTACCTTATCCCTAACCCCTGGCCGATCATCCAGCCCCGTCGATGGCCCAACGGACGATTGTCGCGACGGCATCGGATTCGCTATGGTAGTCCGTACGGCGGGGGCAAAGCAGGCCCGGTGCGGGCGTGCGCGGCGGGAGTGGGTGAGGGGTATGGTCGAGACGACGCTCGAGGGACAGCGCACGCAGGCGGGGCCGGTCGAAGAGCCCGAAAGGCGGGGACCGCGCTTCGGCTTCGGGGCCACGGCCAACACCCTGCTCGGCTACACGCTGGTCAAAGGGTTGCAGATGACCCTGCACAACCTGATCTTCCCGCTCTACGCCTACAGCCTCGGCTACGATCTGGCGACGATCGGGCGGCTGAACGCGACCGGCGCGCTGATGGTCCTCGTCGCCAGCGTGCCGCTGGGGATGTTGGCCGATCGGGTGGGACGGGCACGGCTGCTGGCGATCAGCGGGATCCTGCTGCCGATCAGCCTCCTCGGGGTCGGGCTGGCGCGTTCGCTGCCCGCCCTGATCTTCTGGATGCTGGTGCAGAACGCCATCGCGGTGATCTATTGGAGCGCGACGAGCCCGCTGCTGATCGGCGCGGTGACGCCGGAACAGCGGGTGCGCGCCTTCTCGATCAACTCATTCTTCCTCTGGGGGGTCGGGGCGCTGGGCAGCGCGATCGGCGGCGGCGTGGCCGCGAGCGCGGCGGGCATCCTCGGCGTCTCGTCCGACGACACCGCCGCACTGCGGGTCGCCCTCGTCTTCAACGCCCTGCTCACGCTCGTCGGCGGGCTGCCCCTCTGGCGGATCCGCAACCTGGAGTCGGCGGGGGATCGCTCCGCCGGGCGCGCGCCGCTCCGCCTGGCCGACCTGCGCCTCTTCGGCAGGTTGCTGATCCCCGACGCCCTGCAAGCGTGCGGGTCGGGGGCGATCATCGGCTTCCTGCCACTCTTCTTCACCCTGCGCTTCGGGGTCGAGCCGGGGCCGCTCGGCGCGATCTTCACCATCACCGGCGTCCTCGGCGGCGTGGCGGCCCTCAGCGCCCCGATCATCGCGCGGCACTTCGGCAACATCGGCGCGATCGGCGGGCTGATGGGCGGGATCGCCGTCTGCATCGCCCTACTGGTCGCGATGCCGTTCCTGGTCGGCGCGGTCATCTTCGAGGCGCTGCGCGCCGGGCTGCGCGGCACGATCGACCCGATCTACACCCCCTACGCCATTAGCCGGGTCGCCCCTGAGCGACGCGGCACCCTCGCCGGCTTGTACAACGTCACCTACGCGACCGGCTTCTCGCTCGGCCCGCTGATCAGCGGCTGGGTCCAGGTCAACTACGGCTTCGGCCCCGCCTTCATCATGAGCGCGAGCGCCTATATCCTCGCCGCGCTGGCGATGTTCACCCTCTGGCGTGGCCTGCCCGACGAGGCACCGGCGGCGCGGGCATAATTTGATATTGCGCTGATGGCGAACCTCACCGCCGCAGGGCGGTCATTGTGCCGTTCACCGGTATTCGTGGCGCGTGAGCGCCCCCAGGCGCGGTCTTGTCCTGTGCCGGGTCACAGGGTTCAACCACCCGCCCCGCTTCACCGGATCGACTCGCCCTCCGTGAGCCGGGCGATCATCTCGTCCTGGCCCTGGGCGATGATCGTCTTGAGCTGGTCGGGCGAATGTTTCGTGAAGTCGCCGCGTCCGCGATTGGCGACGCGAATCGCCATGTCGAACGGGAAGCCGATCGCGCGGCCCTTCAATCGCCACCAGCGATAGAGGTCGTCGATGATCCCCAGGGTGCCGGTCTCCACGCGGACCAGCCCAACCGCCAGCCCCGCATCCCAGGTCAGCGTCTCCTCGTAGGGGATCGTCACCCCGCTCTGGGCGGTCATCACCGCGACCGTCTCCCCGAGGTAGACCGGGGGCATCTCCAGCTCGAAGAGGTAGCGCGTGACCGACATTTTCCCTGTTTCTCCTTCGCGTCCCCGACCCTGAACCCTGACGCGCCGCATCATCACGTCGCATCATCGCCAAACAAGCGTATGATACCGCAAGTGGGTGCCGTGACGCGCCGTTGCACGTAGTTGGTGGGGATATGTCATATGGGTGGGGCGCTGAGTGCGGGCGAGGATGACGTCGATCTCGCGGGCTTCATCACGGCGGTCGCCACCGCCGAGCCGCTCCCGGCGGGCGTGGCCGTTGCCGCGCTGACCGCCGCCCTCGCGGCGGCGCTGGCGGAGATGGGCGCGGGGCTGACCCTTAAGCGGGCGGGCGTGGGGGATGAGGCGGGGTTGTGGCGCGTCCGGGGCGAGGCGGTCGCCTGGCGCGCGGCGCTGCTGCGCGCGATCGAGGAGGACGGCGCGGCCTACCGGGCCTACCTGGCCGCGCGGGCGCTGCCGCGCGAGGGCGACGCCGCCCGCCGCACGCGCACCAATGCCCTCGCCCGGACGCGCCTCGCCGCCGCCCTCACGCCGCTGAGGATCGCCGGGATGGCCTACGACATCCTCGGCTTCCTGGCGACGGTCGCGGAGCAGGCGCGACCGGCGCTACGCGCGGACCTTGCCAACGGCGCGATCCTCGCCGAGGCGGCGGTGCGTTGCGCGACCCTGGCGGTGCGGACGAACTTGCACGATCATCCCGATACGGTCGAGCGCGACGACCTCGTGGCGCAGGCCGACACCCTGGCGGCGCGCGCGGCGGCGGGTTGCGCGGCGATCGTGCGGCTCGCGGAGTGAGGAGGGGACGATGAGCCAATCGAAGCAGAAGGAGACACGACCCTACGGCCTCTGGCCGAGCCCGATCACGCCGCAGAGCATGGCGGGCGGGACGCGCCTCGGCGACCTCGCCTGGGACGGCGACGGCCGGACCCTCGTCTGGCTGGAGGGGCGCGGCGATCAGGGCGTCCTCGTCGCGCAGACCGACACCGACGCCCCGCGCGATCTGACGGTCGGCCAGTCGGTGCGGGCGCGCGTCGGCTACGGCGGCGGCGATTTCGGCGTGGCGGGCGGTTTCGTCTACTTCGCAGACGCCGCCTCGGGTCGCCTCTTCCGGCAGCCGCTGGCGGCGGGCGCAGCCCGGCCGATCACCCCGGCCTTCGGCCACGCCGCCGCCCCGGCGATCTCGCCCGATGGCCGCTGGGTCCTCTACGTCCACGCGAATGAGGGCGTCGATCGGCTGGCACTCGTCGATGTGGAGGGCCGGAATTGGCCTCGGATCGTCGCCGAGGGGGCCGACTTCTACATGCAGCCGCGCTGGAGTCCGGACGGCACACAGGTCGCCTGGATCCAGTGGGACCACCCGCAGATGCCCTGGGATGGCACGACCCTCCACCTCGCCGCCGTCCGCCCGCCGAGCGCCGACGGCGATCTGCCAACCCTCGCCGACGCCCGCCCGATCGCCGGGGACCGCGAGACGGCGATCTTCGGGCCGGAGTTCTCGCCCGATGGCCGCTCCCTGGCTTACATCTCCGATGAGTCCGGTTGGGACAATCTCTATCTGCACGACCTGACGACCGGGCAGCGTCGCGCGCTGACGACCGACACGGTGGACCTGGGCCAACCGGCCTGGGCGCAGGGGATGCGGGCGTATGCGTTCGGACCCGGCGGCGGGGGGATCCTCTTTCTCCGCAACGAGGGCGGTTTCCGGCGCGTCTGGGCTTACGACTTCAAGAGCGAGACGGCGCAGCCGCTGCCGTTGCTCCCCAACTACACCTGGATCGAGCAGCCCGCCTGGTCGGTCGCGAGTGGCAGGATCGCGGCGATCGGGTCCTCCTCCGCGATCCCCGCCCGGATCGTGGCGACCGACGGTCACGGGGGCAACCCGCGCATCTGCGCCCGCAGCGCCGCCGAGCGGGTGCCAGGGTCCGAGTTGTCCTCGCCGCGCCCGGTCTCCTGGGCTGCTGACGGAGGCGCGACCGTCCACGGCCTCTACTACCCGCCCACGAGCAGCCATTACAAGGGGGCCGGTCTGCCGCCCGCGATCGTGCGCGTCCACGGCGGGCCGACCGGCGCGGCGAATGCGGGCTACAACGCCGCCGCGCAGTTCTTCACCTCGCGCGGCTACGTGGTGCTGGAAGTCAACCACCGGGGCAGCACCAGCCACGGGCGCGACTATGTCCGCGCCCTCCGCGAGGGCTGGGGCGTCGTCGATGTCGAGGACACCGCCGCCGGGGCGCGCTTCCTGGCCGCCGAGGGGCTGGCCGACGGCGAACGGCTGGTCGTGATGGGCGGCAGCGCGGGGGGGTACACCGTCCTGCAAACCCTCGTTACCCATCCCGGCCTCTTCAAGGCGGCGCTCTGCCTCTATGGGATCGCTAACCTCTTCACCCTCGCCGCCGACACCCACAAGTTCGAGGCGCGCTACCTCGACGCGCTCGTCGGGCCGCTGCCAGCGGCGCGCGACCGCTACCGCGAACGCTCGCCGATCTACGGGGCCGACCGGATCAGCGACCCGATCGCGATCTTCCAGGGCGCGAACGACCCGGTCGTCCCGCCCGCCCAGTCGGAACTGATCGTCGCGGCCCTGCGGCGGCGCGGCATCCCGCACGAGTACCACGTCTACGAGGGCGAGGGCCACGGCTGGCGCAAGCGCGAGACGATCGCCGCCTTCTGGACAGCGGTCGAGCGTTTCCTGCGGGAGTATGTGATCTTCGGGTGAGGGTCGAAGGTCGAAGGTCGAAAGGTTGAAGGAGGGACGGGACAGGAGGCACAGAGACACGGAGAGGGCGGGGAGGAGACCGGTTAAGGACGGCGCGCACCTCGGGAAATGGGCAGGGCGGTCGGTTGTAGGGGCGTATTGCATACGCCCGCACGTCGACCTCACGCCAACATTCGGAGACAACTCCGGCGTGAGTCGGGCGTATGCAATACGCCCCTACAACCGGCGGTGATCGGCGTTTGGTAAGCACGGCGCGTTCCCATCGCCGGGAACCAACCTTTCGACCTTCGACCTTCGACCTTCGACCCCCACCCGAAGATCACCAAGGAGCACGATGCCCACTCCACCACCGATCGTCTTCCGCGACATCCTCCTCGCCGCGCGGCGGATCGCGCCGCACGTCCTGCGCACGCCGACCGAGCGCTCGGGGGCGCTGTCGGCGGAGTTGGGCGTGGAGGTCTGGCTGAAGTTGGAGTGCCAACAGCGCACCGGCTCGTTCAAGCTGCGCGGCGCGATCAACCGCCTGCTGACCCTACCCGAAGGGGCGCGGGCGCGCGGCGTGCTGACCTGCTCGGCGGGGAATCACGGGCTCGGGATCGCCGAGGCGGCGCGGCTGACCGGGATCGCGGCGACGATCGTGGTGCCGGGGGGTGCGTCGGCGGCGAAGGTCGAGGCGCTGCGCCGTTCGGGAGTGGAACTGCTGCTCGTCGGGCGGGATTATGACGAGGCCGAGGCCCGCGCGCCCCAGATCGCCCGCGAGCGCGGCCTGACCTTCGTCTCCCCCTACGACGATCCGGCGGTGATCGCCGGGGCCGGGACCGTGGCCCTCGAAGCCCTGCTCGATCTGCCGGAGGCGGGGACGATCGTCGTGCCGGTCGGCGGCGGCGGGCTGGCATCCGGGATCGGGATCGCCGCGCGGGCCTTGCTGCCGGGGATCCGCGTCGTCGGCGTCCAATCGATCGCCTCCGCCGCGATGTCCGCCTCGCTGGCGGCGGGCCGCTTGGTACCGGTCGAGTCGTCGTCGACCCTCGCGGACGGCCTGGCGGGCAACATCGCGGCGGGCTCGATCACCTTCCCCCTCGTCCGCGACACCCTCGACGCGGTCCTGACCGTCCCCGAGGGGGCAATCGCGCGGGCGATGCATACGTTCCTCGATCGCCACCACCTGATCGTCGAGGGCTCCGGCGCGGTCGGCCTCGCCGCCCTCCAAGCGGGCCTGCTCGCCGACACCCCAGGCCCGATCCTCCTGATTGTCAGCGGCAGCAACGTCGCAACACAGACACTGGCGGGGGTGCTGGAAGGGGGGGGCTGAAACAACCACCCCCGCAACGCCTCCCCCCTCTCCTCGGATGGGGAGAGGGGGTGCCGAGCGCACATTGTCCTGACTTGCAGCAGGATAAATCCGGTTCATCCGGAGCGAGGCGGGGGTGAGGACTACCCCTCTTCTACCCGCCCGTCGATCGCCTGCCACAAGACCCGCGCGAACCAGCCGCGCGAGGCGGGGGTATTCCAGTCGTCCCAGTTCGCAGCGGCGGGGCGGTCGGGGACGGATCCGGCGTTGCGGACGTAGGTCACCAGATCGAGGCGGTCGCGCTCGGCGATCCGAACGTTCGGGTAGATGCCCGGATCGTCCCCGGTCGCCGCAGTCCAGTAGCCGCGCTCGACCATCGCGCGGCTGATGAATGAGACGACCTGGATGTGCAGCACGTCCCCGGTCGGGTCGTAGGTGCCATCCTCATAGCCGAGCGCCACATCGCGCGCCGCGAGGATCGCGACCGCCCCCCAGAGTTCGTCATCGACCGAGCCGCGATCGGGGAACGGATTGGTGGCCGTCTCGCCGCCCCAGCCCATCGCGCGGACGATCAGCGCGGCTATCTGCGCGCCCAGGCTGATGTCCGCCGGACCGAAGGTGCCGTCGCCGTAGCCTTGGATGATCCCGCGCGCCGTCAGTTCGTTGATCGCCTCATAGCCCGGATCGCCCGGTGACACGTCGGCGAACGCCGTCCCGCCGAGGAGCAGCGCGCGCGTCGTCGTGGCACCGAGCCCCTGGGCGTCGGTCGCGGTCAGGCGAATCTCCAGCCAGTTGCGGCCCTCGTCGTGGACCGGCCCGTTAAAGCTGATCGCGTTGCCGCTGACCGGGCCGAGGATCGGGTGGGTATGCTCGTTATGGTGCAGGAACACCTGCCAACTCAGCCGAGTGTCCGGCACTATCCCATCTTCAGGGTCGGTCGCGCCGCCGACCAGGAGGTAAGTCTGACCCGGCGTGTAGGGCGTGCCGGTGGCGGGCGAGCTGATCGTCGGGTCCGGCGGCACATCCCCGACGCCGATCGTGAGCGTGGCGGGGGCCGAGCGGAGCCCGCCGCCGTCGCGCACGCGGAGGGTGGCGGTGCGAATCGCGGCGGTCGTGTAGGTGTGGCTCACGGTGGGGACAGCGGTCGTCGCGGTCGCGCCGTCGCCGAAGTCCCACTCGAACGTCAGCGGATTGCCGGGATCGGGGTCGGCGCTGGCACTGCCATCGAAATCGACCCGCAGCGGCACGCCACCGAATCGCGGCGAGGCGGTCAGCGCGGCGGTCGGCGGATTATTGACCGCGTTCGCGTAGCCGATCCGGCGAATCTCGCCTCCCCCGGCGTAGGTGGTGTAGTAGGGCCCCTGGGTCGCGCCGCCCGGCCCGGCCCAGGGGCCGAAGGCCAGCGCGACGGCGCTGCTCCCGCCGAGGCCGACCACGAACTCGCCGCGCACCCAGGTGCCGGGGGCGGTCTCCCGCAGCGTGAAGATCTTGCCGCAGACGTAGTCGGCGAAGAGGTAGACCCCGTTGTAGGCGGCGGGCCAGACGCCGCTCGGCACGAATGCCCCGCCGGTGATCGAGGAGCAGCCGGTGTCGCGACCGTAGTCGTGGATCGGATCGGTCAGGCCGCCCGGCGTCGGATTGCAACGATCGGTCGTGCGGTAGGGGTGCGCCCCTTCGCGGCAGTCCCAGCCATAATCGGCCCCGTTCTACCCGTTGTCGATCTCCTCCCAGGCATTCTGCCCGACATCGTTGATGAAGAAGCGTGTCGCCGCCGCGTTCGGGTCGAACGCCATGCGGAATGGGTTGCGCAGGCCGGAGGCGTAAATTTCCTGGCAGCGCTCATTGGTGTTGGTCGCCTGACCGGCCACATTGCAGCGCACAGTCCCCGACCCTTGATAGGGGTTGGAAGGGGGGATACTGCCGTCGCCCGCGATGCGCAGGATTTTGCCGTTGAGGCTGGAGAGTTGCCTCGCCTTCTGCGGCGTGCTGCCGCCGTCGCCGACGCTGGCGTAAAGATAGCCGTCCTTGCCGAACTTCAGATCGCCGCCGTTGTGGTTGCCGGCGGGCGAGGGGATCCGGTCGATCAGCACCACCTCGCCACTCGCCACGTTGGCATCCGACAGGGTCCAGCGCGAGACGCGGTTATAGGCCAGCACATTGTTTTGGCAGACGGCGTTGGGGGCGGTCTTGACGGTATAGTAGAGGTAGATCTGCCGGTTCGTCGCGAAATTCGGATCGACCGCGACCCCGAGCAGGCCGCGCTCGAAGTTCGAGCAGAGCGTCCCCCCAGCGGCGAGATCGAGCGCGGGCGCGGGCAAGAGCGCACTGCCCGCGTAGACGCGGAGTTGCCCCGGCTGCGTGGTGATCAACATCCGCCCGTCGGGGGTGAAGGCGAGCGCGGTCGGCGAGGCCACGTTGGTCACCGCGCTATCCTGGAAACCGGCGTCGAGCGCTGCGACCGGGGCCGACGCGGGGCCGAGCGCGAACGCGGGCGCGAGGACGGCGACCAGGAGCAGGAGGCTGAGGAGCCGGGCGGCGCGGGCGGGTGGCCGATACATGGCGATTCCTCCTCGGGCGATACGGCTGCGAACGGTCGGGCGGCGTGACATAGCGCGGCAGAGGAGCCTACGCCAGGCGACTGGAGGCCGACGAATCGGCAAATTCGGGGGCGCTCACATCCCGATGATACACGGTAGTTCACCTCGCCAAAGAGGGCAAGGGGAACCTTTGTGCTCACGGGCGACACCGCTCGATCGAACGCTCCGATTGTAACCGCAATTCCGGTACACTAGGAGGGTCGGCGGATAGCCAATTAGTACCACACGCGGCGCGCGCGCCCTGGAGCGGAGGGACAGATGAGCGGCAACGGCGGGGCGGGCGCGGAAGTCGTGGTCATCGGCGGCGGGATCGTCGGCACGGCAACGGCCTATCGGCTGGCCGAGGGCGGTGCGCGGGTGACACTGGTCGATGCCGGGGAGCTTGGTCGCGGGACCAGCGCATCGAGCTTCGCCTGGCTCAACTCGGCCCACAAGCGCCCGCGCGCCTACCACGATCTCAATGTAGCGGGGATGGCCGAGCACGCGGCGCTCGGGCGGGAGTTCGGCGCGGCACCGTGGCTGCACTCGGTCGGCGGCCTGAGTTGGTCGGTGACGGCGGCGGGTCAGGAGGGCTTGCGCCGGGACGCGGCGCGGCAGGCCGGGTGGGGCTATCGGACAGAGGCGATCACCACCGGGCGCGCGACGCGGGAATTGGAGCCGGGGCTGGCGGTTGATCCGACGATCGTGCCGGAGTTCTGGTACGCGCCGGACGAGGGCTGGGTCGATGTACCAACGCTGATCCGCCATTTCCTCGACCGGGCGACGGCGCTCGGCACGACGATCCGCACCCACGAGGCGGTCGTCACGATCGAGCAGACCGGCGGGCGGGCGACCGGCGTGCGCCTGGCGAGCGGCGCGACCCTGGCGGCTGATGCGCTGGTCAATTGTGCCGGGCCGCGCGCCGACGAGGTCGCGGCACTCCTCGGCTGGTCACTGCCGCTCGACCGGCAACCGGGGCTGCTGGCGATCACCGGCCCCACGCGGCCAAGTGGGCGCTGCGTCTGCCACGCCGACGCGATCACCTTCCGCCCCGATCCGGGCGGCGGCCTCGTCCTGGCGCATGCCGAGGACCTGGACCGCACCGTCAGCGCCGACACCCCGACCGATCCGCCGCCCGCCGCCTGCACCGAGGCGCTGGCCCGCGCCGCCCGCTCTTATCCGTCGGTCGCCGCCGCTGGGATCGCGGCGGCGCGGATCGGCGTGCGCCCGCTGCCGCGCGACGGCGTCTCGATCGTCGGCCTCATCCCCGGCCACACCAACGCCTACGTCGCCGTCACCCACAGCGGCGTGACCCTCGGCCCCCTCCTCGGGCGCCTCCTGGCGGGCGAGATCATGGGCGCCGGGGAGGCGGCCCAACTGGCACCGTTCTGCCCCGCGCGATTCACGGCGGGGGCGAGTCGCGAGTCGTGTCGTGAGTCGTGAGTCGTGAGTCGTGAGGGGGTGAAAAAACCTCTAGTAGATGCCACAAGCGGTCGGATGTAGGGGCGTATTGTATACGCACAACCCACGCCGACGGTCTATAAACGCCGGGGAAAGCACTCCGGCGCGGGCAAGGTGTGGGCGATACGCCCCTACATCGCGTACCGCTTGTGGCTTCCGACAGAGGCTTTCACCCTCTCTCGCGACTCGCAGTCGCCACCCAACCCCCTACCGCGTCGCCTTGGGCACCACCCCATCCCAGCGCGAGTAGATCACGATCCGCTGAGTGTAGGACGCGGTGATCGGGTCGAAATCGCCGACGCAGGAGATCAGGTTGAGGTTCGTCTCGTCCGTCCCGCCGAAGACCTGCTCGCCGGGGAATTGCTCGACCGGGTAGCTCTCGAGCTTGCTGACCAGGAAACGCCAGCGCAGCCCCGCGTCATCGGTCACGAAAATCTCCGCCCCCGGCACCAGGAAGCGCACATCCCAGAAGACGACCGGGCCGATCCCGGCGTAATCGACGTGCCCGGCGATCACGGCGTTGCCGCGCTGACCGGGGCGCGCGCCGAGCCGATACCAGCCGACGCCGAACGGATCGCGCGGCGTCTCCATCGTGTTCGTCGCGTCCACCCCGACTGACTCCACCGCCGCATCGACGCCGATATTCGGGATGGCGAGCCGCTGCGGCAGCCCCACCACCCGTGCATAGTCCGGCACCGGCACCGCCGGCTTCGTCGCCAGGGTCGGCTGGGTGCGCCAAGTCTCGGCACCGAGCAGGCCGAGCAAGACCCGATAGCGCGGGTCGGCGCTCTCCGGGTGGTACTCGAAGCGGTTGCGCTCGAAATACTGGACGACGTACTCCTTGCCATCGGCCTGGTTACGCTCGACAAACTCCTCGGTCAGCGGGAAGCCGAAGACCGCCAGGCCGCCGTTCGCCCACCAGTATTGGAGGAAGGCCCCGCGCAGGGTATGCCCGGTCTCCGCCAGCGTGGCGCAATCGGGCGGCAGGCAGGGTGCCTTCGCCGGAGCGGTCCGCTCGGGACGCTTACCCAGGCGGGTATCGCCGAGCCGGGTCAGCAGTACCTGGTACTCGGCGGGTTGCTCCGGGTGCCATTCCAGGATTGCCCGCTCGTAATACTGCACGATCAACCCGCGCTCATCGATGAACGACTGGCTGATCGGCAACCCCAGGATCTCCAGCCCGCCGTGCGCCTGCCAGAACTCCCTAAATGCCCCATCCAGGCAGCGATTATTCTGCGGGAAGCAATACGGCGCGGCGGCGAGCGGGCGCGGGCCGAGCGGCGCGAGCGGGACCAAACCGCCGAGCAACAGCACGACGAGGGCCGCGGGGACCAGGAAACGGCGCATCGAACACTCCTGAGCCTGACCGATAGCTGTCCGGTGTGGGAACGATACCCGATTGGCTCGGGCGCTGACAAGGCGCGATGTCACGCCCTCGCAACGCCCGCAACGTCCCCCCCCCTTGTAGGGGAGGGTCGCCGCCGGGGTCCCCATACGGGGATAAACTCGGGGGAGAGGTCCACCCCCATTAAACGATACGGGGGACCGGCGCTCTGCCGGTCCCCCGCGAATGAGACTGCGTGCGCGGCGCGTTAGGCGGCGCGGCGGCGAACCGCGACGCCGACCGCGACGACGGTGCTGGCGACGAGGCCGAGACCGACGAACAGCCCGCCATCACCGCCGCTCATACCACCGCCACCGGTATTCGGCAGGCCGGGGAGGAACCCGCCATTGCCGGTCGGCGGCGGGGACGGGATCGGGCTGGCCGACGGGCGCGGAGTCGGCGACGCGCTCGGTGCCGGGGTCGGCGAGGCACTCGGGCGCGGCGTTGCGCTCGGAGCCGGGGTGGCGCTCGGCGCGGGGGTCGCGCTCGGGCGCGGGGTCGCGCTCGGGGCCGGAGTGGCGCTCGGCGACGCGCTCGGCGCGGCACCACCGGTCAGCGAGAAGGTCGTGCTGGCGAGGACCGCCGGGGTCGCCGCCTTGCTCAACACCTCGGCGATGTAGCTGCCGGTCGGCCGCGTGGCCGCGAGGCTGAAGCCGCTGAGGATGACGCCGTCGGCGTCGGCCTCCACGTCACTGTCGTTGAAGGCGATCGTCGTCTGCCGGTTCTCGGTCTAAACCCGCAGGGTGTAGGTCGTGTTCGGCGCGAAGCCGGTGCCGGTCAGGATGAAGGTATCCCCACCCCGGCCCTGCGACGGCGTGATCACGATGTCCGGCCCGGACGGGGCGCCGCTCGCCCCGGAGAGCGAGAAGTTAGTCGAGGCGACAACCGTCCCGCCGGTCTCGGCGGTGGCGATGCTCGCCACATAGCTGCCCGCAGGGACGGCATCGCCGAAGCTGAAGCCGGCCAGCAAGACGCCATCGGCGTCGCTCTGCGTGCTTGCGTCGTCGAAATTGATCTGCGTCTGCCCGTTCTGCGACACGATCCGCAGGTAGTAAGTGGTGTTCGCGTTGAAGCCGACGCCGGTGACGACGAACAGGGTGCTGTTCGGCCCCTGCCGCGGTGTGATCGTGATCTGCGGCGCGGCCAGCGCCGCAACGGGCGTGAAGGCCAGGAAATCCAGTAGGAGCGTCAGCCCCGCGAACCGGAGCGCAACCGTACGCTTCTGCAACCTCTCCCTCTCTGCTACCGTTGAGCCCCGGCCCCTCCGAGACTCATCCTCCCGCAATGCAACAGCACCCATCCGCCTCTCGGTGCGGCGGATGGGTCCGGCACACAGGGGGCGCGCGGCAGTCCATCGGCTCATGCCTTCCAAAGCAGGGCAACGCGCCCGGGCACGGGTCGACGGCCTGATGCCGTCGGTTTCGTTTCTTCGCGATTGTCGGGATGCTCGTGGGCGGGCCGCGCGGCGCGGCCCCCGATCACCCCCGCAGCCTAACGGGTGTCAACGATCATGTCAAGCGTACCCCGGCGGCATCGCCAGGCGATGCCGCCGGGGTCGGGGGACGGTCGGGAGGCGTTAGCGCCTGGCGCGCTCGACCGCGAGGCGAGCGCTACCGAGGCTCATCGTCCCCAGGGAGAGCGCCAGCAGCGCCGTCAGGGACAACGCCTGGGCGCGTTGCGCCGACGCTGCGGCGAAACCGGCCCCGGTCGCCGGGAGCGCGCTCGGCATCGTTGCGGCGGGGGCGCGACCGCCACCAGAACCACCGCCGCTCGGCGCGGATGGGGCAGGATTGGTCGGCGCGGGCTGCGGCGCGGGGCGCGGGGCCGGCTGCGTGACCGGCTGCGGTGCCGGCTGTGGCGCGGGACGTGGGGCCGGTTGCGGGGCAGGCTGGGGGGCCGGTTGCGGCGCGGGTTGCGGGGCTGGTGCCACGGGTGGACCCGGATCAGGGCGCACCGGCGGCTTCTCCGGACCCTAGCGGATACCACCACCGCCGCCCTGGCCGCTGTCGCCCTTGATCAGCGGTCGCTGCGGGATGTCTTCCGCGCCCGCCAGTCCGACATTGGTCGAGGCAACGACGGCCAGTAGCAAACTCAGCAGGGCCAACCCGGCCCCCAGACGCAGCAGGATACTCCGTCCCTTCGTCATGATCCCCTCCTTAAGCGCACACGCCGATAGGAGGCCCCGCAGCATCCCCCCGACATGCCCTCTCCTCTACGGCCCATTGTATCGTTCACATACCCGTTGTCAATACGTGGATTTCCTCGTATCGCGCGCCGCGCCATACGTGGGAACCACGGTCGTAGCGCGCGGGAGGAGCCTTGCGCTACACTTAGTGCCATCACACACGCGCATACCCCGCCGTGGGCCTTTTCTTGCTGCTTGTCGCGAGGGACCGATGGCACATCAAGAGATGATCATGGAACCCTATCGCCTCGTCGAGCGGATCGGCGTCGGCGGTATGGGGATGGTCTACCACGGCCAGCACACGCGGATCGGGCGCGAGGCGGCTGTCAAGATCCTCCCCAGCAACCTCGCCCTCGAGGGCGATTTCCTCAAGCGGTTCGAGCGCGAGGCGTCGAGTATCGCCTCGCTGGAGCACCCCAATATCCTGCCAGTCTGGGAGTACGGCGACCAGGATGGGATCCCCTATCTGGTGATGCCCCTTATCCGTGGCGGCAGCCTGAAAGAGCGCTTGCAGGCGGAGCGGCTGTCCCTCCCGCAGGTCAGCCTCTTCCTTAATCAGATGGCCGAGGCGCTCGATTACGCCCACGGGCGCGGGATCGTCCACCGCGATGTCAAACCGGCGAATATGCTCCTCAACGAGCGCGGGCATCTCTACCTCGCCGACTTCGGGATCGCCAAGGCACTGCAGAGCGGCGAGGGGCTGACCCGCACCGGCGTCGGCGTCGGCACGCCCGAGTACATGGCCCCCGAGCAGGCGCAGGGCCGCGCGGATAAGCGCTCCGATCTCTACGCGCTGACGATCATCCTCTACCAGATGCTGACCGGCAAGGTTCCCTACAGCGGCAACAGCGTCATCGACACCCTGATGAAGCATATCAACGAGCCATTGCCGCTCGAACCGCTACGCGCGATCATCCCGCCCCTGTCGCCCGCGATCGAGCAGATCCTTCGGAAAGGGACGGCCAAGAACCCTAACGAGCGCCACCAGAGCGGCCACGAATTAGCCTTAGAGTTCGCGGCGGCGATCGGTGCCCGCCCTGACCCGAGCCTCCCGCCCGGCATCGGTGTCGGCGGGGCGCTCCCGGCTTCGGGTCACACCCCGCCGCCCGGCTATACGCCCCTCCCAGGCCACGTGGGTGGCGGGGCGACCGGGCAAAGCGCGGCACCGGGAATCCCACCGCCGTTCTATGTACCCGGCGGCGAGACGCGGACGCAGATCGGCACACCGCCGCCGGGCTACACGCCCGGCATCAGCGCGCCTTCCGCGCCATCGATACCGCATCTGCCCTCGCCGACGACCCCGCCGAAGCGCCCGCTGGCGCTCTTCGCGGCGCTCGCCGGGATCGTCGCGCTCCTCTTGGTCGGCGGCGTGGTCCTCCTCGCCACGCGGGGAGATGCCGCGCCGCCCGCCACGATCGCCGCCCAGGCGATCGCGACCGTGCCCGCGCCAGCCCCCACCCTGGCCGCGCAGGTGCCGCCGAGCAGCGCCCCGGTCACGCCGACCGTTGCGCCGACGAGCGTACCGGTCGTGGCCGCGAGCCCCACGCCGCCAGCGCCCACGGCGACCGCCCCGCGCCCGACCGTCGCCCCCACCGTCGCGCCGACGTTCACGCCGCTGCCCGCCGTCCCGATCGGCGGTACCCGCGTCGATTTCAAGACGCTCGGTGAGCGTGAGGTCGCTGGGCAATCCAAGCGCGGCGTCGATCCGGCGACCGGCGAATTCCAGATGAGCGTCTTCGACGGGCTCGGCGATAGCCAGCGGCTCGATCTCAGCTACGAGAACTTCGTGATGGAGGTCGATGTCCGCAAGGTGGCCGGCCCCGCCGACGCCGGCTACGGGATCATCTTCCGCTCGCAAGAGCAGGGGCCGACCGACAAGGAGGAGTCCGAATACCTCCTGTTCATCCGCTCGAACGGCGACTTCTCACTCTTCTGGTCGCCGGGCGACGGCACCTCGCAGGCGCTCACCTCGTCCTACAGCCTGGGCAATCGCCCCTCCCCGATCAAGACCGGCGAGGGGAGCAACCGGCTCACGATCACCTGCCAGGGGGAGGCGATCACCGTCGCGGTGAACGGGCAGACGCTCGGCGTCTACAAAGGCGCGCTGGTCAAGCCGGGCAAATTCGGCCTCGTGGTCGCGGCCGGCGCGGACAAGGCCACCACGACGGCGGCATTCAACAACCTGCGTGTGCTACCGTTGGCGCGCTGAGCGACGCGAGCGATCCTCGCGCTCATGGCGTCGGGGTACGAAGGAGTGGGAGGCCGGGCGATGGCGACGATGGATGTGCGGATGGAGGCGATCGTCGTCGGCAGCGACGACGAGACATTGGGACGCGTCTGGGGGATGTTCCTCGGGATGCAGGGGCGTGACACGGTACTGACGCACCTGATCGTCGAGGGCGGGGCGTTCGAGCGCGACACCCTCCTGCCGTTCGCGCTGGTGAACTGGTCGAGCGACCAACGGGTTATCCTCCGCGCGGGGAAGGCCGAAGCTATCGCGAGGGCGACCAAAGACGCGCCGGAGGACGGGATCCCGATCTCGCGCAATGACCCGATTCATGCCGTGGATGCCCGGCTGGGTCATGTGCGCGGGTTTTATGTCGATGAGAACGGCAAAGTCAGCGACATCCTGATCAACGACGAGGTGGCGAGCCGCCTCAGCATGGTCGGCGTCCGCAGCGTGGACGATCTCATGCCCCACCGGATCGAGCTGAACAGCCGCATCGCCGCGATGGGCGAGCTGCTCAAGCCGCCCCAGGCGTTCTACGAGCCGGTCGAACTACGCGACGAGGAAGAGTTGCTGGGCCATCACCACAGCGGCGCGCACCATTAGACCGCGCATTCGGAGCAGCCAGGAGTCGGGCTATCGAGGCGCTCGCGCGCTTGCGCGAGCGCCCTTGCTTTCGCCGTGTCACGGCGTTGGGGACACCACACTCTAGCGCCCCAGGCACCCTCCCGCCCTGCTGATCACCGCCAACCCATTCTCACGACCCACGACCCCTGACTCACGACTCGCGCTTCGCGATCCGGCTCCCGAACCGCACCCACGCGATCGCCCCATTCTCGTCGCGCAGGAATTCGCCGCGCGTCCCCTTGAACGGCGGGTCGAGCGCGATCAGTGTGTCGTCCGGGCCGAGATCGAGGCGCGTCGGCGACGGGGGCGGGCCGGGCGGCGTGTCCCGCTGCGGGAAGCCGCCCTTGGGGTGTGACTGCATGACGAGCCCGCCATCGGCGACCGTGATCGCCAGATCACTCAACGTCGCGCGATAGATCCCGGAATAGGGGGCCAGTTCCGTCGCCGACAGTTCGCGCGGCGCGAACGCCGCCTCCGCAATCCCGCAGTAGTGGCGCAGCGCCCAGGCCCCGACCTCCTGGCAGAGTTCGGCACCCCGGTCAGCATTCGTCACGATCGTCAGCGCGAACCGCCGCTCTGGCACGAGCAGGAAGAGCGCGGTTTGGCCGTTCGTCCCGCCGCTGTGCCGCACCGTCTTCACACCGTCGAGCGCCTTGATCATCCAGGTGATCCCGACCGCCCCCGCCCCGCTCCCCGCCGGGGTCGCAGGCGTCTGCATCGCGTCGAGCGAGTCCCGGCCAAGCAGCCGTGTCCCATCGGGCGCGGTGCCGTCGCCCAACTGGAATCGCGCATAGGCCAGCATCGCGCGCACACTGGCCGACAGCCCGCCGACCGGGTTGGCCGCGCGCGCCAGCGCCCACGGCCGCGCGACGGTCGCCCGCTCATCCTGGACGGTGTGTCCGACCGCCACGCGCCGACTGATGCAGTCCTCCGCGAAGAAGAACGCCTCGTCCATCCCGAGCGGGTTGAGCAGCAACTCTTGCGCGACCGCCTCATACGGCTTGCCCGCCACCACCTCGATCACGCGCCCTGCCAGGTAGAACCCGGCGTTGTTGTAGGAGAAGGTCGCGCCGAGCGGCGTCCACTGCGGCAACTCCGCCATCCGCCCCACGATCGTCGCCAGCGCGTCGTCGCCCTTGCCGGTGTCGTCGAAGTAATCGCCGAGCCAGCCGCCGGTGTGGCTGAGGAGGTGGCGCAGCGTCACACTCGCCGCCGCGCCCGCATCCCGCAACTTCAGTTCCGGCAGGTAGGAGTGGATCGGCAGATCGAGGTCCAGCTTCCCCTGCTCGACCAGCCGTAGAGTGATCGTCCCGGTCATCGTCTTGGTGATTGAGCCGATCTGGAAGAGCGTGTGCGGATCGACCGGCACTGGGGCCGCGACGCTGGTGACCCCGAAGCCCGCCATCCCTTCCTCGCCATCGCGCAGGACCCCGACCGCCACGCCCGGCACCCCCAGCCGCCCCATCGCCGCGACGACCCGCTCGCCGAGTTGCCGGAGATCGGCATCCGCAATCCCGCTCGCATCCAGATTCGCGCCCGCACCCTGACCGCTCATCGCCCTCCCTCACCGTAGTGCCTCGCCCGTGCCTGGCGCGCATTATCGCCCATCGGACAACGCTGCGCTGTTTAGAGGAGGGACGATAACAGGAGACCCGGAGACGCGGAGGGGGCGGAGAAAAGATGCGATGAGGAAGGGCCGCAGGCGATAGTGCGCGGGCAAAGGGATTGGATGTAGGGGCGTATTGCATACGCCCACCCACGCCCAGGCTTCTACCGACGTTGGCGGGCGGACGACGTGCGGGCGTATGCAATACGCCCCTACCCCCGACCGCCCTACCCGCACACTAAAACCGATTCCCTCACCGCCCCTTCCGTGGCTCCGTGGCTCCTGTTCCGTCCTCTCCACCCCACTTCACGTATACTACCGTCTTCATCATCGCTCCACGCCCCACTATATGGGGGCTGGGGGGAGACCAAAGGCCGTCCACCATGCCACCACCGAGCGATCGAGAACGCAGCGTCATCCTCGGGGCCTGCCGCACGCCGTTCGGCAAGCTCGGCGGCGGCCTGTCCCCGCTCGCCGCCACGGACCTTGGCGGCGTGGCCGTCGCCGAGGCGATCCGTCGCGCGGGGATCGCGCCGCAGGAGGTTGAGCATCTCCTGCTCGGGCAGGTCGTCGGGGCCGGGGCGGGGCAGATCCCCTCGCGCCAGGCCGGTTTTCGGGCCGGACTCGCCGCCACCGTTACCTCCGACACTCTCAACCGCGTCTGCGGCAGCGGGATGCGCGCCGTCACCCTCGCCGACGTGCTGGTGTGCGCGGGGGAGTACGCCGTCGTCGTCGCGGGCGGGATGGAGAGTATGTCGGCCGCCCCGTACCTCCTGCCGGGCGCGCGCTTCGGCTATCGCCTCGGCGACGGCGCGATCATCGACGCGCTGACCCACGACGGCCTGACCTGCGCGGTCGCCGGGGTCCACATGGGCGTCCATGGTGGCAACGTCGCGGCGGAGGAAGGCGTGACGCGCGAGGAGCAGGACCGCTGGGCGCTCCGCTCGCACCAACGCGCGGTCGCCGCCGCCGAGGCTGGGCGCTTCGCCGACGAGATCGTGCCGATCGCGGTACCGGGGCGGCGTGGCACGACGGTGATCGACCGCGACGAGTCGCCCCGCGTCGACACCACGCTCGACGCGCTCGCACGCCTCAAGCCCGCCTTCGACGACGGTTCGACCGTGACCGCCGGGAACGCGCCCGGCATCAACGACGGCGCGGCGGCGATGGTGGTGGTCGGCGAGGGCTGGGCGCGCGAACGCGGCCTGACGCCGCTGGCCCGGATCGTCGCCCACGCCACCGCCGCCTGGGATGTCCCCTACCTGGCGTATACTCCCGCGATGGCGGCGCAACGGGCGCTCGACAAGGCGGGGCTGACGACCGCCGACATCGACCTCTTCGAGATCAACGAGGCGTTCGCCAACGTCGCGATCATCGCCGCCCGCCGTCTCGGCCTGCGAGATGCCGGTCTCGACCGCGTGAACGTCAACGGCGGCGCGATCGCCCTCGGCCACCCGATCGGCGCGAGCGGCGCGCGCCTGATCGCCACCCTGGCCTACGAATTGCGGCGGCGTGGCGGTGGCCTCGGCCTCGCCGCCATCTGTAGCGGCGGCGCGCAGGGCGACGCGATCATCATCGAAGTGGCGAGTGCCGAGTAGTCTTACCGAAGCCAGCCTGGCGGGATAGCGCCATACTACTCGGCACTCGCCACTCGGCACTCGCCACTCATCTACGGAGGATTCATGGCACTCATCCTGCCCTACGGCGACAAGGTGCCGCAGGTGGCACCCGACGCCTACCTCGCACCCAATGCGACGCTTATCGGCGACGTGACGATCGGGCCGGAGGCGAGCGTCTGGTTCGGCGCGGTCCTGCGCGGTGACGACGAGGCGATCATCATCGGCGCGCGCAGCAACGTGCAGGACAACGCCGTCGTCCACGCCGACACCGGCTTCCCCACGATCGTCGGGGAGGAGGTGACGATCGGCCACGGCGCGATCGTCCACGGCGCGCGGGTCGGTGATGGCGCGCTGATCGGGATGGGCACGACCCTCCTCAACGGCGCGACGATCGGCGCGGAGTCGGTCGTCGGGGCCAACGCCCTCGTCAGCGAGGGCAAGGAGTTCCCCGCCCGCTCGCTCATCCTCGGCGTACCCGGCAAACTGGCCCGCGAACTCGACGCGGACGCCGCCACTCACGGTCGCACCGGCGCGGCCCACTACGTCGCGCGTGGCAAGCGCTACGCGAGGGCGTCCGTAGTCGGTAGTCCGTAGTCCGTAGAGGGGCGGCGACAGGGCAAGGTGCGTGGCTTTCTTCGTAGCGACTACCGACTACCGACTACCGACTATTTCACTCGGAGGCAATGATGGGCTTTGCACGACGCACACTGCGATTCGGCAGCGGATTGATCTTCGGGGCGGCGGTCGGCACGGCGGTGTCGGTCCTCCTCGCCCCGCAGAATGGCGATGAACTGAAGGCCGAGTTGCAAGACCGCCGCGAGGAGGCCACGCGCGCAGGCGAGGAGGCCGAACTGGTCGAGACCGAGCGGCTGAAGCGCCTCTACCGAGTCGCGGTCAACGACCCGGAAGCGCTGACCGGCACGTTCAACCATAACAAGCACGAGAAGACCCCCGCCGAGGAGGCGGCCGAGCGCCTGAAGAAAGAGCGCGATGAGGCCGCGAAGGCCACCCGCGAGGCGAAGAAGGCGGAGGAGAAGGTCCGCCAGGCCGAGGACGCCGCCAAGAAGTCGCGCGACCAGATCGCCAAGGCCGAGGAACAGGCTCGGAAAGCCCGCGACAAGCAGATCAAGGAGGAGGGCGACGTCGCCCAAGCCTACGATCAGGCCGTCGAGAAGTCGCAGGACCAGCCACGGTCCTAGCGCCGCACTCGCAGCGGAGACGGCAGGGTGGGGGCGACCTCTCGCTGCCGCCACGGTGGTGACCCGCTCCGATAGGCATTAGTGCAAGACGGTCCAGCGCATCGCGCTTGCATAGCAGAAACTATGTCCGTCAGCAACGTCCTCCACCTCTCCCGGAATTGAGAGCGGGATACCGAGCGCAACAAGGCGAAGGTGAGAGCTATCCCGTCCACGCCAAAACAATAGCCCCGCCGATGCCATCCATCGGCGGGGCTATTTGCTGCTTCAGGGCTCGCTATCCGTCCCGCGACTCCTCTACTTGCGCTCCTTCAGGCCGGTATCGCCCTCCTTGGTGCCGTCAGTCGTCGGCTTCTGCCCGATCAGATCATTGGTGAGGGTCTGGGCCTCTTCGCTCAGGCTGCGTTCCTCGTCGCGCGCGGGGTTGTGGTTCGCCGGATCGGGCCTGTTCGGGTTCTTCGCCCATGAATCCCCCTCCGTAGCGAACAACCGCTGGTCCCCCGGCTCCAGGTCGCCCTGATCGTCGCGTCGCGGTGTCGTCTTTTCCATCGATGCCAATCCTCTCATCGCGTGTGGCGATCGTCGCCGCTCTCGCCCCTGCGGCATGGCCCGGGGTCATAGTGCCGCAGCAGGCACACCGCCACCGATGCATTTCGTATGCCAGCACGCCCGCTACGGGCGATCACGCGCGACCGCCCGGCGGGTGGTATCCTGCGCGGTAGATGATGGATGATCGCCGATAGGTGGGAGGGGACGATGCGCCTGGGTCTCGATAGTTACAGTCTCCGCTGGCAGGGCTGGGACGCTTTCCAGTTCCTCGATTACGCCGCCGGGCTCAGCCTGGACAATGTGCAGTTCTCCAGCCGCGACAATCTCGCCTCGCACGAGGAATCGTATCTCCGCTCGGTGCGCGACCACGCCACCGCGCGCGGGCTGACGGTCGAGGTCGGCATGGGCAGCATCGATCGCCACGCCGCCTCCTTCCGCCCCGAGTGGGGGACCGGCGAGGAGCAACTGGGCGCGATGATCCGCGCCGCCGCGATCGTCGGTTCGCCGGTCGTCCGCTGCTTCCTCGGGTCGCAGGACGAGCGCGCGGGGACAGTGCCACTGGCCGAGCATATCGCCGAGTGCGTCCGCGTGCTCCAAGCCGTCGCGCCGCTGGCCCGTGAGCACGGGATCAAGCTCGCGGTCGAGAATCATGGCGGCGTCGATCTGCTGGCGCGGGAGTTGGTCGGGTTGGTCGAGCGGGCCGGGCCGGAGACGGTCGGCGTCTGCCTCGACACCGGCAATCCGCCCTACGCCGCCGAGGATCCGACCCTGGCCGTCGAACTGCTTGCCCCCTACACCGTCACCACCCACCTGCGCGACACCCGCGTCTGGGCCACGCCGGACGGGGCGCTCGCCCAGTGGGTGCCGCTCGGGGTCGGCAATCTCGACCTCCGCCGCATCCTCGCCCTCCTGGCCGAGCACGCCCCCGCCGCCCCGATCAATCTGGAGGTGATCACCGGCGTCGAGCCGCAAGCCCTCCCCTATCTCGCGCCCGACGCGGACTTCTGGGCGGGCTACCCCGACATGCCCGCGCGCGACCTCGCCCGCTACATCGCCTACGCGCAGCGTGGCACCCCCGCGCCCCTCGATCAGCTCACCCTGCCGCGCGGCGTCCGATTCCCGCCCGCGGGACAGGCCGACGCCCTGCTCAGCCAGCAGCGCCGCCACTTCGAGGAGAGCGTGCAGCACTTCCGCGCGGTGACGGCGTAGGGGTGTGGGTGGGGGCGAGCGGTTTCAACCGCCCGCCTCATCCCCTCGCCTCACCCCGCCGTCCCTTCCCGCCCATCCCCTTGACCCCGCGCGCTATAATCCCACGCAGCATCGTCGCCCCGCGCGGCGTTTATGATCCCGACAATGGTGCCGACCCGATCGCGACGGTTTTTGCGCCGGATACTGGTAATGGAGTTGCGCCCCGATGAGTGAGGAATTTTGGCGGCCCGATCGGGCCGCCCTGGCCGGGGGCCGCGCGCCGGTCTACGTGGCGACCAAGCTGTTCGAGTACGCGGGGCGGATGCTCAGCGCGGCGGTCGAGGAGGCGCTGGTGCGCGGGCTGCGGCGCGGCCTCGCCACCCAGGGGTTGCGCTCGGCGGGCAACCTCGCCTTCCTCCCCTTCCGCGACAGCAACGAGGCGGTGGACCCGACCGTGACCGACTCAGCGATCATCACCGCGCAAATCTACGCGATCGACACCGACGCGATCCGCCGCAGCTACGCCGTCGTCGCCCTGCTCAACGACCCGCAGAAAGATAGCGGCGTCTGCTTCGAGGTTGGGTACGCCGCCGCGCTCGGTCGCCCGATCATGCCGATCGTCAACGACTTCATCGACTATCGCTACGATCCGTGGGGCTGGGTCTACCCGCTCGACCCGGTCCTCTGCGCCCTCGCCCCGGCGATCCTCAAGGAGGGGAGTATCCCGGCCCCCGGACCCGGCGACCGTCGTCGCCTCTACCGCCGCGCGCAGGATGCCGGGATCACCAGCCTCCAGGAGCGCGTCGCGAACGCCGGGAGCGAGCTGGTGCGCGCGCCCGAGCAGTTCATCGGGGGCCATCCCGCCCCAAACCCGCCCGGCGAGCGCCCGCGCCTGCACCTCGAATTCGGCGGCGGGCTCTACGAGTGGCAGCGGCTCCTGCTGGCGGAGGCGCTGCGCCGACTCGACGCGGCGAACCTCCCCTGCGAGATCACCGCCTCCCGCCGTTACGAGTCGCCCGACGCCGATCTCGGCGCGGCGATCAACGCCGACATCGCGGCGACGATCGGCGCGGAAATCGTCGTCACCCTCGGCGATGGGGCCGACATCGATGCCGGGGTCGCAGCGTTGCAGGGGCTGGCGCGCGGCCACGACCGGCGGATCATCCTCTACTACTCCGGCGCGACCCGCTGGGTCGCCGCCTCGCGCGACCCAGAGAACCGCAACCTGATGCTGGAACAGTCCGCCGACCTGCTCATCCGCTCGCTCGACGGATTGCCCGACGCGGCCATGCGCCTGCTCACCATCGGCGTGCCGAGCGGCGATACCGGGCGCGCGGGCGCGGGCGCGGGGCGCACCTAACGGACGGCACACGGCCTGAGTGTCCCGCCGGCAGTGCCAATAGACTGTGAGCATGGTGGACCAAGCAATGTGGAGGGGGGATAGATGGGCGGTATTCTGTGGGGCGTGGTCGTCGTTATCGTCGCGCTCTGGCTCTTGGGCCTTGTCATGGATGTTGTGGGGAACCTCATTCACTTGCTGCTGATCGTGGCGGTGATCGTCGCCATCTACAACTTCGTCACGAGCCAGCGCAACCGGGCGTGAGCAGACCTTTCCCCGCCGACTCGGCGGCGACCCTCTTCTGAAGCGGGAGGGTGAGCGGGCGGCTGGTGGCGGTGGCGGGATTGACAGCAATCCTAACCGACGACGGTCGGTTTCGTGGCGTCAGCCCCCAGGCGCGGTCTTGTCCTGTGCCGGGTCACAGGGTTCAACCGCCTGCCGTACCACACTCAACTAACCCATTGTGCTAGATCAGCCGACTCGCCAGCGAAGAGCCTCCGGGGTAGGATCGGGGTGCTGACCCGCCGACCCACCCCCCGGAGGTACGGGGATGAGAGAGAACTTCGCGGATCTCTGCACGTATGTGTATGTTGTGACGGATGAGGTCTACCAGTGGGCGGTCGCGCCCTACGACGCGCGCCCCGGCCCGCGCTCCCGCTTCACCGAGGGCGAGCTGCTGACCGTGAGCATCGTGGCGGAGTTGGTCGGGCTGGACGCCGAGACGCGCGGCCTAACCTACCTGCGGCGCAACCACCCGGCACCCTTCCCGCGGTTACCCGAGCGCTCGCGCTACAACCGCCGCCGCCGCCAGCTGGCCGAGGCGACCAACCGCATCCGCGGGGCGATCATGGAGCGCCTCTGGCGCGTGCTGGAACAAGAAGGGCGCGACCTGGGCGTCATCGACAGCGTCCCGGTGCCCGTCGTCGGCTTCCACCATGCCCGCCACGACCACCGCTGGTACGGCG
>CADCWN010000294.1 GCA_902806415.1 uncultured Thermomicrobiales bacterium | reverse complement strand
CTGGTGCAATTGGCGGGCAAGCGTGCCAGGATAGCGTCGCGGGCGGCGTAAACGGCCAGCACGGCGGCCTGCGATCGTCCGCGGATGGCGTTCGCGAGGGCGAGGCGGCGTCTGGTAGAATGGGCGGAGTCGAACGCGGCGTGGCGCAGGCCCGGGTGGGAACGGCGTGCAGTCTGGGCGATCGTGCCGACCCCCCGGGAACAGCGCGGACCCGCATCGTCATTGTGTAGCCCGGAGGTCGGAGCGAATTGAACGCGGTGAAAGATCTTGTTAAATCGGGAAAGACCGCGATCGGCACGGCCGGGTCCGCGACCGGCGACATGGCCATGCTCGCGGATGCCGGTTTCGACTTTCTGCTGTTCGATACGCAGCACTCGCCGGTCGAGGTCAAGCAGCTCATCCCTGCCATCGCGTCGCTGCGCGGCAAGCGGGCGGCGCCGATCGTCCGCGTGAGTGCGAACCGCGCCGATCTCATCTGCTTCGCCCTGGACGCCGGGGCGCGGGGCATCGTCGTACCCATGGTCAACACCGCGGAAGAGGCCAGGGCGATGGTGCGGGCCTGCAAATATTCCCCAGATGGCGAGCGGAGCAACGCGGGCGTCCGTGGCGAATGGGGCGAGACGCGGGACTACCGCCAGTACATGGACACGGTCAATACCGAGCTCCTGATCGTCCCGATGATCGAGACGCGGCGAGCGCTCGCGAACATCGATGCGATTCTCGGTGTTCCGGGGATCGATGTCCTCCTGGTGGGCCCGTCCGATCTCTCCATCGAGCTCGGGGTGCCGCTCGACTATCAGTCCGACGCGTACCAGCAAGGGTTAGAGACCATCACCGCGGCGTGCAAGCGGCACGGCGTGGTGCCGGGGATGTACTTCATCCCGCCCGACATGGCGCCCGATTTCTTCGTGGAGAAGGGGTTCACGTTCTTCACCGTGCCCTGGGCGCGCTGGGCGACCGAGGGCATCAGGCATGGACTGGCTGGCATCAAGCGGTAGAACCCCGGGAGCCCCGGTCACCAGCCAGGCTTGAGCACCAGCGAGGGGGCTGTCGTCGCGCGCCCCCGGCTGCCGTTCCCCCCGTCACCGTCCCCTTTTTTGTGCCCGAATCGCCCTCCTCCTGCCGCGCCTTGCCGCTCGGGGTCGTCCAGATTGCAGGCAAAATTGCAGTCATTCCCGTGGCCGCGCCGCGCGGCCAAATGGTCCGTGCCCACGGGCGGCACCTGCG
>CADCWN010000293.1 GCA_902806415.1 uncultured Thermomicrobiales bacterium | reverse complement strand
TCTGGGGGGATTCCCAGTTCCGCGAGTCGGTCACCCACACCGTCAAGTTCGCGTCGATCTCGGTCTTCATCAAATTCCTGGTCGGCCTCAGCGCGGCGCTGATGCTCCACCGGATCAAGCATTTCCGCAGCGTCTTCACCGGGCTGGTCCTGCTGCCGTGGATCGTCCCGGAGGTCGTGGCGGCGCTGACCTGGCGCGGCCTCTACGACCCGGTCTTCGGCGGCTTCAACCAGCTGCTCCTCTCCCTCGGGCTGATCGACAAGGGGATCGCCTGGCTCGGCGACTACCGGCTGGCCCTGCCCGCGGTGATCGTGGTCAACGTCTGGAAGGGGATCCCCTTCTTCACCCTGACCCTCCTCTCCGGCCTCAAGTCGATCGACAACGAGCTCTACGACGCGGCGGCGGTGGACGGCGCGAACGCCTGGCAGCGCTTCCTCAACATCACGCTGCCCGGCCTGCGCTACGTGATCATCGTCGCCTGCCTCCTCTCGATGATCTTCACCCTCAACGGCTTCGGCCTGATCTACCTGCTGACCGGCGGCGGCCCCGGCGGCGCGACGCGCGTCTTCTCCATCCTGGCCTTCGAGATCTTCAACGAGCGGCGCTACAGCCTGGCGACCGCCGTGGCGATGGCGATCGTCCCGGCCCTGCTGGTGCTGATCGTCATCCTGGGACGCTATATGCGCGGCGACCCGAGCGTGGTCCAGGCCAAGGAGACGGTCCTCTCGAAGATCGGCGCCTGGGCCTTGCTCGCCCTGGTCACCGTCATCAGCCTCGCGATGCTGGTGCGGCTCGTGCAGCCGGTCGCGGTCCTGGCGGCCCTGCTGGTGGCGATCGTCGGCGCGGGGTATCTGACGCGCGGCGACCAGCTGGGCAAGCAGCGCGGCGAGGAGCTGACCGACTGGGCGCGCACCACGGTGATCCTCCTCGGCGCGGCGGCCCTCTCCGTGCTGGTCTTCAATCTGCAATTCTTCATCGTCGCGCTGGTCCTCTTCACGATCGTGAAGACCGGGATCATCGACCGCGCGATCGCGAGCCGCGGTCGCGGCGGGCAGGCCACGGAGTTGAGCCCGGCCGCGTACCAGCAGAAACTGGGGCGCGTGCGGCTGATGGGGCGCCTCGGCACGATCGGCGTCGGCATCGCGCTCGGCGCGCTCCTCTTCTTCGAGCTCTTCCCCTTCTACTGGGTGGTCGTCACCGCGTTCAAGACCGACACCCAGATCCGCACCTTCCAGTCGATCTTCTGGCCGGCCCCCTGGTCGGCCGAGAACTTCCGCTACATGCTGCAGGACACCCAGTACCTGCGCTGGTTCTGGAACACGACGCAGGTCGCGGTGGTGAGCGCCCTCGTCTCGGTGATGGTCGGGGCGCTCGGGGCCTACGCGCTGGTCCGGCTGAAGTGGCGCTTCGCGGGCTTCCTGTCCACGGCGATCCTCTTCACCTACCTCCTCCCCGGCATCATCATCTTCGTGCCGCTCTACGAGATCTTCACCCGCTTGCAGCTGGTGAACACGCTCAAGGTGCTGATGGTCGCCTACCCGACGTTCGGGCTGCCGTTCGCCTGCTGGCTGCTGATGGGCTACTACCGCTCGATCCCGGCGGAGCTGGA